>CAYOQG010000116.1:0-16000 GCA_964405925.1 uncultured Phycisphaeraceae bacterium | reverse complement strand
GTCTCGAACTGTCCAGCCGAGGCCTTCGATCCGGCGGAGGACGCGGTCCACAACCTGCTCGGCGGTTTTGTCGGAGAGAACGGGTTCAGTTTGGGCACGCTCCGTCTTGCTTCCTCTTCCGATCCCCCTGTCTTCGCCCTTGGCCGGCGAGGCGTCGCCCTCCTTATCCGCAGGGGATGGGACGGAAGTCGCGCCCCCGGCACCGAGGGGGGACGTCTCATCGGGCCGTGCGCCGGCACTTGCACTGGCTTCGTATTGCGGTTGGACCAAAGTGACCACCTGTCCGTCCGGTCGAAGAAGGCTCGCAACGTTGGGCAAGATCTTGGCTTGCGGTGTCCAGCCGACGTCGATTGTGGCCAAGTCGACGGATTCCGGTAGTGAGACGTGCATCGCGTTTGTACGCTCGAGCACGACGACGCACGGATCACGCCGCAGCTTCCACGCAAGCGTACCATAGCAGGTGTCAACGGAGTACACCTTCGCGGCCCCGTGCTGCAACAGACAGTCCACGAATCCACCGATGTGACTACCTAGATCGGCGCAGACGCAGCCGGAGATGTCTATGCCGAAATGATCGAGCGCAACTGCAAGCTTCTCACCACCGCGGGAAACGTAGGATTGAGAATCAGGCTCACCCATGGAAATGGTAACAAAGGACTAAGAGCTACCGTCTCGCAACGTCCACCATGCGGACCAGAACGACGGTACTCGAATCAACGATGGTCCGCGAAGCGGATCCCACACATCTGACATCGGTCAACGGCACAACGCGAGCAGCGAGACGATGCTGTGGCGCTGCTCGAGGGTAGTGGCTCGACGCGATGCTACTCGGTTTTCGCTGTCGCCAGCGCGGCATTGAGTCGCTTGGCAAGCCGAGACTTTCGGCGAGCCACGGTGTTGCGATGGAGGGTACCCCTTGCCCCCACCTGATCCAGACGTTTTTGCACAAGAACGAAGGTCTCCTGGGCACGCTGAAGATCACCGTCCCGGATCGCGTCGAGGAACTTGCGCGTCGTTGTCTTGACCACGGACTTGCGGGTGCGATTCCGCGTCCGATTACGCTCGTTTTGTTTGATTCGTTTCTTAGCCGAAGCCGTATTCGCCACGTTGCTCTCTCCGTTCGGTAAACCCCTGCCAGCGCGTCCGATTGCTAGCCCTGCTGCTGCGGTAGATTGTCCAGTCTAGCACGAACGTCGCTATAGTTGTAGTCCATCTGGAGGACTTTGCCGTAGGTTTTCCGGGCGTTCTCCATTTGCCCAGAGGCCTCCTGAGCCCGCCCCAACCAGTAGAGCATCCCCTTCCCGAGCTCGTCATCGCGGCGCTCACGCTCGCCCAGGGCCTGCTCCAGGGCGGCGATCGCCTGATCGTGATATCCCTTTCGGAAGAAGCACCGGCCCATGTACAGCCCGCAGGCGGCCCGGTTCTTGGGATCGTTCCTGGCTGTCTGGAAGAGCGGGATGGCGTCGTCGAATCGCCCGGCCAGAAAATTCCTCACACCGTATTCAAAACGCACACGGTTGTCGGTGGGATATCGTTCGTGCCGTTCTTTGAACACGGCCAGCTCAAAGCGGAGACGAGCGACCCGATGTTCCTTGAGTGCGTCTTGATCGCCCACTGTGCGAAGCTCGCGCTCTTTGCGCCCGAGCTGCTTCATGCGGACGTCATCAGCGAGATGCTTCCAGCGGTAGTTTTCGGTGCGCTCATACTCACGAAGTAGGATGCCTATCGCCCGTGTCTCCTCCTCGTCTTGCTCGCGGCGACAAAGCAGGTCGACGAAAGCCTTTAGGGCCTCTGCATTGTCCGGTTCCTCCTTGAACCTCGCCTCGGCTTTGGCGATCAACTCAGCGACACGCTCAGCACTTTGGACCGATCGCTGCTCATCGTGGAGGTCCTTTTGCTCCTCGGTATCGAGAATACTGTCGCGGAACGAGTCGCCCTTCTCATACTTACCCTTGAGAATGGTGAGCTTGCTGGACAGATTCTTCAGCGCGACTTCGAGCGTGTCATCGCGCGGCACCCGGCGACGCAGGGCGTTGAGGGTATCCACCCCCATGCGATAGGCTTCCACCGCGAATGGACCCTCGTTGCGTTCCGCCGCCCGGTCACCCAGCTCCTCGAGCAGACCGGCAACCGCCTGAAACTGCTTGGGATGCACCTTGGGTGCTTGCTCGATTGCTCGCACGCAGACGCCAGCGGCCCACCTGGCTGCGTCCTCCGCCCGGAGACGGCTGGCGTTCCGCGCAACACCTTCAATGTATGAGATGTTCTCGGGGTCATGGCCAAAGAGCCAAACGGCGTTGAGGAAGGCCTTCCGGGGGTCCTTATCGTTCATGGACCGCTTCATGGAGTCCTTCAGACGAGGCTTCTTCCCACCTGTCTGCCTTCGAGCAACACCGCATCCATGGAGCGGCTTGCAGGCTTCGTCGACCGCGTCAGGCCAAAACTCGAGCCCGTTGACGTAGTATTCGATGGCGTAGTCGAACTGCCGTTTCTCACCCAGCTCTCGAGCCCGCTCGAACCATTGAAGAGCCTTGGCCCGATCCTCCGGGCTCGTCAGCAGCCGCCCGTTGGGATCGCTTGTTGCGGACGCGTCGTCGTTCTTGTTCTTGGCCATGGAACCCGACAGATCAACTGTACGGATAACCCCGCCCGCGACGCAGCCATTCCCCGCGCCGCACGCCGGAGCCCCTTAACACCCGATAAAGATGCCAATATCGTCCGACTAACGCACGAGTTCGCTATTCGGACCGGAGAACTCTTTACAGACGCCAGACGTACGATACTATCGCAGGTACTGACAGTGTCAAGCTGGGTCGTACCCGGGGGCGGCCTCCCAGAATGAGTGTCTCAAGCTCGATTGCCCTGCGCGGTGGGTCGTGGACCCGCTGACCTTGGCACCGGACAACGTCAGGCATCGGGCTCGACGCGGCTGGCTCGCGTCGAGGCCTCCCGGAGAGACGCAAAGGGGCGCCAAACTGATGAAATTGCCCGATCTGGATAAGCTGTCTGTGGTGCTTTTCCCAGACCCTATCCTCAAGAAGGTCTGCGCACCGGTGACGGAGTTCGGGCCCGGCCTGAAAGCGCTCACGGATCGGATGCTCGCCCTCATGAAGGATGGCGGCGGCGTGGGATTGGCTGCTCCCCAAGTGGGCATCCTCATCCGCCTGTTCGTCTGCAACCCTACCGGCGAACCGAAAGACGACATGGTGTGCGTCAACCCGCAGTTTGTCGAGTTGACCGGCGCTGAGGAGAAGGAAGAGGGCTGCCTCTCGATCCCCGGGGTCAGTATCACCATGCGCCGTGCCCAGCGCGCCGTGATCAGGATGCAGGACACCGACGGGCAGCCGCTGGAACGGACCGGAGAGGGCCTCTTAGCCCGAATCTGGCAACATGAGTCGGCCCACCTTGACGGAAGACTCATAACCGACAATATGTCTGCAAGCGATGAGATCTCCAACCGCCGGATCATCAAACAGCTCCGGACGGATTACGAGCAGTCTCGTCGACGCAGGCAAAAGACCCGATGCGCATCATCTTCTTAGGTTCTGGCGAGTTTGCGGTCCCGAGCCTCAAACATCTCGCCCAGGGTACGCACGATGTGGCACTTGTCATTACCCAACCTTCGCGCCCGAGCGGGCGAGGCCGTCGCACAACTCCCACTCCGGTTGGCCAGGCCGCCAAAGAGCTGAATCTCGAGGCGATCGAGGTGGCCGACGTAAACTCACCGGACGTGGCCTCCAGAGTCCGGTCCCTGGATGCCCGGCTCGGGCTGGTTGTCGCATTCGGCCAGAAGCTCGGCCCCGAGTTGCTCAGCGCGATGCCCGCCGGATGTATCAATTTGCACGCGTCGTTGCTGCCCAAATACCGCGGAGCTGCCCCCATCAACTGGGCCATCCTCCGCGGTGAACAGCGTACCGGCTGTACGGTCTTCAAGGTCGTCGAGCGCATGGACGCCGGACCGATCCTCGTCACTCGATTGACGGCGATCATGCCGGAGGAGACCGCCGGTGAGCTTCATGATCGGCTGGCGGCGATCGGTGTTGACGCGGTCGATGCAGCCCTGGAGTTGTTCGAGGATGGAGCGACTCCAGAGGGCAGCCCGCAGAACGAAAAGGAAGCGACCAAAGCCCCCAAACTGCTAAAGGCCGACGGTCACATCCGGTTCGACCGCCCCGCCGTCGAGATCACCCGTCACATCCACGGAATGACCCCGTGGCCGGGGGCGTTGGCACGCTACCGTTCTGTCGAAGGGAAATCGGAGAAAGTGAACATCGTGCGGGTCCGCCGGGCAGAGGATCCTTCGACTCCCACCGTTGCGCCAGGAACGATCGACGAGCGTCGATACGTGGCGGCGCGGGACGGGTTCATCGAGATTCTCGAGATCAAGCCGTCATCGGGACGGACCATGACATGGCCTGATTATGTCAACGGCCGTCACGTCGCCCCTGGTGACCAGTTCTTGACACCAGAGTAATGGTAAGACCATGACCGCGCAGATGATCTCGGCTGAGTTCGCCACGTGCTTCGATCATCAGCCCGATTTCGTGGTGCGATCGCCGGGCCGGGTCAACCTGATCGGTGACCACACCGACTACACGGGCGGTTGGGTATTGCCGATCGCGATTGACCGTTCGGTGCTGGTTGCTGCGCGGGTCGTGGATCCACCTTACATCGACGTTCATTCCGCTTATCTCGATCAACGCATCCGTATTCTCGTGGATGACGTAGCAACGTTGCCTGACGAATCTTGGTCACAATACATCGTCGGTGTGGTTGCACTGCTGAAGGAATGCGGCATACCGCTTCGCGGGTTCGAGCTTTACCTGGGTGGGGATCTTCCTCCCGGTGCCGGACTTGGCAGCTCGGCTTCGATGGAGGTGGGTGTCGCCCAGGCTCTGCTCAAAGGCGTGGACAAGAGACTCTCGCCGGTCGCCCTGGCTACACTCTGTCGCCGAGCTGAGCAGGAATACGCCAAATCGCCGTGTGGGATTATGGACCAACTCAGCTGCACCCTCGCCCGAGCTGAGCACGCCCTGTTGATCGACTGCCAGAGCATGAGTACCGAGCATATACGGCTCAAACTCGACGGCGCCGCGCTTGTGGTGATCGATACGGGCGTACGGCACTCGATTGCTCGGAGCGAATACCCTCGACGCCGTCGCGAGTGTGCCGCTGCCTTGGCAGCCATCACCGACGTATATCCATCGATAGCGTCACTCCGCGACATCCGTGAGGATCAGATCGTTAGTTGCGCCAAGCATCTGGATGACACGCTGAGGCAGCGGGTGACACATGTCGTTACAGAAAACGCTCGCGTGCTACGGGCGGCCGAAGCCCTTCGGTCCAGTGACCTGCCGACCTTCGGTCGATTAATGAACGAGTCGCACGCTTCGCTAAGCGATGACTTCGAAGTGTCCTGCGACGAGCTGAACGACATCGTGTCCATCGCGCGGAGTGTCGACGGAGTGTACGGTGCCCGGATGACGGGTGGCGGCTTTGGCGGCTGCGTCATCGTTTTGGCATCATCGGACAGCATTCCGAAGCTTGTCAAGGCCGTCCACGAATCCTTTGATGGACGATACGCGTCCGATGCGACCCCTTTTTCCGTGCGCGCCGCGGACGCTGCCGGCGTGCTGGACGATGACCGTGACGTCTGAACCAAACCGGATGACCGTGACGTCTCAACCAAACCGAGAGCAGCCCCGCTGTCCGCGGTGCCGATATATCCTGCTCGGTCTGACCGAGCCCCGCTGCCCCGAGTGTGGGTCTCCGTTCGACCCTATGCTCATCGAAAACCCCACTTTGCGATCGCATTTGCTTCCCTGGGAGCGACCGGAGCTCGGCGGTATCGTCCGGCGCTTCCGTCGAACGCTGCTGCTGGTCTGGATTCACCCAGGCCGTCTGTTCATAAGCCTCAACGAGCGGAAAGACCGAAGGATCGCAAATGCTTGGTCATTGTTCATGGCCTGCTTCGTCCTCTCGATTTGCGCCCATGGTGCCCTGCTGATCCTCGAGCGGATTGCGTTTTTCCACCGATTGCTGTGGGAACGTGGCCACGCATGGTCTGCGTATGACACGGTGGTCAAGACGTTTCAAGTAAGTGCCTCTACGCTCTGGCTGCTTCCTGCGATCCAGGTTTTATCGATGACACTCGCCACCTTCGTCATCGCCTTCTTTTTGACGCGCGTGTTTCGCAAGCGGGTGGGCATCCTTCGGACTGCGGACCTTGCGGCCATTCTCAGTCCCGCCGTCCTCCTCGGCGCGTTGACCTGGGGCCTCGCGGCCGTCCTCGATGCGTCACTGAAGCACCGATTCTCAGGTGTCCTTACCCCAGCAGCGATCTGCGCTCAGCCCGTCATCCTTTTACTACTTGTTTGGTCTTGCTGTCGCAAGCTGCTTGCGCTCAACCGTTGGCGGGCAATCGGCGTGACAGTTGTCTGCGGCCTATTGCAGTGTTGTTGCGCCGCGTCGGTCGGTGCAGGACTCGAGCAACTGCCACTGCTCGCCGTTCGACATCATTCCGGGTGAACTCCGCTGATGCCTGGCAGCGTCGCTGAAGTGCCCGTGCAGCGAACGCGACACTCGTCAGCCTACAGTTTTCTGCGCGTCGATCCTCTCCGTGCGAACTTGACCCATGTTGGGTCCCCGTCCGGTCACACATCCCAACCCTGCACGGGGGGATCAATACGAACGAAAACAGGTTGACCGTAAAGGCATAGTCGGTATCATGCCTGGTATGTTACCCGGTTTCTCTCCTGCACGGACCACTGCGGGGACGCCGGAGGCATGCTCCTCGTATCTTGCTGTGCGAACTGTTCCGCCAGAGAATGACCAGGACTGTAAGGCATCTTCCGACGCGCGAATCGAGCCTGGTCAACTACTTTTATAGGAGTTTTTGAAAATGAGTAGGACTGCGTGGATGTGTATTGTCGTGATGATGCTGACAGGATCGACATATGCCCAGCTCGTCGGACAGCCCGCGCCCGCGATCAAGTTTGAACACACTTTCCAGGGCCCGCCGCCCGGCGAGATCACCTGGGAAAAGCTACGCGGAAAGGTTGTCGTACTTGAATTCTGGGCCACCTGGTGCACGCCGTGTTTGGGTGCGGTTCCACACCTTAACGCGTTGGTTGAGGAGCTGGCGGATGCCCCGGTCTGCTTTCTCATGGTGACCTCCGAAGAGCCAGCCCTCATCCAAAAGTTCCTTAAAAAACGCAAGATGAGTGGCTGGATCACCCTGGACACCGACAAAAGCGTGATCAGAGGCTTTGATGCTATGGGACTTCCGCGCACCCTCGTTGTCGACCAGTCAGGCATCGTCGTTCTAGATCTAGACGCTCGCCCTGAAGATCTCACCGCGGAGCTGCTAAGGCAGATCGTAAACGGGACGTACAAACCGAAGGCGGAAGTTCCCGAGACGAAGGATAGCTCGACGCTCCCCCGACTAGGGGCATTCACAGGGGGCATCGACCCAATCTGGATGCCTTGGGTGGAGGCGGGGCAGATCAAAGTGGATTTCTACTACCAGACTCTCATACGACCCGCAGTGATCCCGGACGGTGCTGGGAATGCGTTGCGCAGCGGCGGAGGTGCCGTAGGCATCACGATCGTAGGCCAGTCGACGCTCGAAGTCTTGAGACTTGCGTTACAGCTTCCGTCGTCTGCACGCGTGGTCTATGAGGTGGAGCTTGACACCACAAAACGCTGGGATGTGGTCTTCTCGCGCCCCACCGGCTGGGACCTCGACCGGGCATGGAAAGAGATAGCCCAAGCGATGTGTGAACTCGTGGACGTGAAAACAGAAACCTTCCAGGATGAGCGCGAGGTGCTTGTTGGCCACGCAAGTGGGAAACGGATTCTCCGCCATGAGGACATCGACTGGGAGCAAGATCCGACGGTCAAGTCTCTCCAGTCCGTCACCCACCTGTTAAATCGTCTCGAGGCAACAAGTGGAATGATCGTGCTCCCGGAGTCGGATGAGCTCTCGCGGCGATACGTTGACACATTCGGCTCCGGGTACTGGAACCTCTCGGAAGAGGATTTACGCGCCTGGCTTACGCAACAGGGTGTGACGGTGACGCGTGAGAAGCGAAACGTGGAATTGGTGAAGGTTTTGCCCCGCTGAGATTGCGTAGGATCTACATTCTGCCGCCGACCCCGCGGACCCAGTTCAGAAGTCCCGAATCAGTCCTTCTGGCTCACGACGACCACGCTGGCGGACTCGGCGGCGGCGGTCATGGCGTCGCGGTCGATAATGACGGTTTTGCCGGCTTCGATGACGAGCATTTTGGCGCCATGTTGCTTGAGCTTGGCGATCGTGTCGGGGCCCACTGTCGGAACGTCGAAGCGCATGTCCTGGTTTGGTTTGGCTACCTTGATCAGCGTCCAGCCGCCGCGTGGGCAGAGCTCACCCGCCCGTTCGATCACCCGGTCGGTTCCTTCGATGGCTTCGACCGCGATGACTTCCATCTCTTTGACGGCAACGGATTGGCCGATGTCGAGCTCGCCCATCTGTTTTGCGATCCACCACCCGAACTCCGCGTCTTTGAGCTGGGAAGCCGTTGGCTGACAGCGCGTCAGCACGCCCTCTGGTGCCATGTTCTCGGCAGTATATTGAACGCAGTCCTGCATTACGATTCCGTATCGCTCGAACTCATCTGCCACGGCTGACAAGACCGTATTGTTCCGCTTGTCGGGAATCTCGAGAAACCAGATTCTCAGTGAAGTCAAGTCGGGGAGCAAGCGAAGCAGGCGAAACCGCCCGTACATATCGGTCTTCTTCACCGAGCCCGCCAGGATCACGCTGGTCGCCCGAGCCCGCTTGAGAATGCGAATCCATTGGCCCAGGCGGGCAAGGCCGGACCAGCGGAAAGCGTCGGCACGCTCGATGAGCCCAGGATCCGCAAGGCCGCGAAGCCCGACAACGGTGACGCAGCAACCGGCCCGTTTGGCTCCCTCGACAACCAAAAAGGGAAACCGACCAGCTCCGGCGATGATCCCGATGTGTTCAGGCTTGGTGGATGCGGGGTCGGACACAGGGACGCTTCCGTCTATTCGAGACCATGGCTGCGCCGTCCTCAAGTGGCGAATGCAGAATGGCGAATAGCGAAGAAGAGACCACGTCCACATTCATCATTCTGAATTCGCTATTCGACATTCGACATCCACTGCAGCGCCGCGCGGGCTGAAGCCCGCTGCCGGTGCTGGAAAGTCGACCTAGCACGGTTCCTTCGTCTCAAGCTGCTCGCGGAGGTTCTCCACCTCGTGCTCGAGGTCTTTGATGCGCTTGACCCAATCCGGGAGGTTCTGGACGACGTACAGGGCTCGCTTGGCTTTCTCGATGGGAATAGCTGGCGAGCCCAGCAAATCAGCCTTGGGGGCAACGTCGCCGGCGATACCCGATTGGGCACCGATGCGGGCATCATCGCCGATGGTCAGATGACCGGCGACACCCACTTGTCCCGCAAGGGTCACGTGCCGCCCCACCGTCACGGACCCGGCTATGCCCACCTGCCCGACGAACAGACAATCCCGCCCGATCTTCGTACCGTGACCTATGACGACGTCGTTGCCGAACTTGGTGCCGGCGCCGATCTCCGTCTGGCCGAGCGTAGCCCGGTCGATACAGCAGTTTGCACCGATCTCGACGTCGTCACCGACGATCACCCGACCGACTTGGGGGATCTTGATCCAGGTACCATCGTGCGGTGCGTAACCGAGGCCGTCCTCGCCGATCACGGAGCCGGCATGGATCGTGACCCGACTCCCAAGCTCGCAGAAGTCATAGATAACGACGTTCGGGTACAAGATACAGCCACAGCCAAGCTTTACGCCGTCACCTACGTAGCACCCAGGATAGATGGTACAACTGTCGCCGACGCTCGCGTTCGCGGCAATTGTTGCACCCGGGCCAATGTTCGCGTTCTTCTCAATTGTCGCGGACGCATCGACGACGGCCCGCTCGCTGACGCCCCACTGAGGGTGCTGACGATAGCCGTGGAGCTTGACGATGGCCACGGTCATGGCAGCGTAGGGATCGGCGCATCGGACTGCGGCGATCGCCGGTGGGACATCAACATGATCCTTCACAATGACGGCCGATGCCCGCGTGGTCTGGACGGCATGCAGGTACTTCGGATTGGACAAGAAGCTGATCTCGCCGTCCGACGCATCTTCGAGGGTATTGACGGCGCGAACCGTCCGATCCTCCCCGTCGACTCGAGCCGGGAACCCGGTTTCCGTGAGCACTTTACAGAGTTCGCTGAGCCGCATGACCACGCCCGTTGCCCTTGCTTATCCGACAAAGACCGGCATTCTAAGGATGCGTTTTGCGCGATGTCAAACTTGGTCGGCCGACGCGGTCCCCCGGCATCGGTCCGCGGCAACACGCGGACCTGCGCCAGTCTGAGGACCACGCAGGCTGCAAACGAGGCCCTCAACCGGTTACGGACGTCATGGCCTGGGCTCTTGGCCCACGATGTCATCGGCGCGCGGCCGGTCCCGCAAATACGTGAAGCCCTCAACGAAGGATAAGGGGTAATCGAGCACGGGGTTCGCGTCCACGCAGGGTGGGCGACGACAAGTTGTGGCGGGACAGCGACACACCGCTAGATGATGTGGGTTCACACGCTTACCTGCTCAAGGCCGATGCTTCCGGCACGGAGGCAACGCTGCTGACTGCTTTTCCAAAGTGCCTTGGGGCACTGCCGCGTCGCGTGGACCCCCTGCATACCACACAAGCTCTCCTCCGTTCAACGCGCCAGGCGGTTGTCCGAGGTCGTATACACAGCAGAGTTTGCACTTCACCAACGTTTCGCGAGATGTTATTCTGCTTCAGAGCGGCAGGATTGATGGTTTCCCCGCATCAGCCACGCTCTGCGAGCCGGTGAGGGCTCGCAGCGCCCAGCAGGCCGGCTACGCATTCGCGCGGGTCCGTGCGGGCGCGGACGGCAAGGTCGTTGGGAGATGCGCAATGGATGAAGTGACCCAGTTTTGCATCGGCCTTGAAAACAAACCCGGCATGTTCGCCAAGCTATGCACGTCCCTCAAGCAAGCGAAGATCAGAATCAAGGCCCTGTGCGTCTCGGATGACGAGGATTGTTGTTGGGTCAACGTGGTGGCATCACCGGAGTCCGTAGCCGAAAGGCTGCTGCGCGACGAAGGGTATAATTTCTTCATGGAAAAGGTGCTCGCTCTGCAGCTCAACGATCAGCCGGCGACGATGGAGAGCGTGGCCAAGCAGATGGCCGACGCAAACATCAACATCAACTATGTATACGGCAGCGCCGATGATGACGGTTCCTCGTTCACGATGGTGATGGGCGTAAGCGACATGGAGGGTGCAAAATCCTGTCTTCGCGCTGATGCTAGCCGCGCCTAGAACACCCCGATCGCTCTTGCTACGAAGGTACTCGCGCCAGCCGCTTCGATGTTTGGACTTTCCGATTCTTCGACTTTCCTGTGTCGCGTGCACCCGGCGCTCGCGCTTGGGTCGTAGGTCAGCCCCACTGAATTGGATCCTGGTGATAGAAGTCTGCTAATAGTCGGAACAGGCGTGGGCGGTGTCGCTTGAGCTGTCGCGACTGTTCGAAGAAGTGCTCGGTGGCGACGGCGAAAAACTCCGCCGGGCTGCTGGCACCGTACGGATCAATGAATATGGATCGCCCTCGACGGTTGGCGTCGACGAAGTCGTCGAACTCCTGAAAGAAGACGCGGTTCCACCGATCGTACTGCCCTTTGGATTCGAGGGGCGGAATGCCGTCAGCGACTCCGCTCTGCCAGTCAAGCACGTGGGCGAATTCATGAATGATCACGTTGTACCCCTCTCGCGGTCTCGCGACCGATTGCCTGACACTATCCCAGGCCAGTAGCACGGGACCGCGTCGCCAGGCTTCACCCGCTCGCACGTGTCGGATTTCATAGCGACGGCCGTCAGGCCCGATCGCGTCCGTGGTGTCCGTCAAATGATGTGGGTAGATGATTACCTCACGAAGAGGTGGAAAGATTCCCAGATGGGGGATGCCAAGCAGCAAGACGCCCGCGCTGGCAGCCACTGTGACTTTGATCTCATCCGTGATCTCGAGGCCGGCACAGCCGATGAACTGCTTCTCCGCCACGAGGATTTGAATGTTGTCGCGCAGTCGCCGCTGTGCCTCATCCGAAAGGCGGGCGTAGAAAGCCGCGTTTCGTGCGAGAATGTCGAGCCAGGATTCCGGGAAGGGTTCGGTTAGAATCTGTTCCCGGCGTCGCGCTCGTCGACGACCAAGCCAGTTGAAGAGTTTTTCGAACAATTGCGGTCTTCCGGTCTAACCCCCGGCCCAACGCTGGTGGCTGCACGATGCACGGCCGCCACCGCCCTCTACCCGCCCGCGAATTGTAGCGGAAGTAAGGCGATACCACGAAGAACCACGCCCGAGTGGGATCGTCCAAGTGTGGGGTCGGATTCTTCTGTGGCCTGCGCCGGCTTGGATCTGTGATTTCATCCCCGAACGCTGGCCGCGGGTGTCGACCCTTACGATACCTCGGGGATGCCGATTTTGTAACGGCTGGCTTTCTTCTTGCTTTTTTTCGTCCCTTCGCTAACTTGACGGCGAGACCGACCGGGCTGGGCTAGCCCGGATCGGCGTCGCTTCTGTGTCTTGATCGCGTCAGCATGTGCCGGATTCTCAGAGGAAAGCTCGCTGGGCGCAGGGGTACGAATGGATTGCGCGGGCCGTACTCCACGTGTGCCGGTGCGGCTCACACCTGCGCACGGCAAGTTGTCTCACTGGGCTCCCCCAGGAGAGGATGGGCAATATCTAGGTCAGTCGTCAGGACGGACGCGTCGTCCGCCCGCCTTACCATATCGTTTTCGGAGGCTAGTTCCGTGATGAAGAATCAACCAATGAAACGTGCCGGAGAGATTCTGCTGAGGCTCTTGCCCGCTGCTACCGCCGCTCTTCTTGTGGTGGTTTCGACCACAAGCGCGCAAGACGCACCAAGGCCGGTCAAGCGTGCTGCCGCGGAAGTAGCCGTGGGCGGCATCACGCTCCAGGAGCGAGTCGCCCAACAGGAGAGGCTGCACGCTCGCCTCATGGCTGAGATGCCGGACCAGGCGCTGCAGGACCCCACGCGCGTCGAACTCGCACAAAAGGATCGAGACGATCTGGCCGAGCCGTACCTGAGTGGGACCCCAATGCGCATCGGCGTCGTTAAGACAATTTCGCCGAACGTCGAGGTTGTCAGCGGAAAGGGCTTCCAACGCGGTGTGATCCAAGAGACGAACGACGACGGCTTCGTGTGGGCGATGACGGTGACCTCACCGGACGCCAAGGCCATTCGTGTGCACTTCACGAACTTCTCACTTCCGCCTCACGCCAAGATGTACTTCTACAGCCCGAACGGTGCGGCAGACGGACCGTACGTCGGCGTGGGTCGGAACGGAGACGGAGACTTCTGGACTCGTTCCATCGCCTCAGACACCGGGGTGATCCAGCTTCGTTGCCCGAACGCTGATCGAGCGAACGTTTCGTTCGTGCTTTCGGAATTGGGGCATATTCATGATCGACCCGCGACCCCGGAGGCGGGAGGTAACGCTGATCGCGACACGTGGCCGTGCGCGGACAACGTGCCCTGTCTGATCGACGCCAATTGCGTGAGTGGGACGCCGGCCGATCCCGCCAAAGACGCCGTCGCCAAGATGGAATGGATCATCATGCCGTATATCTATACGTGCACGGGTGGGCTGCTTACGGACACGGATCCCAACACACAGATCCCCTACTTCCTGACAGCCAATCACTGTTTCGACAGTGACATCTCGAACTTGGAGACCTTCTTTTTCTACACCACGGACTCGTGTAACGGGGAGTGTCCCGGCAGTCTCGTGCACGGTGGGACTCCGCCTCCCGCGGATACCATAGGGATCACCGTCGTGGCCACGGGGACCCAGGGTGACTACACGCTTGCGACGCTCGATGAGGATCCCCCGGCCGGCGTGACCTACCTCGGGTGGAGCAACGCACCCGTCGCGTTCACCGACGGCACACCGCTTTACCGAATCAGCAACGCCAACTTCGGACCGCAGGTGTACGCAGACTATGAGGTCGACACAACCACTCCGATTTGTACAGGTATTCCGCGGGGTCGCTGGATCTACAGCACCAACATCCAGGGCTCCACCATGGGTGGGAGCAGCGGCTCCCCGGTATTGAACGGTGACAGCGAGGTCGTCGGCCAGCTCACCGGCTGCTGCGGTTACAACTGCGCTGATGACTGTGATTTTGTGAACAACTGGACAATTGACGGCGCGATGGCGTATTATTGGAGTGCGGTCGAGCCCTTCCTTGATCCGCCGATCCTCACGCTCACCGGCTCCTGCTTCTACGATCCGGAGATGACCCAACCGGTCGATCCGGTGACGGTCGAGGTCACCAATCTTGACACGGCTGCGACCTTTCAGGCGAGCACGGCCGCAAACCAATACACGCTCGCTCTGAGTATCGGTACTGATGTAAATGCAGGCGACACCCTGCGCTACATCGCCAAGGATGACACCAATTTCATCAATGTCACGGACCACCTTGTGACCCAGACTGAGATTGATGCGCGGAGTATTTACCTCGATTTGGTCTTGGATGAGTTCTATTTGGACCTGAACGATTTTCCCATGTACGAGGCTGATCCCCCCGACGAAGACCAAATGTGTGGACCAGCAGTGGCACAGATGACCCTCAACTACATGTACTGGGACAGCAACCAAGATCCCGTCCCTCCAATGACTTTTGATGACCAGCAAGCTCTATACGACTACGGTATCGCCCATAATGAGACGCCAGAGCTCGCGTTTCTCGACACAGTCGGCATATGGCACGTGATTCAGGATCATCGACCTCTGCCCTATAGTGAGTACGGGTACAACTTCTCTAAACGGCACGACGCGGACAGCAGCGAAATGCTCAAGCAGATCGCCCAGTGGATCGCCTATCCCATTGGAACCTACGGTGGACACAAGGATGGCCATCCCCTGCACGTGCCCGGTGTGATCCCGGCGTATGGAGACTACTCTAACTGGATGGCGGTCCGAGGGATCCACACAAGTGATGACGCCTATCCACTCCCCCCTGAGCTGGATGTCTATGGCTTCTGGGTCAACGATCCCTATCCGGCGTCGCTCGGCGGAATCGGCGAGAACAGCTACAAAACCGTGAATGAGCTCCTCGCTACCTATTATCTACCTCTGGCCACGGGAGACTCCTATGACGGCGAATACGTGGCCATCTGCGAGCCTCCTGAATCACTTGGCGAAGAAGACGTCGTACCGATCGCGTCACCGGGGAGATTCACGGAGGAGGTAGCCGAACTCATCCACACGGTACAAACGCAGGAATCACCCTCTGACGACCTTGTTGACGAGGCCAACATGTGGATTGTCGCGGCGGCCATTGCCGGTGTCTCCGAGCAGTTGATTCCCTACGACGAAACCTTTGGACGGCGCTTCACAGGAACCGAGAGGGGTACGCCACTTTTCGTGAAAAGCGACCTCGGCGACAACTACTATGCGGTCCCGTTCAACTCATCCGGGAATCTGACTACACCCACGCCAACTGACACATGCGGAACCGTCGTTGTTGTTCTCGTCGATGGCACGGACGGGCACTTCAAGGAAGCCTCGTGGGTACGGATCCCGGTGGAATACCTGCCCATTTCTGAAAGTGATGCCCTGAGAACAGCGTACGAATGGTTGGAGAAACTGGGCCTGGAACCGGCGAGCCTCGAGCAAGCGACGGTCGAGCTCGTCCACATAAACTCGACACCCTACTATCCGCATTGGCGCATTGTGGGTGACGGATTCGCACTCTTGATCGGCCAGGACGGGAGCGTAGACATTCTGCCGTCGTATTCGGACTCTCCTTTGACGCCCTAGAATGATAACGCGGTGACCTTCATAATGAGGGCGGGGTCGACCCAAGGGGGGTGCCGCCCCATGTGTGGCGAAGAATTTCACCCCGGTGGTAAAGTT
>CAYOQG010000115.1:0-16014 GCA_964405925.1 uncultured Phycisphaeraceae bacterium | reverse complement strand
CTACGAGATGCGGCGGGAGGCCAATCTACTTGGTCCGCCGAAATCCACTCAAGACGAAAACGACGAGGCTGTGGACGAGAATGTAATCGCAACTACGGGTGACGCAGAACCCGAAGACGACATCGCTGAGGGCCCTGACAGTGAACAGGACGAGCTGGAGGGACCCGAGTTGCCACCGCTGGAGCAGCCCGATCCGAACGACCGCCCCAAAGTGGATCCACAGCTCGACGCCGCTTTGCTGTTGATGCGGGTCACTTTGGTGGAACAATCGTTTCCCACCCATGCCTCGGCCTCGGCTGACATCACTCCGGCGCTCGAGACAGCCAAGCCATAATGCGGACGGGAAGCCCATCCATTTGTGGGGGCCACGATTTAGACAACCACAGACCGCGCGGTGGGGAGAATCGCTAATCCGCGGCGAAGCCGACCCGAGGCACTATGCTTGCCTGCGGGGCATATATCCAACGATCGTTGTGGAGAGATCCACAGGGGTGTAGACTGCGCGCATGCGTGAAATGACGCACGTTGAGCGCGTGTCGGCAGTCTTGCTGGGGAATCGACACGACCGGCCACCGGTGAGCTTCTGGTATCACTTCTCACAAGACGAGTGCCATGGGCGTGGCGCCGTCGATGCCCATCTACACCATCTGGCACGGTTCGATCTGGACTTCCTCAAGGTGATGAACGACAACCCGTACCCGACGACGCGCGTGGTGCGTAGCGTGCACGATCTGGGCGATCTGCCCGTGCTCGACGGCGACGAGGAGGGATACGGACGGCAGCTCGAATTGATCCGATCATTGAAGTCCGAGTTGGTGGGTCGGGTCGTGATGGTCACAACGCTGTTCAAAGCGTGGGCTGTGCTGCGACGCATCGTCACACCCAAACGCGACGGCGTGCACCGACCTCCGATGCTCGGTGGTCCGCCCGACCCGGCCGATACCAGACTCTGTGAGTTGCTGGTGGAGGATCGAGCGGTGGTGGTGGGGGCTCTTGATGTGATTGCCGCGTCGCAGGCCAACTTTGCCCGGCGGTGCAGCGAAGCTGGTGCGGACGGGATCTTCTTGAGTGTTCGAGATGATTGGTCGAGGACGCAGGGAGATGGCATGGCGGTCTGCGCGGAGCTGGTTCGACCTTCTGATCGAGCGATCCTGGGTGCGGCACAGAACGGTCGGTTCAATATGTTGCACGTCTGCGGGATACCTCAGGATTTCATGGCGTTTGCGGAGTATCCGGTCCAGGTGATCAATTGGGCAGACCGTGCGGCTGCTCCAGCCATCGCCAAGGTCGCCGGGCGGATTAAGCCTGCCATCGCGGGCGGTGTGGACAACCTCGCCGTGCTGCCGAAGGGGCGGCCGGCGGACGTTGAGAACGAGGTGCGTGACGCGATTCGTCAAGCGGGGGATCATCCAATGATGGTTACACCCGGGTGTACGTACGATCCGGAAAAGGTGCCCGTCGAGAATCTCGAGGCGATGATTAGAGCCGTCCGTGCCGCGAAGTAGGGGTGACGTTGACGCTCGGATGATTCCAGTTCAGACTTCAGTGTAAGGACTGGGGAAGAGGCTCGTACGTCCTCGGACTGGATTCCGCGGGCTTGGCACGGACGACTTGATGTGACGTTGATCGATTGGATCGAGAATCGAGAGGGAACCGCGTGGAACGAACACTGGTCATTCTCAAACCGGACGCTGTGCAGCGTCGTCTGACGGGAAGGATCATCCAACGATTCGAAGACAAGGGACTCGTTATCGTGGGGATGAAGCTCATGCAGATATCGCGCGACTTGGCGGAGCGACACTACGCAGCGCATAAGGGCAAACCGTTCTACCCAGGGCTGATCACTTATATCACACATGGGCGTGTGATCGTTATGGTCTTGCAGGGTGAACGGTGCATCGAGATCACCCGAGCGCTCATGGGGGCGACGTTCGGGTTTCAAGCTGCAGCGGGCACGATCCGCGGCGACTTTGGGGCTTCACGAACCTACAATCTCGTGCACGGCAGCGATTCTACAGAGACCGCGGCGACGGAGATCGCGTTGTATTTTGACGACGACGAGCTAATCGACTACGCCCCGTCCGGTAGTGAGTGGGCCTGGAAACCCAACGAGACCGGGACCGAATGACCAAGTCTGGCGGTTGGCAGTCGGGTTCTGTGGCACGGGAGGGCGCTCGGTTTTATTGATCTGTAGGTTGGACATCCCTCGTTCCCCCTTTGGCAGGGAGGGATGAGCCAGGGTTCTGCCGCCCCGATGTCCGTCGGGGTCGAGCAGGGCAGCACCTAAGCGGGGAGACTTCGTCAATGAAAGTGGGACGGATCGAACAGCACGAACAGAACAATCTTCAGATGGAAGGCGCTAAAGACGTCAAGATGCGGATGGTCATCGGACCTGATGAGAAGGCCCCGAACTTCCACATGCGTCATTTTGAAGTCGCGGTGGGCGGACACACCCCCCACCACGCGCACGACTACGAGCATGAGATTCTGGTGTTGAAGGGCAGCGGTGTAGCCAAGTCTGAGCAGGGTGATCGGACGGTTCAGACGGGTGACGTCGTCTTTGTTCCGGCGAACGAGAAGCATCAGTTCCTCAACAGCGGTGGCGAGCCACTGGAGTTCATTTGTGTGGTTCCTGTGGGGCAAGCTCGCTAGCGCATTCTGCGGTATTGTGCAGCGCGTGTAGCGCCGTCCCTTGTGGGCGGCGCCCAACAGATCTTTGCGTCACCCACAAGGAGTGACGCTACACAAAGACATAATCTGCTGCAGAACGTGTCTCGTTTTGGCGGATCGCGTGCTCCGTCATCTTCGATTAAAGGAGCGTAGAAGGAAGACAAGCCGTGTCAATCCGCCGCGACTTCATTCATCACGGATCCGGCCTATTCGTTTCCTCATCAGGTGCCGGTCGTATGGAAGGGGGTCTGAGAAACTGAGCAGCCCTTGGCAAGATCGTGCATTCAGCGGGGAGGGCGCCGGCGAACTCGCCGTCCGCCTCGATGGGCACGGTGTCCGGCGAGGTGATGCGAATATGGCGGCAATGGCGGTACACGACACCGCCGCGGCCGATGTGCCAACGGCGGAACACTCGCCACGTATGCTTCACGAGCGTCCGACGTGCCGAGCAGGGAAAGGCGCAGACGTCGAGTAACCCGTCATCGTAGCGAGCGTTGGCATGGATGTGTAAGCCTAGCGAATAACGCCGTACGTTGCCGATCAGCACGAGTCCGCGTTCCTCGAAGACGGGCGATCCGTCGATCTCGACCTGAAGCGTCGGGAATCGATGTGTCCAATATGTTCGCCAGATCGGCCAAAAGTAGCTCAGGTGACTGACGTGCCCGGATCGGATCTGCTTCATTCGCAGCACGCACTCGGCGTCGAAGCCGATCCCGGCAATGGCCAGGAATCGGCGGCCGTTGATCTGGCCAACATCGATATGGAACGGTCGACCGTGCAGAAGCGTTTCGGCGGCGCGATCGGCGTCACACGGCATGTTCAACGCCCGGGCCAGCAGGTTCTCCAGACCTGTCGGCAGAATCACGCAGGGTATGTTCTTGCCGGCAAGTCCGCTGACGACCTCGCTGACCGTCCCATCACCGCCGACGATCAGAAGGGCGTCCACTTCGCTGTCCAGTCGAGATGCCAACATAGTGGCATGACCAGGCTCTGTGGTCGCCGTCCATTCGAAGTGACCGCCGTGGTCGCTCACGGTTCTGCCAATCTGGCGGACCAGGGGAATGGCGCTTGCTCGTCCCGAGATGGGGTTCACGATGGCGGCAATCCGACGCGACATAACCGGAGTCTACTCCAATCGCCGCGATCTCTCACGCGTTTGCACTACCGGCAATCATAGCTAGAGGGTGAGCGTCCCGCGCATCGTCGTCACAGCCCTACCTCCGATGCGGACTGCGAACACGTCGTCACCTTTGGGCTGAACCAGAGCATGGATCAAGCCCGCGCGACCGCCAGGTTTCGCTTGGGTGCAGGTCAAACCGGCGAGCCCATCATGCAGCCGCACCAGACCATGCTTGACCAGGTAAGCAGCAAGCGGGCCGTGCACGCTGCCGGTAACCGGGTCCTCATCGATGCCAACCGTTGGAGCGAAAAGACGCGATTGCACGTTGATGGAGGGTGTCAGCGTCTTGACTGTCGCGAGACATAACCCTCGCAGGCGATGGCCCGTAAGCAACGCGGCAAGTTGCCGGAAGTCCGGCCTGGCTTCGTTGAGGGCCTGGAAATCAGGCACAAACATTAGTAGGTCCTGATCCTGAGTTTTTGTCGCTGGTGGCGTTTCGGCCATCGCGTCGGGCGGCAGTGCCAGCACCCTTGCCAGGTCCGCCGGCGTGAGCGGTGATTGTGTGAAGGTCGGGTCAATCATGTCGAGCCAGATCATTCGGTCGAGCTCACTCTGGGGCATCCGCTCGACGTAGGCAGTCAGTACCCCGGACAGCGTCTCGATGCTGACAGAGACGCTTTCCGCCTGGCGGCGGAGCCTTAACCGTCCCGACTCGACCAGGGCATGCACCCCTGCCACCGTTGCATGCCCGCACATCTTCACTTCAGCCGCGGGTGTGAACCACCGAAAGCGAAGTGAGAGAGCGGGCGGCTGATCAGACTGATGTGCGCCGGTGCCAGCGGGCTCGCTTGGCGGGAGAATGAACGTGGTCCCGCTCAAGTTGAACTCAGCCGCGATGGCCTGCATCTGGCCGTCATCCAATCCCCGGGCATCGAGAACGACCCCGGCTGGGTTCCCCGCGAACGGCTCGCTCGTAAAGGCATCGATGACGAAGTACTCTTTTCTCATCGCGTGTACGACCAGTTCCATGCCATGAAGCCAGACCGAGCAGCGACGGGCTGCCGGATGGCAGCCTCTCATCCTAACATGTTGTCCACAATGTGAGTATCTCTGATGCGGGTGGCGTTCGATCGGCAGACTCCGTGGGGCAAAGTGAGGGAAACGAGGAGCACGACAGTGTGCGTCCAGGCGAACAGGCGATGAGGGGTACTCGTCCGCCGCGCCGCCGTAGTTGTTCTTTGGCGGGTGGTCATCGGCGTACTTCGCGGACGAGTGGCGGCAACCGGTCGAATCCTCTGAACCACCGACCGCGACGAGCGCGTTTACCGTGCCGGATGTGTCTGGGTCCATTGAGGACCGTGGGCGGAGAGGCCGAGCCGCCAAACGAATTCGCGGGCAACACGGGACGCCCTTGTGAGTTGTGCGGACGGCTGAATCCTCATTTGCGTCGTACGATGGCGCGATCGCCAGGGGATGCGGGCGCGCAGCGGAACGAGACGAGGGGTGCAAGGTTGGCGGCCGGTCGGAACATCTTGTGGTGGATCCAGATGAGCCGGCTTGATTTAGTCGCTGGCATGTGTACAGTTTCGGCGGGTCGGGGTAGGATTCCGGGCGGCGCGGTTAGAACCGTAGCGTGTTCGAGACGGGTCGAAGCTGATCGACCCCTTGCAGGGGGACGGCTGCTCTTGCAGGGGGGCAAGTGCCCCGTCTCCCGCCCGTAGAGCACGGAACGTTGGATGCCCCAAGCCTCGATTGAGCCATACGCTGCGATCGGATTCACCATTCTGCTGGTGACGTTTGTGGCGTTGAGCATCTTGATTGTGGCGCACGTGCTGGGCCCGAAGCGACACGGCCCGGTCAAGGACAGCGCCTACGAATCGGGCATGCCCCTGATCGCCGATACCCAGCGACGATTCAACGTCCGCTTCTACATCGTCGCGATGCTTTTCCTGTTGTTCGACGTCGAGGTCATCTTCATGTGGCCTTGGGCGCAGGTTTTTCACAAGGCGGCTGCTACCGGTGGTGTCATCCCTCTCGAAAACGGCGATCCCGTCGGGAAAGGTTTTCTGTTGATCGGCATGGGCATTTTCTTCGCCCTCCTGGTATTCGGGTTGCTTTACGAATGGAAGAAGGGGGCGTTTCAATGGGATTAGGGATCGCCGGGGCATCATTCCAAGCCAGCAAGGAGGATTTCCTCGCCACGAGACTGGACTACGTCATCGAGCTCATCCGCAAGAACGCGGTCAACTGGTCGCGGAAGAACTCGCTTTGGCCGATGCCGTTTGCCACCGCGTGCTGCGGGATCGAATTGATGGCTACGGCGGCGAGCCGCTACGACATCGCCCGGTTCGGTGCGGAAGCCCTGCGCTTTACGCCTCGACAATGTGATTTGTTGATCTGTGCCGGCCGGGTCGCGATCAAGATGATGCCTGTGCTGCAGCGGATCTATCTGCAGATGGCGGAGCCCAAGTGGGTGATCAGCATGGGGGCGTGCGCCAGCACGGGCGGTGTATTTGACACGTATGCCGTCGTGCAGGGGATCGATCAGTTCATGCCGGTCGACATCTACGTACCCGGGTGCCCGCCGCGGCCGGAGACGCTGCTCGAGGGCGTGATGGCGATTCAACGGATCGTCGAGAACGAGGGCGTCAAAAGCAGTGAAGACCGCGGCCGAGGGTTGCGCATGGCGGTTCAACCGACCGTACAGGTGGAACTCGAGGGAGGCGTGAAGAAGGAGCAGAAGAGCTAGCGTGACTGTTGCTGCCCATGCCGTTGTGGATCTGCTTGGCGACGAGTTCGCGGACATCGATTTCGCGCCTGCCCCGTTACTCGCCTGTAAGAAGCGAGAGGACGAACAGGTCTGTATCCGCGTTCCACGTGACCGCCTGATCGAGGTGATGCGGTTCTTGCACGACGACGAGCGTTGCTGCTTCGAGCAAGTGAGCGATCTTACCTGTGTCGATTACCTCGATTACCCGAACGCCCGGGACCGGTTCGGCGTGATCTACACGCTGGCGTCGGTCACCCTAGGACACCGTTTGTGGGTCAAGTGCTTTGTCAACGACCCCGACCCGGAGGTTCCCTCGGTGACCGGTATCTGGAGGGGTGCGGACTGGCCTGAGCGGGAGGTGTACGATCTGTTCGGGGTCCGCTTCACTGGCCACCCCGATCTGCGACGCATCATGACCTGGGAAGGTTTTGCGGCACATCCGCTGCGCAAGGACTATCCGCTCCATGGTCGCGGTGAGCGCGAGGACTTCAAGGTGGTGACGCGGGAAGATGCATAGGGAGAGGAATTACGAATTGCGAATTACGAATGGCGAGGAGGTCCAGTAGAGCGGTGACATGATAACGGCACCTCAGACAGCAGTGCACGTTGGCCCGGCTACATACGCTCCAGAGGAGCCTGGAAGCGACGTGTGGGTGCTGAATCTGGGGCCGCAGCATCCAGCTACGCACGGTACGTTGCGGCACGTGCTGGAGCTGGACGGTGAGCGGATCCTAAGCTGCACAGTGCACATCGGTTATCTGCACAGCGGGTTCGAGAAGCTGGGTGAACACCTCGACTATAACCAGTACGTGGTCGTCACCGACCGGATGAACTACGTCTCGCCGATGGCCAACAATATCGCGTGGCACCATGCGTGCGAGAAACTCTTCGGCATCGAGATCACCCCGCGGTGCAAGGTCATTCGGACGATCATTGCCGAACTCGCCCGCATTCAGGATCACCTGCTTTCTACGGGAGCCACAGGGCTCGATTTGGGTGCCCTTACAGCCTTTATATACCCATTCAATGCCCGGGAGGGGATCTACGATCTGTTCGAGGAGGCGTGTGGCCATCGTTTCACCACCAGTTATACCCGTGTGGGTGGATTGATGAAGGACATTCCGGCCGACTGGCCTGTCAAGGTAAAACGCTTTGTGCAAAAGGATCTGCCGCCGGCGATTGATGACCTGGAGTGTCTGCTGACCCGCAACCGTATCTTCATCGAGCGGACAAAGGGAATTGGCTGCATCAGCCACGACGACGCGATCAACTGGAGCCTGACAGGTCCGTTGGCGCGAGCCAGTGGTGTCCGACGAGACCTGCGCAAGGATGAACCCTATCTATGCTACGCAAACAACTGGGATGGCAAGGGTTCTTCTGGTGTGGACTTCAAGGTTCCCATCGCCCAAGGGTGTGACTGCTACGCCCGGTATCAGATTCGCGTTGCGGAGATGCGTGAGTCCGCCAAGATCGTGCTTCAACTGGTGGCCAACATCCCTGACGGTTCAGTCAATGTGCTTCCGGAGGATAAGAAGACGCTCCCCAGCAAAGACGAGGTTCATTTCAGCATCGAGGGCTTGATCCATCACTTCGAGCAGATCATGACCAATCGTGGATTCGAGCCCCCGATCGGTGAGGTCTATGGAGCGAATGAGACTGCCAATGGTGAACTGGGGTTCTATCTGGTCAGTGATGGAGGCAAGAACCCCTATCGAGCACGATGCCGGCCGCCTTCACTGATGAACTATCAGTGCTTTTCGCAGTTGGTGACCGGCCACCAGATCAGCGATGTCATACCCGTGCTGGGGAGTATGAATATCATCGCTGGAGAGTTGGATCGGTAGGGGCAATTACGAATTACGAATTGCGAATGGCGAATTACGACTGGTGAATGCAGCATGGGGAGTGGTGCACAGTACATCGGGTACACGGGATGGTCATAAGAGCCCGACCTGATTTTGAGGCATACGTCATGGCGGTGGAACACGTGGAGCGGTTGCTCATGCGGGTGACGCAGGTGTTGGACGCCGCGGGTGTCGCGTATGCCGTCATCGGTGGGAACGCCGTGGCTGCGTGGATGGCAGCGGTGGATCCCGGTGCGACGCGGGCGACGAAGGACGTCGATTTGCTGCTGCGACGCTCGGACCTGGGGCGGGCCGAGCAGGCACTTGCACCGGTCGGCCTGTTCCGTGACGAGGTCCGAGGTGTTGTGGCATTCATGGAAGTGGACGATCCTATGCCGAGCCCCGGTGTGCATGTTGTCCTGGCAGGTGAGAAAGTGCGCGAATCGGCGAGCTACGCGGCACCTGATGTGGAGCAGGCGGGACCGTCGAAGAGTGGATTTCTGGTGTTGAACCTTCGGTCGCTAGTGGCGATGAAGCTGGACGCGAACCGCCGGGTGGATCAAGTGCACATCGAGGACCTCTTGCGGGTGGGTCTCATCGATGCGGAGCTTGCGTCGGGGTTGCCTGTGGACCTGCTCGATCGTCTACGACACATTCGTGACACGATGGAGTGGTTCACCGACCCGCCGGAATTCTGAGCCTTAGACCGTTGGTTGGTCGTACAGAGTGTGATGGATCGGATTCGAGGAGTCGAGCGATGCCGTATTTGATTCGCAAAAACCTCGGAACAACGGGAATCCACCTATACCTTCTAGGGGAAAGCCGGGCGTGCAGTGCATGGTCGCAAGAGCGGCACAAGGCAGAGCGATTTGACAATGAGCGAGAGGCGCAAGAAAGAGTGGCGGTTCTTGGGCGGACAGAGGACGAGGAGATAGAGGTCGTTGAGGAGACGGACCACCATCGTCGACCCACGCTTACTTGATTTGCGCGTGGGGTTCGGTAGTGGTCCCGGTTGAGGATCTGTCTTGAGTTCACCTTGAAATGGCTTGGAAGAGCATAGATCGCATTACGCCAGTTGTGGATAAGGATGCGGCACCGCTCTTGAGTGAGGCGGTTCGGGCGAAGATACGGTCTTTCTTTGAGCGGTATGAGTCCAAGCGGGCTGCATTGCTTCCAGCACTCCACGTCGTACAGAATACACTTGGCTCTGTCCCATATCAGGCGATGATCGAGATCGCGGAAGTGCTGGACATTCATCCGTCCGCAGTGATCGACACGGCTTCGTTTTACACCCAGTTTTGGATGCACAACAAGGGTGCGAAGCTGATCATGGTCTGCCGCAGCCTCAGTTGCGAGGTCATGGGTGGTAACGCGGTGCTGGAGGAGCTGAAGCGGCAGCTTGGGATCGATGAGCATGAGACAACGCCTGATGGGAGGTACACCCTGGTGACGGAGGAATGTCTGGCAGGTTGTGATCACGCCCCGTGCCTGTTGATCAACGAGAAGCTGCACAAACGGGTTAAACCTGAGGATATTGCGAGGATTCTCGCTGACGCGGGCAACGATAGGGTCGAGGTCGAACGAAGCGATCTGTACGATGCCCCAGTTGAGCCTGCGGCGGATTCGGCGAACGAGTCAGCCGATGCAAAAGGGAACTCGAACAAGAGCGGGGAACGAGGTTCGTGAGTCGGGTAATTCCGGTTGACTCGCGTCTTGCCTCCGCAAGGATTAGCGCGAATTGACGTCAATGGTTGGACCTTTGAAAGATGATCGCCCAAGACTCAACTCCGTTGCCGTCAACTGCGCATGTGGATGGTGGGGCGGTGCGATCAAAGCCACGTCGGCTCCACGTCTGGATCGGTGGGGTCGCAGTTTTTGCCACGTTCGGTGCGTTGGTGCCGGCGAGACTATGGAAGCCGGACACCGTATTCACCATACGGCAGAACGTTCAGATCGCCGAAGCCGAGGCGTGGTGGAATGGCCGATTGGACCTGCCGGAGCGCAAGCACGATACCGCCTTGAAGGGTGGCCGAATCTACAGCTACTTCCCACCGATGTTCACGATCGTGGCGGCGGGGATCGTACCGTTCTTCTATGGGGCAGTACCGCACTGCGTGGTCGTCGTGTTGCTCATTGTGCCCGCGGTGTTGCTGGCCTACATCCTCTTTTTGCGTCGAACCGGCTCAGCGCTATGGGGAGCGGTACTGGCGATTGGGTTTCTCTGCGGCACGTCGGCCTTGCCCGTGCTCGGCAACACGATGGTTTACGCCCGGCCCTACGACGTGAATCACGCGCTTGCGGTGATCGGTTTGTGTCTGATCCTGATCGACTACTTCGACCGGCGGCGTCTCTGGCCGGCGGCGATCGGGTTGGTGCTGGCATCGCTTTCCCGCCAGCTCACGGTTGTCTTCGCCGTCGCCCTATTCTTCATGTGTATCGATGGGGTCAGTGGGGTGCGTCGGTGGGAACGAGTCACGTTTGTGGTCGTTGCCTGCGTGGCTCTCGCCTGGGTGTACTGTGGGCTGAATACTGCCAAATTCGGCCACCCGCTAACCACCGGGTATATGCTCAATCACGAGCAGCGGGACGATGTCTTCGCCCGAGAAGCCCGCGAGCACGGTCTGTTATCGCTGCACTGGGTTCCGCGGAATCTGTACTACGCGAACATCGGGTTGCCCCAGCTTCACCGAGTGGAGATTGCCGGTCGGCAGGAGTGGTACCTAAGACCCAACACGATGGGGACGGGGATCTGGTGGACTTCGCCTCTGCTTCTGTGGATCGTCGTCGACCTGCGACGTCTGCTGCGGGATCGGTCGGCTGTTGTCCTGCTGGTGTCAGTCGCCGCCCTGTTTTGCATGTTGATGTTCTGGCATGCCACGGGGACGGTGCAACGCGGTTTCAATCGTTATTCGCTCGACTATATCCCGGCGATTTTGGCGTTGATTGCCCCTCAATGCATCGTCGGACGGCGGCGTTGGGTCACCCTGGTGATGATTGCCTGGGGCATTGTCTACTTTTGCTACGTGCTTCCGCTGCCACACATACGCCTGTGGAGCGCGTAGCAGGGAGTTTGCGTGGGTTTTTCCCTCGAACAAAAGGCTCGTTATTGTAGAACGCATGGCGACGTTTGAACCAGTCCTGCTTCGGAACATGGGTGTCGAAAGGTCGACATCGCTGAAGGTCTACCAATCGCGCGGTGGATACCAAGCGGTTCGCAAAGCCTTCAAGATGACACCGGAGGAAGTCACGGCGGAGGTCAAGAAGGCAAACCTCCGTGGCCGGGGAGGTGCCGGTTTTCCGGCCGGAGTGAAGTGGGGCTTCCTTCCAAAGGATCGGACGGTTACGCTGCTCTGTGTCAATGCAGACGAATCGGAACCACCGACGTTCTCAAACCGCGTGCTCATGGAGAATGATCCCCACCAGCTCATCGAGGGAACGATCATCACGGGATACGCCACGAAGGCACAGATCGCCTACGTCTACATGCGCGGGGAGTTTCACGAGCAGTTTCACATTCTTCAGAAGGCGATCGACGAAGCCTATGCAGCCGGATACCTGGGCAAGAATATCTTCAAGACCGGCTACTCGCTCGATTGTTACATCCACCGTGGTGCGGGTGCTTACGTTTGTGGTGAAGAAACGGGGCTGATCGAATCACTCGAGGGGAAGCGCGGTGAGCCGCGGATCAAACCGCCGTTCCCGGCTGTCGAGGGCGTCTTCCAGCGGCCCACGGTGGTCAACAATGTCGAAACGCTTTCGTGCGTTCCGCACATCGTTGAGCGCGGTGCCGACTGGTTTGCCGGCATCGGTCCGCCGCACAGCACGGGTCCAAAGCTCTTCTGCATCAGCGGCCCGGTGAATCGACCTGGTTGCTACGAAGCCGCGATGGATATCACCGTCCGCGATCTTGTCGAACGGGAGGATATGGGCGGCGGCATGTTACCGGGTAAGACCATCAAGGCTGTCTTCCCCGGTGGTGTGTCGATGGGGGTGCTGACGGCAGACGAGCTCGACATGAAGATGGACTTCGAGGACCCGCGGAATTACGGTTTGCTGGGTATCGGGACAGCCGCAGCCGTGGTCGTGGATGAGGCGATGGACGTGCGTGCCATGTTGCGTAACGTCGCTCGCTTCTTTGGGACCGAGTCATGTGGGCAGTGCACCCAATGTCGGGAGGGGACGGCGTGGATGTCCAAGATCGCCGCCCGCATCGACAGCGGAGCCGGGCGGATCGAAGATCTCGATATCCTACTTGAAACGGCCCGAAACATGGGCATGATGCCGGGTCTGAGTATTTGCGGTTTGCCCGACGGGGCGACTTACCCCATTGAGACGATTGTGAAGAAGTTCCGAATGGAGTTGGAAGAAGCGATTCGAACTCAACCGGCGGGGCGGACAGAGGAAGTATTGAGTGCTGTGGACTGAGCGACAAGGTGGAGACGCTGGCGAATCGCCGGTGTCTTGCGGCTGACGTGATGCCAAGGATCCTCATCGACAACCAGGAAATCGAGTGCCGCGAAGGGATCACCGTGCTTCAGGCGGCACTGGACGCGGGGTGGGATATTCCTCACTACTGCTACCATCCGGCTCTGTCGATCGTGGCTTCGTGTCGATTGTGTCTGATGGAAATGAAGATGCCGGACCCCAAGACCAAACAAATGGTCTGGTCGCCGAAGCTGGTGCCGTCTTGTCAGACACCGGTCCGCGACGGCATGGAGGTTCGCTTTCACTCCGAGCTAGTCAAGAAGAATCAAGAGTCCTGCATGGAGTTCTTCTTGCTAAACCACCCCCTTGACTGCCCGGTGTGTGATCAGGCGGGTGAATGTTACCTGCAGGACTATAGCTACCGCTTCGGGTACGCCGAGTCCCGGATGGTCGATCAGAAGCTGGTCAATCCGAAAAAGGACATCGGCCCCCGGACGCTGTTATATTGCGACCGCTGTGTGATGTGCACACGGTGTGTTCGGTTTACCGCGGAGATATCCGGGACCCACGAGCTTTGCATCGTCAATCGTGGGTCGAAAAACGAGATTGACGTGTTTCCCGGTTTGCCACTGGATAATCCCCTGCAAGGCAACGTCGTGGACATCTGCCCGGTTGGAGCCTTGTTGGATAAGGACTTTCTCTTCAAGCAGCGGGTATGGTTCCTCGAATCCGCACCTTCGATTTGTCCAGGCTGTGCTCGGGGGTGCTCGATACGAGTCGATCAAAACGACGGCCGCGTCTATCGCCTCAAGCCTCGCTACAACCCGAAGGTCAACGATCGGTGGATGTGCGACGAGGGGCGCTTTGGATGGAAGTACATCCATGATGACAAGCGTGTGACGTCGCCCATCCTTCGGCGTGGTCTGGACACGACAACGCCGGACTGGGAGGATCTTCCACGTATCCTTCGGGTCCGGTTTAAGGAGCACGTGCGGGAAGAGGGAGCGAACAAAGTCGCAGTCATGCTCTCTCCGTTTATGGCCTGTGAGGAGGCGTGGCTGCTGATCAAGTTCATTCGCGACGTTGCGCCGGAGGCGACATTGGCCCTGGGACCGGTTCCTGTCGAGGGTGAGGACCAGCAGTTCCCGGTCGGTGCGACAAGCGATGATGTCAAGTTCACTATTCTGAAGGAAAAATGCCCCAACCGCCGTGGTATTGAGATGTTGCTCGAAGCTGCGGGCGGTTCGACGTTGACGTTTGAGGAGTTCGTCGAGAAGAGCGATGCCGGTAAGTTCACGGCAGCCTGGATCGTGGGTGGATATCCCAAACCGTGGATTGACAAGAAAACAGCTCAGTTTGCTGCGAAGTCGTCGCTTTTGGTCGTGCAGGACATCTTTGAGAATGAGTTGATGAAAGCGGCAGCCATCGTCCTGCCTGCCTGTGCGTGGGTGGAACGGGATGGGAGTTTTGTCAACGCTAATGGACTTGTACAACCGTTCGAGCGGGCGATCGAGCCGCCCGAGGGTGCTCGAAGGGACGGACAGTATCTCTACGAGTTAGCGAGGTATGAAGGTCTGTACAGTGGTGAGCGTGTTCGGGAGCTGATGGCGGAGCGCAATCCGGCATTTGCCAGAGTCTGGGAGGCGCCGGCTGCTCCGGCGCACGCCCATTGAGGTAAGCGATCGCCTGAGAGGTTCGATCGAGACATGGTCGAGTTTCTGACGAGTCAACTTGGTGTCAGTATCATACTCGCCCTTGTGGTGCTGGGGGTGCTTCTGGGCGCCGTGGCTTACTGCATCTACTTTGAGCGAAAGATCGCCGGGTGGGTCCAGGATCGATTCGGTCCCAATCGCGTAGGCCCGCGCGGCATCTTTCAGTCAATCGCTGACGGTGGCAAGCTCGCTTTCAAAGAGGATGTCATTCCTGGACATGTTGACAAACCGCTGTTCGTTCTTGCCCCGACACTTTTGTTCCTCGTGGCATTCATCGGTTTTGCCGCGATTCCATGGGGTGGTGAGCTGCAGTTGGGCGGCAAGCTTGTCAGGATCCAGGTGGCGGCACCGGATATCGGGCTCCTCTATATCCTCGGTGTTTCAGGTATGGCGGTGTACGGTGTGGTATTGGGTGGCTGGGCGAGCAACAACAAGTATTCGTTCTTCGGTGGGATTCGGGCCGCGGCTCAAATGCTCAGTTATGAAATCCCCATGGGTGTTTGCATCGTTGTTATCGTGCTCACCGTGGGGACATTGCGGCTGGAGGGCATCACACTGCAGCAGGCCGGGCACTGGTGGGGGTTTTGGCCGAAATGGAATGTCTTTCTCCATCCCCTGGCGTTTTTGATCCTTATCATTACTGCACTGGCTGAATCGAACCGCGCCCCCTTCGACCTTCCGGAAGCGGAGCAGGAACTCGTGCAGGGCTACCACACCGAGTACGGGGCGTTGAAGTTCGGTATGTTCTACCTTGGCGAATATGCCCACATGATCACAGCCAGTGCTCTAATTTCGGTCTTGTTCTTGGGTGCGTGGCATTTTCCCTGGATTCCTTGGACCCAGCCGGATGCGACAGGATGGTTTGCAGTCATCCTGAAGATGCTTGTCTTGTTTGGGAAAGTCACATTCTTCATCTTCTTGATGATGTGGCTTCGCTGGACGCTGCCGCGATTTCGATTTGACCAACTGATGCGAATGGCCTGGCAGGGATTGCTTCCGGTCTCGCTTGGGCTGTTTGTCTTAGCGACCGTGTTAGCGTACACAGGTCGCGAGCGGACGATCTGGGCCCTAGTGGGCAACGTGCTGATCCTCGCAATTACACTGTTGTTGGCGTCGAAGTCGCGCACTCCCGTGACCGGGCGGCAAGCGAACCTGCCCCCCATCATGGTGGGTTCAACTGCAGTGGGGCGGGCGAAGGCTTAGGAGTCCGTATGCTGTCGGACGATGACATTCTGTTTCTTGACGAACCCCAGCTCAGTGCGGCGGAGCGGACGTATATCCCGCAGATTTGGGACGGGATGATGCTCACCATCCGCCATATGGGCAAGAGCCTGTTCAAGCGGCCCATTACGGTCCAATACCCGGAAGAGCGACGCGAACTTCGAGTGGAGACGTACCGCGGTGTTCATCGGCTCAATCGGGATGAACAGGGTCGTGTCGCCTGTGTGGCCTGTTTTATGTGTGCTTCTGCTT
>CAYOQG010000114.1:0-16030 GCA_964405925.1 uncultured Phycisphaeraceae bacterium | reverse complement strand
AAACAGGCGTTCCCGGGGAAGCTTGCTGGTAACTAATCTGGAGGAGAACCAAAAAAGGCAGCCAGGCGGAGCGCGACTCCAACGGACCGCGCTAACGCAGCCCTCCCAACTGCACATAAAGTATACCACTGCAATTCCTATCGGCAATCGCCGAATCGCAATTTCTTGTGCGGAAATGACCGTTATCGGGCGCCGCCACAAACAACGCCGCTTTTTCCGGGAGCGAGACCGCCGCCTTACGCCTGCAGGTGTGGGCGGCGCTCTTAGACGTACCCGCGCTGGGTCGTAGACGCACACATTTGTTGCAACGTTTTCTTGACGGCGGAATCAGCGCAGATCTCCCCAACGCGTCGGGTCATTTTTCGTGACCAACTGGGATATTGATCGAACTTGACGCCGGGTATGTTGACTGGGTCAGTCTCGAGGGCGAGATCATCGAGCGAGATGCCGATCAGCGGAGCGGGTGTGCGCGTTAGAAATCTGTGCACGGCATCGCAGAACATTTCCTCCGTCACGTCGTGAGCACCGGACAGAAGTCCTTCCGCGATCAACCGGCGCAGCAACGCAGCCCGCTCGGTGCCTCGCTTAAAGCGGGCTCGCTCAAGCTCAGCCGGTGTTTGGAGCAGACCGATCTCACATCGGATGTCCAGATCACGCGACCGGAAATACCCCGCTAGCGGTGGATGATCGTGCGTGGTGGCGGTCACCAGTGCCCGATTCGAGTAAGAGGAGGCTGGAAGAAAATCTCCTTGGGCATTACGTTCAAAATAAAGAACCTGCGACGAGAGAATCTCCCACTTGGCAAGGGTAGGGGGAACTTCGGGCGGAACGGTGCCGAGATCTTCACCAACGATGACAGTGCCATGGCGTTGACTTTCCAGGGCTAAGATGCCCAGCAGGTCCTTGGCTGGATACGCCACGTACGCACCCTCGGTAGCGGGGCGACCCTCGGGCACCCAGAACTGGCGGAACAGACCCATGACATGGTCGATCCGCAGCATGCCCGCGTGGGCCATGGCACTTTTGAGCACGCCGGTCCAATACACATACCGCGTCGCCCGCAAGCGACATGGATCGATGGGTGGGAATCCCCAGGTCTGGCCCGTTTCCGAATAAGGATCAGGCGGGGCCCCGACCCGCACACCCTCCACAAACAGATCCGGAAAAGCCCAGGCATCGCTGCCGTCAGCCGCGGCACCGATTGCCAGGTCATTGTAGACCCCGATGGGCATCCCTGATGTTCGGGCTTGGTCTGCTACCAGGCGGAGTTGACAGTCGAGCTCGAATTGGAGAAAGCAGTGGAAATCCACCTCGCGTTTGTTCGCCTTGCAAAAAGCCTGCACCTCGGGTGATTCGGGCGTGCGGTACGCGTCAGGCCACTCGCGCCAGGTGGTCTGCGTTCCATCCCACGGTCCGGTTCTCCATAGCCACGTCTGAAGTGCCATAAATGTGGCAAAAATACGAAGGGACGATCCCTGGGTCTCGATGTATTCGGCATAGGCCCGCCCGCGCTCTGTGCTATTGTCTACATTGCTCTTGAGGAAGACGTTGTGCAGCAGGCGCAGTATCTCGAGCTTCAAGGCCAATACCCCCTTGTACTCGACGTGCCGCGAAGCGCGTACGCGCTTTAGCTCAGCTTGAAACTCCTCGGAGGCAACATGCTCTTGCGCTTTTCGACACGCAACGAACTCGGGAACAGCCTCAACATCGAGGTACAGGATGTTTCGACCGAGGCGACTGAGTGGAGAATAGGGGCTCACTCGCGCATGGCGATTGTAGAGGGCGTGCAGCGGATTGATCCCGACAAAAGCAGCATCGTGACAGCCTGTGAAGTGGACAAGGTCCTTAAGGTCGGTTAAGTCCCCTACACCCATGTTTCGGCCGCTCCGCAGGGTGTAGAGGTTCGTCCACACACCGAAGGCCCGGTGGTCACCCAGGCGCTTGGCTAGAGGTGTGCATCGATCAGGTGTGACAATGAGGGACTGCTCAGCCTCGAGAACCTTCCCGGGGAATTCCATAGCGATCCGCAGTCTGTGATAGCCTGTTGGAAGGTTTTCGGGGATTGGCACCTCCATTTGTCCGGCGTTTTGTTCCACAAGTACACGGCCCGAGGCGGCGTGTGACTCACCGGATTCCTCCTGAAGCTCAACATGCCATCCCACCTCACCGGAGACCCCTTTAGGAAGCGTGAGCGAAACCACCAAGGGAATCTCGTCCACCATGAAAACGTGGACCGGTGGCAGCAAGCTTGCGCGCTCGGCACTTCCAAGTTTTTCCATCGCGTGGGCGGCTGCTTCCTCGCTTGACACGTCGAACCCCATTGCTGAAAGCAGTGCCACACATGCGTCGTCCTTCGTCACCTGCTTTGCACCGCTGATGTCAAAGTAAGCGGGCAGAATTCCAACGTGATCGGCAAGCGCACGAAGATGAGGTCGGTCCGTCATACTACGAGTCCGCCGGGGCGAGCACCAAGGCGGCCAACGGCGGGAGCGTGAGGCAAAGAGACTGGGGATAGCCGTGCATGGCTACGTCCTCGGCGCCCAGCGCATCCGGTAACGGGTGGCCGCTCCCACCGTAGACGGGGTGGTCGCTGCAGAATCGGTAGACGTAGCGGCCGCCACGCGGGGCGCCGATCCGATAGTCCCCTCGCGGAACCGGTGTCAGATTGAGAACCACGACCAACATCTCGTCGCCATGTTGTCGGCGATAGGAAACGACGGAATTGTCGCAGTCACTGCAGTCGATCCAGGCAAAACCACCGGGGTCCGGGTCGCATCGCCACAAGCACGGTGAGCCGTGGTACAAGCGGCCAAGGTCCTCCATGAACTGCGCAAGGCCCACGCGCATCGGCTCATCAGCCAGGTGCCAGTCCAGACTGGTGTCGTAATACCACTCGTTGTAGGGGGCAAGCTCGGTCCCCATGAACAAAAGCTGCTTACCTGGACGCGTGTACTGGTAGGCAAGCAGCGTGCGCAGGTTGGCGAACTTCTGCCATATATCGCCAGGCATCTTCTCCAGCAGCGTTCGTTTGCCGTGCACGACCTCGTCGTGTGATAAGGCGTTGATGAAATGCTCGGAGTATTCATAGAGCATGGCAAAGGTCAGATCGTTCTGGTGGTAGCGGCGGTGGATAGGCTCTTTGGAGAAATACAGGAGCGTGTCGTGCATCCACCCCATGTTCCATTTGAAGGTGAAGCCCAGACCCCATTCAGAGACGGGTCTGGTGACCCCGGACCAGGCTGTCGACTCCTCGGCAATGGTGAGACAGCCGGGGAACTGCGTTCGAACGACTTCGTTGACGCTCCTGAGCAACTCGAGGGCCCCGATGTTTTCCTTCCCCCCGTAGTAGTTCGGGAGCCACTCCATTCCTTGCCGACTATAGTCCAGGTACAGCATCGAGGCGACCGCGTCAATGCGCAGACCGTCGATGTGAAACTCCTCGAGCCAGTACAGGGCGTTGGCGATCAGAAAGTTCCGCACCTCGTTGCGGTCGTAGTTGAAGATGAGCGTCCCCCAATCCGGATGTTCACCTCGGCGCGGGTCGTCATGCTCGTACAGGGCAGTGCCATCGAAGCGCCGCAGGGCGAAGTCGTCCTTGGGGAAATGGGCTGGGACCCAGTCGATAACCACGCCAATGCCGTTCTGATGGCACACGTCGACGAAATAGCGAAAGTCGTCCGGAGTGCCGTATCGCCACGTCGGGGCATAGTATCCGGTGACCTGGTAACCCCAGGACGCGCCGAGCGGATGCTCCGCCACCGGCATCAGCTCGACGTGGGTGAAACCGAATCGCCTGATATGTTGGACGAGTCGCGGAGCGATCTCACGGTAGGTCAGGCAGCGGTTTCCCTCCTCGGGCACCCGGGCCCACGATCCGACATGGACCTCGTAGATCGAGACGGGTTCGCGAAGCAAATCACGGTCCTTACGCGACTGCAGCCAGGCCTGATCGCCCCAGACATAGGAGGAGGAGACTACTCGGGAAGCGTTCCCTGGTGGGCCTTCCATGGCCTGGGCGTAGGGATCACTCTTGAGCCGCGTAGCCCCCTCTTGCGTTCTGATCTCATACTTGTAGAGAGCTCCAGGCTTTACATCCGGGATGAACAGTTCATAGACGCCCGATCCGCCCATACGACGCATGGGGAAGAGCCGGCCATCCCAATCGCAAAAATCACCGGTCACCGACACGCTGCGGGCGTTCGGTGCCCAGACGGCAAACGCGACCCCTTCCATCCCCTCGATGCATTGAGCATGGGCACCTAAGCGCTCCCAGATGCGCCGGTGGTTGCCCTCGTTGAACAAGTGCAGATCCACGTCCCCCAGCGTCGGTAAGAAGCGGTACGGATCGCCACGTTCCCACACGTCCCCCGAGCGGAAACGAAACCGGAGGCGGTACATGAGTGGGAGCTTTGCACCAACAATGAACGTGCTAAACAGTCCGCCGTCCTCGATGCGTTGCATTCCCACGGGCTCGCCCGTGTCGAGCAGACAATCAACACGGACCGCGTCCGGGTGGAAGGCACGAATCACGACACCCTTGCTACCACCCGACGAAGCGGGGTGAGCACCCAATACTCGGTGAGGTTCACCGTGGTCGAACGTGCGGAGATGTTTCCACTCCGCAGGATCAACCTTTAAAGGAGTCTCGACTGTTTTGGCAGCGTGCTGAACCTTCATATCATTCACACACCCGTTCGTACTCCAATAGCGACAACGAACGCGGTGCAATCGTGATCGTGGCACCCGCGACCGCCTCGTGGACAACAGACGCCGTCGCGGTATCAACTATCCAAAGCCATCTTCCGGGCTCAGGAATCGCCGGAAGCCGAAACTCGCTTGCCTTCTTGTCGGCATGGAGTATGACCAACAGCGTTTCGCACTCCTTGCTTTGCCCGCCCGGCGCAATACCCTTGGCGGGATGGTCGTGCAGCATCATGCCGAGCGTTCGACATTTGTGATGGTGCCAGTCATCATGCTCCATTTCCCGGCCGTCAGGACGAAGCCAGGATACATCCTTGAGCCCCGTTCCACAAATCCGCTCGCCGCGGAGGAAGTAAACGCGGTGAAAAACGCTGCACCGAGCACGCAATGCCAGAATCCGACGCACGAACGCGAGAAACGCCTTCCGCGACTCGTCCAGCCGCCAATCAAGCCAGGTGATTTCGTTGTCCTGGCAGTAGGCGTTGTTGTTGCCGCCCTGCGATCGCCCCAGCTCATCACCTCCGGCCAACATCGGTACACCGAGCGAAAACGCCAGGCTTGCGATGAAGTTCCGTTTGGTCTGCTCGCGTACCGTGTTGACCGTTTCGTCGTCTGTCGGGCCCTCAACCCCCCAGTTGCATGAAACATTGTTGTCCGTACCGTCGCGGTTGTCCTCCGCGTTGGCTTCGTTGTGTTTGGATTCGTAGGATACCAGATCCTGGAGACTGAACCCGTCGTGACATGTCACGTAGCTGATGCTCGCATGCGGACCCCGCCCGCCGGGCTCATACAGATCACTGCTACCAGCCAGCCGATGACTGAGCTCGCCGAGCGAAACGGCGTCTCCCCGCCAAAACCCCCGGATCGTCGCCCTGTACTTGTCGTTCCACTCTGCCCACGGCTTGGGAAAGTTGCCGACTTGATAGCCATCCGTGCCCAGGTCCCACGGCTCGGCGATGAGCTTGACCTTGGATAGCACGGGATCCTGAGCCAAGGTGGCAAGAAACGGGCTTCGGGGCCCAATCCCATCCGGCCCGCGAACGAGCACGGTCGCGAGATCGAAGCGGAACCCGTCGACGTGCATCTCGTCGACCCAATAACGCAGGCAGTCAATCACCAACTGCAGCGAACGACGGTGGCGAATATCCAGGCTGTTTCCGCAGCCAGAGAGATTCTCATAAGTACGCCGATTGGGAGCGCCGAGCCGGTAATACACAGCGTTGTCGATCCCCCGCAGTGACAGGGTCGGCCCGAGATGATCGCTCTCGGCTGTATGGTTGAAAACGACGTCCAGGATGACCTCGATCCCCGCCCGATGGAGGGCCTTGACCATGGACTTGAATTCGTCGACCTGTCCCCCACGGCCGGAATTCACCGACGCATAGCGCAACGCGGGTGCGAACAGCGCCACCGGGTTGTATCCCCAGTAATTGACAAGCCCCCGCTTCACCAGCCGACGTTCGTCGACCGCGTGATGAACGGGCAGTAGCTCCACCGCCGTCACACCAAGGCTCTTTACGTGATCAATGATCGGTTCCGAAGCCAAGCCCAGGTATGTTCCTTGTAGGTGCCGTGGGACAGCCGGGTGCCGAATCGTCAATCCCTTTACATGACATTCGTAGATGACGGTATCACTCCAGGGGGTGCGCGGTGGGTGATCATCTTCCCAATCAAAGTGCGGATCGATGACGACGCTTTTTGGAACGAACGGGCCGCTGTCACGCTCGTCGAAACTGACATCTTCCACCGGGCTATCGTAGACGTACCCGTAAACAGCCTCGTCCCAGGCGAGATCAGCACCCAACGCCCTCGCATAAGGATCGATGAGTAGCTTGTTGGGGTTAAATCGATGCCCTTCTTCAGGGGCGTATGGGCCGTGGACGCGGAAGCCGTACAGCTGGCCGGGGCCCAGATGGGGTATATACCCGTGCCAGACCAGATCGGTGCAGAACGGCAACCCCACGCGACCGGTCTCGATACGAGCGTCCTGCGGATCGAACAAGCAGAGTTCGACAGCCGTGGCGTGCTCCGAGAAAAGGGCGAAGTTCACGCCCTCCCCGTCCCAGGTCGCCCCGAGGGGATGCCTTCGGCCGGAATCGATTCGGATGCCGTCGCCTCGTTTGCTCACGTCTGATAGACTCCGCGGTTTGCCCATAGCGGACCGGAAGTCATCCTATAATCCTACTGTCTGGGGAATCGCGGAAGTGTGGCACAACCGGCCTTACGACACAAGGCGGACCGACTTACGGTACGGCTCGTCGGTTGCCGAAAATATCGGTACATGACTGACGCACGACGAATTGCCTATTTTTCCATGGAAATCGGTCTGCGGTCAGAAATCCGCACGTATAGCGGTGGACTGGGCGTTTTGGCCGGGGACACGATCCGCGCAGCCGCGGATTTGAAGGTTCCGATGGTCGCGGTGACCCTGCTGCACTCTCGGGGCTACTGCCGGCAGATACTCGACGCCGAGGGTAATCAGCATGAAGAGCCCGTCGAGTGGGCTACGGCGGCCTTCCTCGAGCGAGCCGACGCTCGCGCGGTCGTAACCGTCGAAGGAAGAGACGTGCATCTGGGGGCTTGGGTCCACAACGTGCCCGGGGTCACGGGGTATCGCATCCCCGTATACTTCCTCGACACGGACCTCCCGGAAAACGACGAGGCCCACCGAGGGTTGACCTACCACCTCTACGGCGGGGACATGAGATACCGCCTGTGCCAAGAGAAAGTGCTTGGGGTCGGTGGTGTCCGAATGCTAAGGGCGCTCGGTTATGATGCAATCCAGCGCTTTCACATGAATGAAGGGCATGCCAGCCTGCTTGCCTGCGAGCTATTGACTGAACGCGTGCAGGCCACAGGACGAGAGAAACCGACACAAGACGATGTCGAAGCCGTTCGGCGACAATGCGTATTCACCACCCACACCCCCGTACCGGCCGGCCACGACCAGTTTCCCCTCGACGTGGTCAAGCACGTGCTGCAGGGGTGGACGGTTAAGATGCTTGAACAACTGTCGTGCGTTGACGGCGTGCTGAACATGACCTACCTGGCGCTGTATCTGAGCCACTACGTCAACGGTGTCGCCAGGCGGCACGGGGAAATCTCCCGCCAGCTCTTCGCACCCTACACGATCGACTCGATTACCAACGGTGTGCACGCCCGCACCTGGGTTTGCCCGGCGATGCAGGAGGTCCTCGATCGTCATACGCCCGCCTGGCGCGAGGATAGCTACAGCCTTCGAAACGCCGCGTCGATCCCCAACCACGAAATCTGGGAAGCACACACCTACGCCAAAGCCGAGCTCATTCGTCACGTCAACCGGGTGGGCCCCGCGGACATGGACATGGAGACCTTCACGATCGGGTATGCGAGGCGGGCAGCTACTTATAAGCGGGCGGACATGTTCTTCGACGATCTTGATCGGCTGCGCCGGATACGCGAAAACACCGGTCCCATACAAGTCATCTACGGGGGGAAGGCTCACCCGCAGGACGGCGGTGGGAAGGACCTTATCCGCCGCATCTTCAAGGCAAGAGAGGCTGTCAAGGACTTCATCAGGGTGGAGTATCTGCCGGACTATGATATCGACGTGTGCAAGCTGATGACAGCCGGTGTAGACCTGTGGCTTAATACACCCGAGCCGCCCATGGAAGCGTCCGGGACGAGTGGCATGAAGGCGGCACTAAATGGCGTGCCGTCGCTCAGCGTGCTGGACGGCTGGTGGGTGGAAGGGTGGATCGAAGGTACCACGGGCTGGTCGATCGGACGAATGGGTCCGAGTGGTCCGGAACCCGCTGACCGTCAAAAAGACGCAGCCACGCTCTACGATAAGCTCGAATTCGTCATCCTCCCCCTCTACTACAAAAACCGCGATGAGTTCGTCGACGTCATGCGACAGTGCATCGCTCTAAACGGCTCTTTCTTCAACGCCCACCGCATGATGCACCAATACGTCCTCAAAGCCTACTTTGGCTAGAGTGGTTCTCGAAATCCCGTCCCGAGCTGCGGGCCTCACATCCGCGCGGATCTGCGGTGCCCTTGAACGCTCGACCTCCCTCTCTCCCCCCTTGGCAAGGGGGGATGCAGGAAGAGTTGCTGCTTGCCGATTCCCGAAAATGCGATACCTGCATCGCAAGTTGCTTCGACGCCCTACCATGCCCACAACCGCAGGTAGGCGCGTGCGGCCGACAGGCTGTCAGGACAAGTGGTCCCCCGAAAAAACCCGGCCCCTCGTGCCGCACAGGCACAAGAGGCCGGGTTCCGTTGATCAACGGTTTCAGCTCAGGCGAACACTTGATGGCTATGTCGAGATCATCCCAGCGCGTCGGCGACCGAAGTAGATCTTGCCACCAGTAAGCAGCACGAGGGTCACAATGACCAGACCCCATGCAGAGACGGTCGGAATGGGCTTCTCGCCGCCAGCGTTCCAGCAGCAGATGCGGTCCATCTCCTCACACCACCCGTCGGGGTGACAACAGATCCACAGCCCTTGACACTCGCTGTCCGGTCCCTTTGGCTCACCACCCTGGTTCAGGCAACAGATCGTGTCCATCATCTCGCAGGTGCCGTCCCCGAAACAGCAAGCCTCTATTCCACCACACTGGGTTCCCGGTCCCTTCGGTTCGCCACCTTCGTTCAGGCAGCAGATTGCGTCCATCATCGTGCAGGTGCCGTCGGGGAAGCAACACGCCTGCCACCCGAGGCACAGGGTTCCCGGTCCCTTCGGCTCACCACCCTCGTTCAGGCAACAGATGGCGTCCATCATCTGGCAAGTCCCGTCGTCGAAGCAGCAGGCCTGTATGCCGAGACACTGCGTTCCGGGACCTTTCGGCGTGTCGCCATTAGCCAAGCATGAATCTGCGTCGGCCATGTAGCACATCCCATTCGGTTCGCAGCACGCCTCTAGATCGACGACTTCGACTGTCGTGCAGGCGATGTCATACTCGTCAAAGGTATCCGTGACCTTCAGGCAAACGTCGTACACCGTTCCCACGACGGGTCCCACTGTAAACGGCGGTTGGGGTTCGAGGCTGTCATCGAACTCGCCATCGTTGTCCAGGTCCCATGCGTAGGAGCTGATCGAATCTCCAGGATCCGGGTCGTATGACCCGGTTCCATCGAGGTAGGTCGTGCAGTCTGGACAAGCGAAGTAAGGACCATTCGGATCGGAAACAGGCGGATGGTTCCCGATTGTGACGGTTCTGCAATCTGTGTCGTCGCACGGATCGAACTCGCCTCCCGCATCGGTCACCCGTAAACAAATGACCCCTTCGTAGGGCGCGTCCCATGTCCATTGTGGAGTGATGCCCACCGCGTCCGAAGGCTCGCCAAAACAGTCGCTGTCATCAGTGCCAAACAGTCCGTCCTCATCCAGATCCCATTCATAGCTGACGATGTCGTCGTTGGGGTCCCAGGAAGCAGACCCGTCAAACTGGACCGGCACGCCGATCCACCCGATATAGTTGCCCTCGGGAACCGGGTGGGCAAACGCGTGCGGGCAGTGCGGGGGCGGATGGACGTTGATGTCGCACACATAGATGTCGGTCTGGGGATCGCCAGGGTTGTCATCCGTGACCCGCAAAGCCACGGGATAGATGCCCGTGGTCGGATAGCCCCCCACAATTGTGGCATTGATCCCCACGCCATCTGACGGCTCGCCGAAACAGTCGTCGTCATCCGTACCGAACAGTCCGTCGTTGTCGAGATCCCATTCCCACTCCACGATCGTCCTGTTTGGATCAAGATGGTAGGAACACGAACCATCCAGATGGATATCCTGATTCCAATCATATTCCTGCTCGTCGCAGTCACAGATAATAGCCACCGGCGTACGTACAATACCTTTTAGAAGGGTCAGGATTTGCCAGCCGGTACTAAAGGCATCGTACACGGGATTAGGTCCTGTGGTATCATCCCAACTGCCGTCGCCATGTTGCTTGCGGACGGAGTAGTGCGCCAGGCCCTCCTGGTAATACGCTTGCGCCGCCCCCTGGGGAGATCCCGAACCGGTAGCGTAATACCATTCCAAAGTGTTCCCCGTTGGCTGATCGTCACAAAAGGAAGGTGGATTGTTGTGGTCCACAATCACGTACATGTCTGGTTGCGGAATGCGCATGGCCTTCATCACCGCGTACATGCCATAACTGTTGCCGTGGATCGGTTGATCCTGCCAGCTCCCCCCGTTGTCATTCCAGTGCCGATACAGGTATCCAAGAGCGCCGGTGATGTTCGGGTCTGTGAGGGGAGTGCCCAACCATTCCCAACAGATAATACCCACCGCGGCCTTGAGACAGTTAATATGGTTGGAGGCGTCCGAGTACCCATACCCGCCATAGTGACTGTCGCAAACATCATGACGCGTGTAGTTCAAGAAATGTGGCAACTCATCACGGACGAATTGCGGCACGGTCGACCCCATGGCGCTACCCACAGGCAGTGTTTCTTCTGCCACCATCATGGCCAGAACCGGCCACTGGGTGGTCGACATGTCCGAATTGCCGTAGTTTGCGTAGTAACGCCACCCACCCCGCCCCGATCCGGAGTCATTCTGTCCCCAGGCGAAGTAATCCACCAGATCCTGCACGATTTCGTGATAGGGCCTTCCGTAGACGTATGCCCCGCCGACCGAAGCAATCCTGTTGGGCGCGCCGCTGCTGCCCATAGTAATTGCGCAGATACCGCCGATGTAGGTGGAACGCTCACAGTTCCACACGTCTCTATAGTTGATAAAGAGCCCGATGCCGTTTCCATTGGTGTCGGGATCGCCGTAGGTCTGACTGGAAATGGCGTGATCGTAGGTATGGCAGAGGATGTAATTCATTCCGCGTTGCACGGTCTCAACGTAAGGGTCGCCGCTGTAATCACCGATGACCTTGTGGCCGTGCAACTGGAACGCGCCGACGGCAGTACCGACGGCCGGCACGTCATAATCGGCACCACCAGAGACATCCCACCAACCGTACGCCTGCCCATAGCCCGGGGTGCCCCCGGGATACGTGCTACGTATCATGTTGGTGTGGAGCCACCACAGACCCTCATCTATGGCCCCGTTGATCCGCACCTGCAGGTGCCCAGGGATGCTGAGATCGCTACTTTCGCGGATCATCGTCAGATACGTGCACTGATCTTCCTGTCCGGAGGCGTCCTTGACGTGCAGCGTGGCACTAAACAGCTGCCCGACACTGCCCGTATACGTGTGGGTCACGCCAAGGTTGTACGAATCCGCTACGGCGATCCACGAAGTGCTTCCGCCATCGCCGAAATCCCACCAGTATTCCGTAGCCCCGCCACGGGCGATTCCCTTCAAGGTAATCTGGGCCCCACTGTACGTAAAATGGGGTATGCCCGGCTCGGAAGGCTCCCACGGCACACAAATCGCCTCAGGACCCGCCTGGGCTGCCGGTGTTGACATCAAGACACCCACGACACACCATAGAACAACTGAACCCAGCCGCGTTTGCATATCCATCTCAATTCCTCCTTCTTCAACAAGTGATGTTCTCGCCTTAGACAACAAGATTGCTCGCCGAACCCCCTAGATTTTGGAGCGCGACGGCGACTCTTGTTGTCTTCCACCCCGAATACACCTCTGGTCCCCGATCGTTCCTTATCAGCCGGTCGCCTGCCCTCTCTAAGTGCGACACTGTTCAACAAGGTCAGCGGAGCGTCGCGCAAGAAGCGAGACAGGGGCGGTCGCCATCGGATTGCGTCCCCCCCCCGCACTTGCCTCACCTCCGAGCTGTACCAGACATGGCACCGATTAACGCCTCGCCTGTTTGCCATGGTTCTGTCACGAGCGGCGGTCGGACTTGCGTAACCCTCCCCGGGCAAGTTGTCGCGGGCCGGGGAGATGTTGACGCGAACACCGGTATGGCCGGTGCCCCAAGCGCGACACGCGCATGAGCTTCCACCCACGTGACAGGATCAAGCCAGCGCGTCTTTCACTCGCCTTTGTCCTATAACTTATGGCAATGTTGATGAGAGTGCAAGTGTAAACGTGCTGGTGTCGCGCTTTTCTATGTTACGGTAAGTAGTACTTTATCGCGCTCTTATTTGATGCAAGAGTGTCTCTGAACACGCTCCTTGAGGCATGCTTGGTCCGGCAGGGTGTGTGCCCCCGCGTCCAGCCGCCACGTTCGTCGCACCAAACACGGGCGCTGTGCTATCGATTCACGGCGCGTATTCTCATGGCAGGCATGTCCTGAGTCGCTGGCTGTCCACGCATTCCGCGACTGAGGTCAACGCGCGTTGCGATATGCGTCTTGAACCTTCTGGAGGAGATCGGCGAAGCCTGCGGGGTGTCGGCCGACGCGGCCGCCGTAGACCGGTCGGGTGGTGGCTGGTGCTTCGAGACCGGCCTGCGTGAGCACCGGTGCGACCGCCGATTCCCATTGCTGCTGAAGCTCCTCCTCCCGTGGACAGATGCCGGTTTGGGCAAGCGTCTCGTCCGCTTCGGTAGGCTCGAAAAGACCCAACGCGTGGGGGTATAGCTCCCGCAGCTCGCCCTCCAACTCTTGGCGGGCCTCGTCTGCGGTGAGGGCTAGTCGGATCACCCATTTCCGGCCATGCTCCAGATGACGCCTCTCGTCCAGTTGTAGTCTGGCTGCCAGCTCGGATAGCGGGGCGATCCCGCACGCCCGCAGAGCAGTGAGCCGAACCACCTCGGCTGAATCGTACAGAAACTGTCGCATGAGGCAGTGAGCCCAACTTAGATCATCCGGCAGACAGACAAGCGATGCACAGCGAAATCGCCGTGGCCCCCGCATCAGGATCAGCGCCTGCGGATCGCCTTGCCCAAGCTCATGCAGCATCTCGTAATAAGCGTGGGCATGGTTGATCTCTTCACGAGCAATTGCTGTAAACGGAAGGCTCTCTTTGTTGGCAGGCACCGCCGCCGTCCACGTTGTGTCCCTGTGGCCGAGTATCAGCTCGTCATCTGCCAAGCGGAAAAGCAGATTGACGACCGCATGGTATGCGTCACCGTTCAACGCGTTCATAGAATCAACCGTAGCCATGGATGGAGATGTTCGCATTGTTCCTACGCGAGACCGAACTCTCTCTGCAGGCTCATCGCGACGGTCTGCCGATGGCGCGACATCCGAATCAGACCGCCATGCAGCCGCCGAGTCGCCACGGCGCAACCCGCCCCCCAACGTTGATCCAAAGTCCAATGCCGGCGGATGGGTATACGTCGCGCTCCGCTGCCAGTTGTGGAGCAAGGATAATGCGCCTACGCGAATCCGTCAAGGGTCAAACCGACGTTGTCTTGCCGTCGAGCGTGGCTGAGCAACGAGTCCCAGTCGGACGCGGTGTTCGACCGGTTTGTTCCGATCGCATTTACCTGGCCGGTGGGCGTTTCGGAATCTCGACGTCCGCCTCGCTGAGTAATCCCCTGGCGTGATCCAAGGGGACCACGTATTCACCGGGCTCCCCGGCCTTGCCCAGTCGCTCCAACGTCCAGGCGTCGGTTCGGATAAAGGGCCCAACCTGCTCCCGGACCAGCGAGGTCAGACATCCACCGGTCCCGAGCTTCATACCCAGATCACGGACCAGCGATCGAATGTACGTGCCCCGCGCACAGCAGACCTCGAAGTCAAGCTCAGGCCAGTTGTAGCCGTGAACGAAAACCCAGTGGATCGTGACCGGACGGGGTTGGAGTGTGACCGGCTCCCCGCGAGCTGCCCGTTTGTAGGCAGCCACGCCGCCGACCTTGATCGCGCTGACCGCAGGGGGTACTTGCTCGATTGCCCCCTCAAATGACATAAGTACGTCACATATCGTCTGGTTCGACGGTACATTGAGCACCTTAATCCGTGTCATGGGACGGTCGCCGTCGAAGGTCTCGCTGGTGACGTCGAGCCGCGCGGTCGCTCGATACACCTTGGGTTGATCCATGATCGCCTCGACGAGCTTGGTGGCCCGCCCCAGGCAGATGACCAGGACTCCAGATGCGCCTGGGTCGAGTGTTCCCGCATGTCCACTCTTGCGCTGCCGCGTGATCACGCGGATCTTATAGAGCGCCTTCGCGGAGGTGATGCCGATCGGCTTGTCAAAGTTGATGATCCCTTCTGGCTTTATCATCAAATCATTGAGAGAGTGTGCCGTGTCACGGTGCTCGCATAAGGTAGGTATTGCACATCAGATGTTACGTGCTTGTAGGCCATCCTGGATTGTACACGCCGGCGTTGAGGCCGCACTACTCCTCCACCCGAACCAGGGTCGCGCTGACGCAGACACCGCCCTCCTCGTAGGCTAAAACCAGAGCCCCGTCGAGTCGCCGCCGGGCCTGATAACTACGCGGCACCTTCCCACCTTCCAAAACCTCCAGACGAGACCCGCTGAGCCGATACTGTCCGGTCGTCGTCCGCGGCTTGGCACCCTCCGGTCCTGTGGCCGTGTAACTACCGCTCGGATCCAGCGTTAACACATGCACCGGGAACGGCGCTCCCGGCGGGTCCGTCGAGACGACCCGCCACGCCCCAGCCATGCTGCATCCGCAAAGCGCGACTGCGCCGCCCAGCCCCATGAGCATCATCGCCATTTGACGCATCTTGCGGTCCTCCGTTGGCAAAGGTCGCCACCCTCCCACGACCGACAGACGAGCTTCTCGCAGGGCGATCGCACTTATCAGAAGTCGTTTCGCCCAGTATCCGGCAAGGATGGGCGATGTCAATCGACGTACAGGCACTCGGAGCGGCGTCGACGCTACCGGCCTGTTTGATCTCGGTTGCGGCCCACCCCAGGCACGTCTATACTTCCAGGGCAAAAGACGAACCGGAACTGAAGAAGAGAAGCGCACTCTCATGCCAATCTACGAATACACGTGCAGGTCGTGCAAACGCGAGTTCGAGGTGCTCTCCCGCTCGTTCTCAGATTCGGATGACGTTCGGTGTCCGGTGTGCCAGGGCGCGAAAGTCGATCGGAAGTTGAGTGTCTTTGCCGCGAGGCAGGGGGCATCCAAATCCGCTCGGACACCCGCTCCCGGCCCCTGTGCCAGTTGTGACAGTCCCGGTGGACCCTGTTCTTTTTCAGGATAGGGTTGAGGAGCATTCGATTGGCTGATCGCGAAGCAACCTCTCTCGCTCACATGCCCGTCGCTGGGTTTCTAAGTTGGCTAGTCCCAGGACTGGGGCACATCTACCTTGGGTGTCGAGCCAGAGGTTTGATCTGCCTCGTCGCGATCACGGCAACGTTTTGGACCGGCGTCGCGGTCGGGAGCGTCCAGGCCACCGTGGCCCCCAAGGCGAGAAAGCTGTGGTTCCTTGCCCAGCTTTGCACGGGCGGGAACACGTTGGCGGCTTATGGCCTCCACTATGTTGTGGACCCGGAG
>CAYOQG010000113.1:0-16035 GCA_964405925.1 uncultured Phycisphaeraceae bacterium | reverse complement strand
TTCCCGGGGAAGCTTGCTGGTAACTAATCTGGAGGAGAACCTACTTTTTTTTCGCACATCGGGCTCTTCCTTCTCCCGGACGTGTTCGCTTCTTGTGCGCACGTCCAGGGTAATAACGTCGGGGGTGATCGCTGGGGGAAGGAGAATAGCGAATATCGAATAGCGAATGGGAAAACGCAAGAAGCGGAACACGGGCACGGGAGGGCAGGGACAGAGGGACGGAGGGAGGCAGGGATAAAGGGACGGAGCGACAAGGGGAAGCCGGGAAGCAACGTGGGGGTTTCTCGACAAATTGTCTAAATGGGGGCTTGACTTTACCGAACGGTTTAGACAAAATGTCTATATGCGGGTGATTAGCCTCAAACCCTTGAGAGAGTTTTGGGACCTACACCCCGATGCGAAGGAACCGTTGCGTCAATGGTACAAGACCGCGACCGCAGCCGCATGGAGAAGCCTGAAGGACGTTAGACAGACGTACTCGCACGCGGACGGAGTGAGAACCAAGCAAAGTGAGACGCTGACGGTGTTCAATATCGGCGGCAACAAGTACCGCCTGATCGCCCGCATCCGGTATGACCACCAACTGGTGAACGTGAGGTACGTTTTGACGCACGATGAGTACAACGAGGGCAAGTGGAAGGAATAAACCAATGCCAGCGACCAAGCACGGCCATAAGAAGACGAAGTTGCCCGGCCAGTTCGTGGATCTGGTTCGGCAGATGCCTCCGCAGGCTATCACGGACGAGGTTCACTACGAGAACACGCTGGAGATGATCGATCGCCTCATGGCCAACGGCAAGCTGACCCAGGGTCAGTCGGCTTACCTGGAAACGCTCGTTCAGCTCGTGCAAGCTTACGAAGCGTCGCACCATGCCATTGATACTTCCGGTGTCAGTGGCCTTGCTACGCTAAAGCACCTGCTGGCTGAAAACGACATGAAGGCTTCCGACCTTGCCCGGTTGTTGGGTGTTCATGTGAGTATGGGGTCGAAGATCCTAAAGGGTCAGCGATCGCTCACCATCGAGCACGTCAAGAAGCTGGCAGCGCGTTTTCGGGTGAATGCGTCGGTGTTTATTGACTGAGAATCGGGGATGTGTGTCGGGGTGGGGGATCGGCGGGGACGAGCGACGAAGCCAGCAGGGTGCGGCCCTCGCCGCACCACCGCGTGGTGCGAAAAGTGGGTGCGTCGATGACGTATCGTGCGATGGTGGAGTCCTGGCCAACACCCTCTACGTCCTTGCCTTCACGCGCAAGGCATCGATCTCCTCCTCGAAGTCCAAATGCCTGGACGCAGGGATCCGACCGGCCGGCCCGGTCTCCAGTCTCAACAGCAAGTCGAGGCAAGTGTCCCAGAGCTGCGCGACCTTGGCTGGAGTACAATCCTTGAACGAGAGGGTTTTGTTCGCATGTGCGATGTTGTTCCTCTGTGTGAAGATGCCTTTGACCTCCTTGTGGATTGAGTCGCCTTCCCATTGCACAATGTAGCTGTGAGGCGCACCCGCAACGCGCGGATAGAGCAGATACCGCTGCGGAACAGGGACCTTCTTGAGACATTCGACGATTGGACGGTCGAACTCAAGCTCGGAGCGAAAGTTCGAGTACGCTTCGAGCATGGAAGCGATTGCAACGATGGCAAGTGCGCATTCGGACGCGTTTTCGTCCGTATTTGCGATGCCTTGGGCAGCACGAGACACCTGGCGCGCGTACGCTCGGTGAAGCACGCGCCAGTCCTCCCATGCTTTCTTTTGTCTGTTGTTCATCGGACAATCTCGCCATGTGGGTGTTCTGAACACATTCCAAGCGCGAGGGGTGGACCCATCTGGCGCACCGCGTCGTTAGGGGGTCCACTTTCGCACCCACGGTAGGAGTCTGAGGAGCCAGTGTGTGTAACGCATGCTGCTATTTTCCAGCGACTCGTCACACTTGCGCAAGAAATGCCCGCTTAGTCCAATCTGTATCTGCGCGATAGGCTGCCTTGCACTTGCACCACATGGAGCACCTACGTTTCCTAACCTTCGTTGTTATTCCGCCAGCGTTCATCGCCATAGTAAGCGCTTCCACTGCATGGGCGTAGTAGTCGATTCCACCGTTGCAGTTTTGCCCGGGGTCATCGATAACAACCTCCTTCAGATGCGCTTCGAAGGAAACTTCACCACCGCACTCTCGAAAGACGATCATCTGGTCGAACTCCCCATACCTAAACTCCTTCTCCAGATGCTCGGCTGAGGTAAACCATTTCGCGTCCTCGCTTAGCCCGTCCCACTTCGTCGGATTCAGTCTTGTCACCGAGACTACCCTTGGGAAACTGTCGGTGATGATCTTCAAGTCAAGAACAAATAACACCGGTCCGTACAAGTTCGGGGTGCTTGCTCTTTCGTGGATGTCCACCGAATCTGCGAACACGTCAAACCAGATCCCATGCTTTTTATCAATCGCGTCGGAGCTCTGCGGGGTTTGCCTCAAACCTCGTTGTTCGACTTCCCCCCGGGATAGCAGAGCCCCAGCACGGAGAAAATGGGACGACGTGACCACGGTGTTTGCGTGATAGATGTGATCCACCCGGGCGTTGCGTAGCGCTTTATAGAGGTGCTCCGGTGGTATTTGCATCTCCGCACCGATTCATCTGCCAGTCGCGTCTCGCGATTGGATCGACAGGGCGGAGAACCCAAGCGAGAGGCGTTAATGTCCTATCGACACAGCCGTTTCGCGGATTAAGTTGGACCGGTTGGAATGCGCGTTATGGGGCCATTCATGTACGCTGAGAACCGCGAGTGGCGATACCAGTGTAGAATCATGCGCTGCAAGGGCGCTACAGAGACGCCGCGCATTGGCAAACCCGGGCACGTTGTTTATCGCGCCCTTTCAGGGCGGTTGGCGACATGGTATTGGCACCCCAGGGCGATGCCCTGGGCTATTATATGTCAGCCCTTCAGGCTGGAAGGTGCCATGGGGTCGGCAACCCAGGGCGATGCCCTGGACTAGTATATCACAGCCTTTCAGGTTGGAAGATGCCATGATCTCGGCATCCAGGGCATTGCCGGGCCAGAAACTAGAGAATAGAGACTGGAGACTAAATGACCGTGCGCGAATGCGCGCCAGCGTCAGCGCCGAATGTCCGCTCCCTCATCAGGCTGTCGGAATACTCCATTCCGAGTATTCCGAGACGCATTCTGACGGTACTTTCGGCCTCTGTCCCCCAGTCTTGAGGAGCGAAATGTACCTTTCGTGAATGTGCAATGACGGTATTCCGACAGCCTGTCATGGTCGCGGCTCGGAACGGTGGCGCCGAATCGCGCACTGTGATTTAGACAGAGTCCAACTGCGGGTAGCGCTGGTAGTGGTTTCATGGCGGTGGGCAGGGGGAACGCTACCCCAGCCTTTCAGGCTGGGCGTAAACGTATCCTACGATCCGACGATAGCATTAACGGCGGGTGGCGGCGGCAGTGGTTCCGGGGCGGTGAGCCCGTACTTCCTCATATAGTGCCAGCATCTCGTCAGCGTGGCGGGCCATGCTGACGCGGTCGGTGATCGCGGCGGCGTGTCGGCCCGTGCAGTCTCGGCACTCGGGATCACATAAGGTCTCGACGTGATCGGCAAGGGCGGCTACGTTGCGCGGGTCGTCCAGGACGTATCCGCTGACACCGTCTTCGATGATCTCCGACGCGCCGTCCCACCGGGTGGTGATGCAGGGCAGCCCGGCCACCATGGCTTCCAGGACAACACGGCTACAGGGGTCGTAATACGTCGGGTGGACGAGCACGTCGGCTGCGTGGTGGAACTGTCTGACGCGATCGCTGGGGCCGGTAAAAGTGAGTCGATCGGCGATCCCGTGGCGGGCGGTCAACCGGTGCCATTGCTCGCTTTCACCTTTCCCGATTACAAGAGATCGCACGTTGGTGACACCACGTTTGACCAAAAGGGCAAGGGCTTCCATCCAATGTCGAAGACCCTTGAGGCGGAAGTTGTGGGCAATCAGCAGCACAAGCACGTCGTCGTCGCCGATTTCAAACTCGCTGCGGATCGCCGCTCGATGCCCCTGTCGCTGATCATGGGTCGTCAGGTCGGGGTCAACGCCGTTGTAGATCTTGCAGATCCGCTCATCGGGCAGCGCGTAGTGACGTCGCAACTGGTCCACCACGTAGTCGGAGATGGCGACGACCTTGGGCCCGTGGGGGTTTCCCAGAAGGACCCGCTCCAAGGCCAGCGTGTACCGCTGTTTGAAGTTGAAATGATTCGCATAGCGTTTCAACCGCCGCACCGGCCGGGCGCTCAGCAGTGCGATGTTCCGCTCGATCATCTCCGCGACCGTGCCACCGCGGGGTTGATAGATGTCAGCACTTCGGCAGGGCGTGATCACGTGAACGACGTCGAACGAAGCATTCTGTAGTATGCGATCCACACGGTGCCTAAACGTGACACTCTGACGCGTGCGGGACATGGACGCACCGCGGATCGTATGCACGTGCAGATTCGGCGCGGGTGACGGTCGACTCCGCGAAAAGACGTGAATCTCAACGTCTCGGTGCATCAGATGATGGAGGAACTGAAGCGTTGACGTCTCCGCACCACCGCGCCATGCGTCCATCCACTCTATCACCAACGCGATCTTCACGACCTCTCGCCTTTCTTTCGCAGTCGGGTCTGCCGACGCCGCTCGTGGGCGGCGATCCGCCGCGTCTTGCTGACGATCCGGGCAACAAGGCGTCTCGCCGACCCGTCCAACTTGCGAGCCTGAAGGTACCGTGTCAACCACCGAAGCCGGATCGCATTCGAGATTAGCCTTGCCGGTGTAGAAAAGTTGAGTGACGCGAGATCCTTCACCATCCATCGTCGATGTCCCCACCGTGGCCGCATCACCCGTTGCAGGTCGATCAGGTGCAGCGATTCCTCGATCGGACCTGTTGGATCGAAGAAGATGTGCGAGATGTACAAATCTCGATGGACATAGCCAAGCTGATGGAAACGGGCAATCAACTCAGCCAGCGGGTCCACCAGGCGGCGTATGATGGCACGATCGTTGTCTTCCCACGTAGAACACCAGCGCTCCAGGGATTGCCCAGGGACAGCTGCGGTCAAGACCGCACTTCGCACTTCCTTTCCGCCATCCAGCGACTCGCCAAACGCGATGGGGCAGACACACGGAATCCGGTCTGCCGCGAGGCGATGTATCCAGGTCCATTCGAGCCCGGCCATGCTCATGGCCCCGCTGCCCGACCGCCTGACCTCCCTCCTCTCAGACAAGGGCGCTCTGGTGAATCGTTTGAGGTAGACCGTCTGTTGCTGCCCATGAACTTCAAGTTGGAATCGCAAGCGCTCCCGCCAACTCCCCAGGCCCGGTTTGGATAGCCGATCGGCGTCCGAAAGAGCGAACAACGCGTCAAGGCAGTCCAGACCACTTGCCCGAAGAACGTCCGCGTAGCCGGCAACAACGGTCAGATCGTTGCAGCGAATGAGTGACGGATCAGGTGGTAGAGGGGTCCCATCAGTCATTGAGGGTCGATTCCGACGTTGCGACGGCCCGCTTCTGAAAGAAGCTCAACCGCTGCGGCAAACACCATGTCCGTTGGTACACCGGTCATGCACTTCAAATGACCCAAGGGGCAGACGCGCTCCTGACACGGTCCGCAGTCGACGTTGACCCGTGCGATCCGCTCCGCTGGGTAGTCGGTGGCTGTCCACTCCGGATGGGTCGGGCCGAACACCGTTACAACCGGGACGTCAAACGCCTTCGCAATGTGTCGAGGACCGGCATCGTTGCAGATCAGCAAGTCGCTTCGTGACACGAGCGATTTTAGTTCCCCAAGCGTCAGTCGGGGGTCGACAAGGACGATTGGCTCACGATCCATGGCGGAGGCGATGGCACGGGCGATCGGCTCCTCACCGGGCCCGCAAGTGATGGCTACGGTCGCGCTCTCGGACTCGATGAGACGATCGGCCACGGCTGCGAAACGCTCCGGAGGCCAGCATTTGGCGGCCCCGTACTTCGCTCCCGGGCTGAGAAGCACCAGCGGATGGCGGTCCGCGATGCTCAGTTCCGTAAGCCGTCGACCGACGGAGCGGTCGCAATCAGGCGTCGTGGATAGCTCAAACCGATCGCCGGGTCTTTCGCACCCAAGGTACTCAGCCAGGTCAGCGTAATAGTCGACCAGGCGCATCGGGATAAACGGTCCCGGCGGGGCGGGTATCTCCGAGTCGCGGGCTTTAGCCTGCGCGGAGTTACCCCTCGCCGGTCGCCCTGCGGATCTTGCCGAACGGCGATTCGTAACCGGCAAGCGGTCCGTCAGCAGAAACCCCCGTCCATCGCGGTCATAGCCCATGCGACGCCTCGCCCCTGCGAGACGGGCGACCAACGCAGAGCGAAACGAGTTCGACAGCAAGATCGCCCAGTCAAAACGCCGACGGCGAAGGTCCCAGACGAGATCGCGGTACGCCTTACGGTAGGGCGACCGCAGGTCTTTTACCGGCCACTCGACGCACTCGTTCATCCAGTCTCCGCCTTCAACGAGCTGCTGGAGATTGGGCTCGAGCAGAAACACGATGTGGGCGTCCGGGAAGCGGTCGCGGATTGCCCGTAGGGTCGGGGTGGCCATCACGAAATCACCTACCCAGGTGGGTAACACGACCAGGATCGACCGCGGGTCCGCACCAGTCTCGTTGAGCACGTCGGGCATCAACGGGGATTCTATTCGCTCACGGCACGGCTGCCCACACGACGCCGATCCGAGCCGGGAGCGCCAGCGACCGGTGAAGGACACGCATTCGAGTCGGAAACACCGGCTTGGGATCAGTGGCCGTCTGCATGAGGGTCCGAGCCGTCATCCAAGATACAGGGCGAGCAGCGCGTACGGCTCAACCCGTAGAGATGGTACCCGCAGCGCCCGCAGGTAAGCTCCTCAATCGGTACGGCTTCGGTCCAATCGAAGGTAAGGCTGCATCGAGGGCAGACCGGATCACAAAGCCCGCGCAAGTCCTGCCCACACCGCGCGCATCCAACATGAAACGGCACCTTGTCCCAGTCTGGCCCCGGGGCTTGCGTTGAGGGAGCGTTGGTCACACGCTTGACGGGAGCCTTGCCTCTCGTGTCGTGCGTCACCTTGTCCGATCGCCCTGTCATGGTCCTGTCAATCTCATCAGTTCGCCGTCCGTCGCAACCCTCCCCTGGACTAACCGACTCGCTAGAACCCCAGACCTACCCAGTCCGCCAGCTCCTGCAAGAGGCTTGCCGTATAATTACGTGTCGTAAACGCGTCACAGACGGCAAGTCCTCCCAGGACCCCGATCACCTGCGAGCTGATGCCCACTGCAAGGCTATGCCTCATACGAAGGTATCGCTTGTAGGCGTGATGGATCGACCAGACCACGTAGGGCACGAGGAAAAGGTAACAGTAGGTAGGTAGAAACGGGTCCACCGGGAACCCCCAAACGGCGGTGATCAGCGACGGAAGGAAGGGGACGATCATAGCGACCCACAGCATCATCGCCAGTGCGTACACCCAGACTCGAACGACGTGCACGGTTCTTACCTTGTAGCGGCGCATCGATTGACGGAAGATCAGCAGGGCTCCCAGGCTGGTCAGCATCCATACAGCGGCACAGGCCAGCGTGGAATAGACGGTTGGGTCGTTCAGGACTGCCGTCCAACGGTCGATGAGACCACCCCAGGAGCCCCACTGAGCCCGCCGCCACGTGTTACCAGCCGACCACCGCCAAGACCAAAGCCAATCCGCAAGTGCCCAACCGAGAGGCCAGATGGCAAGCGATAACATAAGCGACAGGGCGATCATCCCGATCAGGGGCCTAAGCCGCGGCGGGTCGTGGATATCCATCTCCGACCAGAACCGCTGGGGTCGCAACGTCGTTCGCCACGTTCGAACCAGCGATCTGACCGGTCGTCTTCGCCACTGGTATTCGAACCACGGTTTGGCCCGTCTGCGGTACTCTGCCAACACCTCCTCCCACGTGAAATCCGTACCGCATTCCGGGCAGCGGGTGCGATCCAGACCGAAGAGGTGATAACCACAGCGCAAGCACGTAAGCTCCTCGATCGGCACGGCATCGGTCCAATTGAAGGTCAGACCGCATCGAGGGCAAACCGGATCGCTGAGCCCGCGTAGGTCCTGGCCGCACCGCGCGCATCCCACGTCAAACGGCACCTTGTCCCAGTCTGGACCCTCGCCACGCCGCTTCTGCGCCGACGTTTCAGATGAGCTGTTCACCGACATGCTCACCGGGGCATTTTCCCGGTCGACTGACCATTCGGTCAAATGGTCAAACCGTTCCGGCTCACACGAGAGGCCTGCCCTGCCCTATGGGAGGACGGACTTCCGACCCGCTGGTTATTGCCACGGCAACCGCTAAGATGCGTTTTGACGAGCGGGTGAGCTTTCGTCTGTGTCATGCACCCGGTCCGACCCCTAGTTCAAGCTGGCAAGGAGCGGTACGTGATCGAGAAAGTCATAGGCCATATCGAGGCCAACAAGGATGCAAACGCAGCGCGGTTCATGGATTGGTTGAGGGTCCCGAGCATCTCGACCGACCCTCAGCGCAAGGGCGATATGCGAAAGGGGGCCCAGTGGGCCCATCGCCTACTAGCGGAATGCGGCTTCACGAGCGAGATTGTCGAGACCAAGCGGCACCCGGCTATCCTGGCAGACAGCGGTCCCGGGCCTGACGGGACTCCGACGATTCTCATCTACGGCCATTACGACGTTCAGCCGACAGGTGACGAATCGCTCTGGCGGTCACCGCCGTTCAAGCCGAGCGTGGGCGACGACGGTAAGGTCTACGCCCGCGGAGCGGCCGATGACAAGGGGCAAACCCTCGCCCACCTGCTGGCTGTCGAAGCCTGGATGAAGGTCGCGGGTGCCTTACCGATCCGCGTCAAGTTCTTGATTGAGGGCGAGGAGGAGATCGGTTCACCGAATCTCGAGCAGGTCATTCGTGAGCACGCCGACCGGCTGGCCTGCGATTACATTGCCCTTTCCGACACGCCCAAGTTTGACGCCAACACCCCGGCGATCACGTACGGTACAAAGGGCATGGTCTACAAGGAGATCGTTCTTACTGGACCGAAACAGGACCTCCACAGCGGGTCGTATGGCGGGACGGTGACGAACCCCGCCAACGCCCTCGCCGCCATCATCACCGCCCTGCGCGACAGTGACAACCGTGTGACCATCCCGGGCTTCTATGACCGCGTCCGCGAGCTGACTGACGACGAACGTGCCCGGTTGAAAGAACTTCCTTTCGATGAAGAGGGATACCGCGTCTCGACAGGCGTGCCCGCACTCGCGGGAGAGGAGGGGTACAGCACCCTCGAGCGTCGATGGGCCCGTCCGACCCTGGACGTCAACGGCTTGTTCGGCGGGTTTACAGGCCAGGGTGCGTCCACCATCATCCCCGCGAAGGCGGCAGCCAAGGTCTCGATGCGGATCGTCCCCGACCAGGACGCCCGTGAGGTAGCTGACGGCTTCGACAAGGCGGTTCAGAGCCTTTGTCCACCGGGTGTGAAGCTGGAAATCCTCGAACATGCGATAGCCCCGGCTTACCTTTGTCCTTTAGATTCGCCCGGAATCGCGGCTGCCGGGAAGGCCATGGAGTCGGGGTTCGGCACAAGACCGTTCTTCATCCGGGAGGGTGGCACGCTCCCGATCCTGCCTTTATTCAAGGAAGTGCTCGGGGCCGACTCGCTCATGATGGGTCTCTGCGATCCCAACTGCAACGCCCACGGCCCCAACGAGTTCTTCTCGTTGTCCGACCTCCAAGCCGGTGCCCGAGCGTCTGCCTATTTCATGGATGTGCTCGCCCGATCGAGATGATGCACGTTGCGAGTCACGCCGGCAGGCGGCGATAGATCCAGAGCACGCGTTTTAACGACAAGTAATCGTACTGGATTGAATAAGGGTATTCGGCGGCTGGGATCAGCCGAAGCTTGGCCAGCAACGGTTCGAGGGATCGCCGGTCGTCATGCGTTGACAGCGCGGTTTTATAGGCGATGAGCCAACCCTGCTTGGCGACAAGGTGGGCCGTTTCACTCAGTGCGTCACGGAGCTTTCGCAGGGCCCGGAAGGTGACCACATCGGATGTGCGACCTGGATTCCAGTGCCTCGAATGAGCGTGCTCGCAACGTATGTTCGTCAGCCCGATAGCGTCGGCGGTCTGGCGAGCGAACTCGATCTTTTTTCGCGTCGCATCGATTGCGGTGATCGACCAGTCCGGTCGCATCACAGCCAGCGGGACGGCGGGAAACCCGGCACCCGTTCCGACGTCCAGAATCGTCCGCACCTCGATGCCTCGCAACTTGACCCATCGAAGAAGGGCAAGCGAGTCCGCGTAGTGCTTGACCGCCGACTCCACAGGGTCGGTGATCCGGGTGAGGTTCATGACCCGATTGGCCTTGATCACGGCTGCGAAATGGGCGCACAGTTGATCCAACTGAGCCGGTTTGATCGGCTGCGACCAGCGAGCCAGCGTCGACTCAAGGGCTTTGCGGAACCGGCGTCCGCTGGCTGGCGGTTCGTCTGGATCACGGGTCATTCTGTCATCATGCGCTGCTGGGCTCGATGATGCCAGTGTCGACACGATCGAGGCCGGGCCCTTTGCAGCAGCAGTGTTTGCCAACGCAACATATAGCACGGACAATGCCTCCTCGTCGCCTGCAGGCGACGGAACGGGCACATGGACAGCACCCGCTTCTTGAGGAGACGGCACCGTTGCGCATCGCTGTTACCGGATCGTCAGGTTTGGTCGGAGGCCACCTAGTAGGCGTTCTGCGGGCCAGTGGTGATGACGTCTACAGGGTGGTGCGACGATCCACTCAAGCGGCTGAATCTCAGATCGCCTGGGATCCGGGGAAGGGCACCATCGAGTCCGCGAAGCTGGACGGCGTCGAAGCGGTCGTGCACCTCGCGGGGGAGAACATCGCCGGGGGTCGCTGGACCGCTGCTCGAAAGCAAGCGATCCTCGAAAGCCGTGTCGGGGGGACGCGACTCCTTTGTGAGACCCTTGCAGGACTCGATCGCCGACCGCCGGTCCTCGTATGCGCGTCAGCGATCGGTTACTACGGCGATCGCGGTGACGAACGCCTGACCGAATCGAGCCCTCCAGGAAGGGGGTTCCTGGTCGAGGTGTGCGAGGCGTGGGAAGCAGCCTCGATGCCGGCACGCGACGCGGGCATTCGTGTGGTGAATCTCCGCATCGGCATCGTGCTGTCACGCGAAGGTGGGGCTCTTGCCAAGATGCTGACACCGTTCAAGATGGGAATCGGCGGCAAGGTCGGCAGTGGCCGTCAGTACATGAGCTGGATCGCACTTGAGGATTTGATTCGGATCATCAAACATGTCCTCGATTGCGATCAGCTTTCGGGTCCCGTCAATGCCGTCGCCCCCAACCCGGTTACGAACCGTCAGTTTACAAAGATACTCGGGCGCATCCTGCGACGACCTACCCTTGCTGCGCTTCCAGGGTTCGTGGCCCGGCTTGCCTTCGGTGAGATGGGCAACGAATTGCTGCTCTCCGGTGCCCGCGTCATCCCCCAAAAGCTGGGCGAGACGGGTTTCGAGTTCCGCTACCCGATGCTGGAAGGCGCTTTGCGGGCGGAACTTGGGCGCTGCTAACGGTCAGGCCGGTCGACCTGATCAGAGGCAAGGTACGAAGATGATCAACGGAGTCCGCGTGCGTTCGGTGCGTCGTCAGCGCGCATCACGCCGCGGTGTGCTTGCTCCTGCTTGGAGGATCTCCAGCGCCCGACGGGCGGCTTCCTGCTCTGCTTCCTTCTTGCTTGGGCCCCACGCGCTGGGAAACCGTTGATGGTTGATCACCACACAGACCTCGAAGCACTTGCTATGATCGGGACCCTGCTCGTCAAGGGCTTCATAGTCGGGTGTAGCCGCCATGGTGCGCTGGACGTATTGCTGAAGTGTTGACTTGTGGTTGTCGTGGTTGTCGGACTGGGCACAGGCGTCAAGCTCACGGGCGGCGGTGCGCAAAATGAACTGCTTTGCAGCCTCAAAACCGCCGTCAAGGTAGATTGCGCCAATCACGGCTTCGTACACAGCCGCCTTCAGGGACATCGGCAAGGCACCCTGCCCTTCGATCCCATTGCCCAGGATCAGAAGATCCGTCAAACCGGTCTCGTCGGCGATCCTGGCACAAACCCGTCGGGAAACGACCATGGATTTGACCTTTGTCAGATCACCTTCAAGCCAGTTCGGGAACCTTCGATACAACTCACCGCAGATGGCCGCACCGAGAATGGCATCGCCGAGAAACTCAAGGCGTTCGTTACTCTCGAGCCGAGAACCGGCAACCGACGAGTGCGTCAAGGCGGTGACAGCGAGGTCGGAATCACGAAACCTGTGGCCGACAAGGTCCTGTGCGCGCGAGACGGAAACGGCATACTCCACAGCTATGTCCCACAGGCCGGTGGCGAAACACGCGTACGCTTCCGTTTGCGCGGACGCGCACTTCGCGACAGGCCGGTAACTTAGGCTACCTACACCTTCAAGCAGACCAGGAGGCGAAGCCTCGGCTGTCCCCTTTCCCCGCTCTTTCCTAACCTACCATAGGTTGGTGAGAGGGTCAAGGCTACTTTCAGTCCATTGAGATGATTCCGCGGTCCGGACTGAGGCTCCTCGGCAGCGTGCCCACGGCTCAGAACTGGCGTGGATGCTCCTCGACCCTGTGCAGATGGTTGTTACGGAAGTCCCGTAAGTTTAGGAAGGGTGCCCCCGCACCGCGCGTGTCCAGCGAGAGCCCGGCGCCTCGTTCGTCTCGGTTTGACCACGCCCAGCGCAATAGAATGCAGCTCGTTCGGACGCTTTCCAGTTCAACTGACATTCGGAGATCGGTGGGGTGCTGCGTCAGACAGCCGCTCGCTCGTCGGTGGAATTCGGTGACGAGAACGGGATCTTCATCGAGAACGTCTTCTTGCTTGACGGGCAAAGCGCCGCGAACACCAACATCGCGATCCGGACCGTCGACTTGGACCCGCCGCTGGTGATCCCGACCAAGGGCTATGTCGTGTTCGACATGCGGGTCAACGTCGGGTCCGACGGCCGTGTAGTCATGCCGCCCACAGACATTGTGGATGTGGCTGTGGGCAAGAACGCAACGATGTGGGTCGACAACAGCGTGCGGACAAAGCACAGGCAACGGTAGTTCCAACAGCACTGCGGGAGATAGAGCTGCCGATGTGCGGAAAGCGAAACGCAAGCAACTCTCACGCAGCTCCAAATATTCCCACAAAATTTCTTTCATGCGGTCGCGTTGTTGTGGGTTGCTTCGGTGTTGCGTTTATGATGCATCCCCTTAACGAAGTTAATCGGTGAGTTGTCAAAACCTGTAAACGGGCTTTGGTTTTGACATTGTGTGTGGATTCAAGCCAGCATGTCCAGGTTCGAGCTGAGTTTTGGCTTGCTTTTTTGTAGCGTGAACTGACGCCTTACGGATGATTACCGTCCTCTCTCGTGGCACATTTTTGCCATGGGATTTGCGATCCGTGGCCCAAAATTACTCGCTTTCCATGGGGCAATTGTGGTATAAGAAGTCTCGTGACGTTCGCCGGTCCCAGCGATTGAGGCGTCTGGGTTTTCAGCCGCGAAGTAGCGGCGGTAGCTGCTTTGCCGGAGCAGCTGCAAAGTGACGTCTCTTTGTCGCCAGGGAGAGCATGGCAACGGGCTTGTCGACAAGCGTCGCGTCATGCGCTCTTTGAATCGGCGGCTCGCGAGGGCATGGCGGAGTCACCGCACCGCGATTGGAGGGTATGGCCAGCAGGCGGTGTGTGGCCGAGCGTGACGCTGCTGACATTCGGGAAAGGAATCTTCCCCATCGACATTCCTGGCTTTCCGTGCTGCGGCGGTAGAGGCCGCTCGCGACACCGTGTTGTCAGTGCTTCACGTGACTTGCTTCAGAACGTCGGGCATCGAATCCACTTACGCCTTAAGCGGGTGGTACCGGGTTGAACGGGACAGGGATCTGAATTGCTTAATGGAGGTACGATCCTATGAGAGAGGGCAACAAATGGCGCCCACTCCTGGGGGTCACCATGCTGGGCTTGGCTGTCTCTAGCCAAACGCTCTACGGTGAACGGCCTGGGAGGGGTAGTGGTTCTGTGAGAGAGGGGCCGCGAGCGACGGCCGGTCCGGGCATACCGTCGGATCTGCAGCTACCTGTCTTCGCGCCGGTAAGGGCGGATTACCGCGAAAGCAGTGCGTTGGTCGAGGGGCGGGGCAGTCTCGCCTTGGTCGGCCCGAGGCTGCTGTCCGTCTGGGAGCCCTTCGAGGGCATGGACAAGGCCCTTAGCGGTCAAGTCTGTCTAGTCGATGAGCAGTGCGGTGTCTGCGATCAGTGCTTGCATTACATGTGCAGCGGTACACCTGGCAAGTGCGTGTATACGCCGGTAGACGGTGGCGGCGATCCGACATGTGATGACGGGCTCTTCTGCAACGGTCCGGAGAATTGTAACGCCGGCACCTGTGAAGCGGGAACGCCGCCTTGCAGCGGCGGCGATGTCTGTGACGAAGTTGCCGATGCGTGCTACCCGGCATGTGTGACGAGCGCCGATTGTGATGACGAGGACGCCGACACACGGGACACGTGCCAACCTGATGGCGTTTGCCTCCACGAAGATGTCGTGACACCGGGGCGATGCTGTGCTTCTGACGGCACGTGCACGGCGGACAATCTTGCGGATTGCGAGGATGCTGGCGGAACGTTCCTGGCCACCGCGGACGGGTGTGAAGAGGTCGAACCCTCGGGGAACACCAACGACTGCCCATTTTATGGTAGCGGTATTGCCTCGCAGGGTGCGTGGGGCCCAAACCTCGGTCCGATCTCGAACCTCGACTGTGATCCGCTCAGCAGCCTGGGTGACGACTATGAGACAGCCGATCACGCCTCACTGCCACCGGAGCAGCGGTTCTTCGCGGTCGAGTTTCTCCGGTTCGTCGGGGCCGCTTACGGGCACCACACCGCCCGTTGGACGCTCGATTTCTACGACGAGAACGGAATTTTCATCGAAAGCACATTCTGGCCGGACCTGGTCAATGACCGACTGACGACCCTGGGCATCCGTACGGTCGACTTCGACCCTCCGCTGGTGATCCCCACGAAAGGGTTCGTAGTCTTTAGCGTCCAGGCCAACTTCGGGCTGGATGGGCGAGTCATGATGCTGTCCACGGACGCGGTCGACGTCGGGGTCAACGACTCGGGCCGCATGTGGACCGATGGTGGTGCAGTCGATGACCTGCTCGGAGAGTGCAGCGGTGGTGACCGCGGCGGCGAGTGGTGCGATCGGCGTAACGGTAATAACGATTGCACCGGTGACGGCACGTGCAACGACATCCCCGACGTGCTGGCATTCGAACTAGTGGGGACGTTGACGACGGCGCCGCTGGGTGCCTGCTGCGATGCTGAAGAGGGTGGCTGCACCAACCGCCTTCGCTGGGAATGCAGGGCCGAGGGCAACATACCCCAACTGGAGGGTACGATTTGCGGGCTTTGTCCGGACGGAATGACGATCTGCGACGGTGATGAGGATTGCGATCCGCCCGATGAGGGTTCCTGCGACCTTATTGATAATTGCAGTTTCGGAGCGTGCTGCGCCAACAACACCGGTAACTGTCGCACGGTCGCAACCGACACGGAATGCGACGATCCTGACGGTCCTGGACCACTGATGGGCACGGAGGAGTTTCTCGGCTTCGGCACGGATTGTGACCCGAACTGCTGCGAACAGCCGCTCAGCGAGTATTCCGGCGGCGACACGTGCGTGGATGCTGACGTCCACTATATTACGGTTCCGGCGCTCGGTGCGGACCCGTTACACCTCACCATCACCGGTAATAACAGCGCCGCAACGTTTGATGACTGGCCGGACGTCTGTGACGACAACAACTTCGACCCCACTGCCGACATCAAGGATCCAGGCTGGTGGGAGGCCTTCGAGCTATCGGCGTGCGCCAATATTCGGCTCGAATTCTGCTGCTCCGAGGTTAACGGAGACGTTTGGCGGCCTGTATGGGCCAGTCTATGGAC
>CAYOQG010000112.1:0-16129 GCA_964405925.1 uncultured Phycisphaeraceae bacterium | reverse complement strand
GCTCACCGCTGCTCACGTGCGACCCGTTTGGCAATATCAAGGAGCCCGAGTGCCTCTTGAAATGGCAGCTTGCCCAGCTCAGCGTGATTGCCAAGTCGCACCAGGCCACCCTCGATATGTATAAGCGACTCGCCCCCCTCCAAGAGAAAATGTTCGAGCATATGGAGCGCGAAATCGACGAGGCGGACGAGGCTGACCGCTGGAAGCTCGGTGAGGACGAGGAAGACGACGAGAACGATCAGTTTCGGATCTGAACGGGCCCGAACTTGCCGTCGCTCCTACACGGTGAGCAGCTCGGACGTCTCATAGCGCGAAGCTTGATAGACGGGGTAATCCCGGCCAAGGACATCGTGCTGAACACTGATCGCCAGGTCGGGGCTGTTGTTTTCCTCGCTCAAATGGGCGACCGCCATCCATCTCGGGCGTCGGCGACGGCACGCCCGAACCAGCGACGCTGCATCATCGTTGGACAGATGCCCGCGCGGTCCTCGGATTCGCGCTTTGAGCACCGCCGGGTACCCACCCGTATCCAGCATCTCGGGATCGTAGTTCGATTCCAGATAGAGAGCGTCGAGCGATTCGACGACGCTCTGCAGACCGTCGAACAGGTGGCCAAGATCCGTCAAAATACCCAGACGCTTACCCCCCGCCTCAACCACGAATCCTACGCCGTCGGCGGCATCGTGGGGGGTGGGGATGGTATGAACGCGGACCTCCCTGAAGGTCAAGGTCTCGCCCGAGCGGAAGTGCCGCACATCGGAGAGTCGACCCAGATTGTACCATTGCGTGGCCGCCCGCAGGGTCTGGCCGGTAATGTAAACCGGTAGCCCGTACTTCCTCTGGTAAATCCCGGCACACCCCACGTGGTCTCGATGGTCGTGCGAAATGATGAGAGCATCGACGTCACGGATGTCCCGGTCGTGGACAGCCATCCGCCGCTCCGCCATCTTCCCGCTGATCCCGGCGTCGAAGAGCAGGCGCACCCCGTCCGCCTCCACGTAAATCGCGTTACCGTTGGAGCCGGATTGGAGGGAGAACGTGAGCATCACACCTTCAAACCTTGCCCAATTCGACAGCGGGTCATACCCGTCAAGTCCCTCGACCGGGGCCCAACGGACCCTGTCGAGGGATGCGTGCCAGGGGGCCCTGTTTCATTGTACCAGGATTCGGTTGCCAACGCGCCCAGGTGACCCCTTGGTTGTCTGCCAGCGGGCGAGTTACGATGTTCGTCGATGGGAAATCCGCTGGACAACGGGGCAGCTACGCGAGCGGGGAGCCTCCGGGGGGCCGAATGGGGTGCTCTGCTCGTCGCGGCTATCGTGATGGTCGCGTTTCGCTTGCACGCCTTCGACCTTCCGCTCGAGACCGACGAGTGCAACTACGCCTACATCGCAGCTCGGCTGCTTCAAGGAGATTGGTTGTACGTCGACGTCTGGGACCATCAGCCGTTCGGTGTGTTCACCCTGTTTGCGGGCGTGATCGCGTTTTTCGGCGACTCGCCGCTCGTCTTTCGTTGCATGGCGACAGCCTTCTCCCTGGCTTCGCTCGTACTGGTCTATCTCATTTTACGCAAAGGTAGCGGCACAGGTGCCGCTTCTCTGGGAGCACTGCTGTTTGCGATCGCCTCTTCCGATCCGGGAACAGCCGGGGAAGGGTGCAACCGCGAAATCTACATGAACACGTTGATCCTCGCGGCGTGGTACATGGCACTGTGCCGGACACCTTCGACGCGTTGGACGATCTTCGCCTCGGGATGCGCCCTGGCCATCGCGTCGAGCATCAAGACGATCGTCGCGGTCCATTGGGTGTTGCTCGCCATGTGGATCATCTGGGATACATGGCGGAATGCTTCGGTCACCGGGCGAGCCAGGTCGGTCGCGACGGCGCTCTTGCTTTTCGCCACTGGACCGCTGATTCTCTGGGTTGGGGCATCGTTCTACTTCGGGGTGACGGGCCGCTGGAACAAGTTCGTGGACGCGGTGTTCCTGTTCAACTTAAGCTACAGCGGTGGCGGCGAGAGCTTCATTACCCGGTTTGTTCGCTTCTTCTCGCCACCGAGACATCCGTTTGCCTTTGACAGTGCCCTGCCACTTTGGATTGGGGCCATCGGGGCAATGCTGTGGCTTATCGTTGACACTGCTATCCGGCGCCCTCGCAACGCTGTCGCGGTCTTGTGCCTGATCGCTGCCGGCTTCGTCGCCGTCTGCCTGCCCAATCGCTTTTGGCCTCACTATTACTATTTTCTGATCCCCACGGCTGTCATTGCAGTGTCCATGTTCGTTGGGCGTGTGGCCGATTGGGCCCAAGGGTCAGTCCGATCTGCGTCAGCCGGGCGGATCGCCGCAGCTCTCATTTATGCGCTTGTCCCCACCTTGCTGCTTGTTACGGAGTACCAGGAATACCTGCGACATCACAACCCATTGGGAATCACGCTTAAACGGTACAACACACGCGACTTCTGGGGACGGGCACAAGGTGAGAACGTCCGCCGAGTGACCGATCCCACCGATGAGATCTTCGTCTTTGGCCACGATACTTCGATCTATTACTACTCGAAGCGAAAGTGCGCGTCGCGATTCACCATGATTACGGGACTGCAATCGCCGTACGCGGGAGCGGACGGGCGTCGTGCGATCCTGATGAAGGAACTCAGAGAACGCCTGCCGCGGCTGATACTGGTCTTGTTCGACGAGCCGCCGTTTCCCGAGTGGCGTGCGTTTCTCAAAGAGCAGTATACGGAGCCAATTGGGTGGGACTTCAAGGATGGAACACGAGAACCCATCATGTTTGTCGTCGCTCGCAAGGACCAACCCGTGCAGCAGATCGATTGGAACTGGGACCGCTCCGAGGTCGGAGGATGGTAGGAAGAATGCGGAATGGTGAATGCGGAATGCGGAATTGACGTAGAGTCCGCCGCGCGGACCGGACTAGTGCGGGGTTTGCCGCGGGGACCGAAAGAGTGAACCTTTTGCTTTGTCGAGAAGAGAATGTTCCCCGTTGCCTCGACCGACTGCCACATGTCTTCTCAATGCTCGACTTCCGTCGCGTCGAGCTTCCACGCACACCCGCATTCGGGACAGACCGTGGCGCCGTCACTGGAATCGATCGGCAAACCACGAATGTCATACCCACAGTGAGGGCAACGTAAGTGCCTGAGCATAGTTGCTTGGATGTGTTTGCCCCGCGCTCGGCGGCCACTCCGCCAGAACTGCACTGCTCCAAACGCAAATACGACAAGATTCACCGGCCATAACACTCGCTCGACCATGCCAACACCGGTGCGGCGGACGATCTTCCAGACTACCAAAAACGCGATACAAGCGATGAACGTGCAAACACAGACAATATATCCACGGTGTTGCCATTTCGGCATGCCAAAGCCAACTTCGTTGGCGATCACATCGAGCGTGTCGGCGGGGATCACGTCGTGCCGTCGTAGAAGCCGCAGCTCATACGGATCGAGGCACGTCACCAACCGCCCGCGAGCATCCTCGGCGAGGCCCACGTGGGTCCCTGTGGATCGTTTTCGATCAACCATGATTGTTGGAGCCTATCACGGTTCCTGCGTCGCTGTTCCGCATTCCGGGCACACGCCGGAGACGTTGCCGGTGAGGTCGTAGCCACATTCCACACATAGCCCGTGCCCATGCCGATAACGGGTCAAGCGATATGATCGCCAAGAACGAAAGAGAATTGAAATAGGAATCACCAGAAGCGGCCAGACCCGGAAATCCACGAAAACGAAAACACCGGCGATCGCACCGATCAATGACCACAATGAACGGTGTCTAATCATCGGCCGATCACCTCGGTTCTACTTTAGTGCCACACTCCGGACACACCCCTGTCGCATTTCCCGTCAGATCATAGCCACACTTGATGCACGCCCCCCTCCGTCGACGCCGATGGCGCAATAGCGGACCACGAAAGAGGACCATCACAGGGTAGGTCCCGAGCAGAATGCACGGCAACCACAACGCAATTCGGCACCTCGCGCAGCGCCAGTTCTTACCCTCGTACCACTGATCGAAACCGATGATCTGCTCTTTGTTCGTAACGTTTCTCACGATGCGCCTGGAGGTTATGACGCTTCGTACGGGCGGCTGGGCGGCGGCTTGATCCTTTGATGTGACGTTGGTTGTACCTGTGACGTTTGGCACTGTCTGCGGGCGGCTTGGGACGGTTGGTGCTACAAGTCGGCCGGAGACTTCATCCTTGTAGGTGATCTCCAGAAAACCCTCTCGGACCACAAGTTCGAGGTGGTGAGACCGTGTGAGGCTTACGATGCGCCGAAGAGGGGGAACCTTCATAGACCTTGTGGCCAGGTGCAGAATACCTGCCGTAATGGCTCCCAGTGTCAGCACCACGATGATGGTCTTGCGGATCATGGCTGGACGAGCACTTTGCCGCACTTGGGGCAGATGGGGGCGGGGTCGTCGGTGAGGTCGAAGCCACAATCGGGACACGAGACCGTTTCGATCGGCTCGAACCGGCGCGGTTTTGGCTTACGCGGTCGGGCGAGGAATCCGCGTTGACCCTCCGGGACCTCGCGGGCGAAGACCCAGATGGCGACGTAAATGGGGCTGCAAAGCGCGGCGAAGACGAGGAGGTCCAGTGCCGCTCGCGGACTCACCAGAAACCAGACAACGGGCGTCGCCAGACCCAAGACGGTCAGAACGATGATTGTGGAGCGGATCATGGACGTTCGGTCCTACCCAGCACCGCACGCGACAATGACTCAGACGCGTTCTCGCCTTCTCATTACATTATACGCATTCGGCACCCGAGAGTAGGACAGCAAAACCGACTTTTCGGGCCACCGCCATGCCCCGAGACGCTGGCACGGAGTATCTACATGCCCGTCAACGACGCAAGCGAGGGAGGCGGGCCCGCGCCGGCCCGCACGGAAGGGATCGGGGAGCGGTCTGGCTGTTCCTCGGGGACCTGGGCCCACATCAAGCAGCACCACCGCGCATGCCGATACGAACTTTGTAGCGCAAAGTCGTGCCGGAGGCGAAGAAGCTCGTGGAGGCTTACGTGTCCATACCAAGATCGATCGCGGTTTCGGCACCTGATTCCAACAATCTGCTGCGTCGATACCGGCTGGACACGCCCGAATCATCTTGGATCCCGGCGAGGGCTTGTCTTGTCTGAGAGTCCGAGGCACGCTCTGGCTGAGCCGCACTAAACGACCGCCCACTTACTGGCAAGGAAGACTGCTGTCTTGCGAGTCGTCATCAACGCACAACTTGACCCCAAGTGCAGCGGCGGCATCGCCCAGGTCGTTCTTGGGCTGGCGCATTCACTCGGCAAACTGGATGGACCAGAGGAGTACGTCTTTGTTTGCTCGCCCGAGTCCGCCTCGTGGCTCAAGCCCTACACTGGCCTCAACAGTCATATAGAGACCAACACCAAGCGAGCCGCGCCTCCAACCAATGGTGTGCGAGTATCGGATGGGTTCTGGGAATCGTTCTCGCCGGACGTGCTACATTTTCCCTATCAGAGCTATACGCGAACGAACATCCCCAGCGTATTCAATCCTCATGACCTGCAGCACGTGCATTTACCAGAATTGTTCAGCGAGAGTGAGCGGGCGCGGCGTGAGCAGCTCTATGGGGACGCGTGTCGAGCATCAGCCGCAGTTGCAGCAGCCAACCAGTTTGTCAAAGATGACATCATACGGCACTACGAGATTCCTCCGGAAAAGGTGCACATCATCTTGTGGGGACCACCCTCAGCGGTGTACGAGAGGCCGACCGACGAAGAGGTCGCGCAGGTGTTGAGCAAGTATCGTCTGCCTGGTTGCTTCGCCGTTTACCCGGCGCAAACCTGGCCCCACAAGAACCATAAGCTACTGCTGGAGGCACTGCAGCTCTTGCGAGATCGTGATAACGTCGTCATCCCCCTCGTGTGCACCGGAGCCAAGACCGAGCACTATGCGCAGCTGGCTCAGCTTGTTGAGCAATGGGAACTCCACAGCCAGGTCCGGTTCCTCGGCTGGATCAGCGAGCGTGAGTTGATGGCCCTGTATCGGGCTGCGGAAATGATGATTGTCCCAACGCTGTTCGAAGGGTTCGGTCTCCCCGTATTCGAGGCGTTCGCCGAGGGTATCCCGGTAGCGTGTTCAGCGGTCACGTCCCTTCCCGAACAGACCGGCGGTGCTACCCTTCTCGTTGACCCCAACGATGTCGAAGAATTGGCATCAGCCATTCTGCGGCTCCGAGATGATGAAGCACTCCGTCGAGTGCTGATTGAGCGAGGTAAAGAGCGACTGGCTCACTTCTCGTGGGGTAAGACAGCCGAAGAATACCGAGCGCTATACCACAGGGTAGCTGGTCAGCGTGATCGAGCACACGCGATCGCCCGGATCGCCATGAAATAAGCACACCGAGGGCGCGTTCGAGTATCACGTCAATCCGTCGCGGTCAATGCTTCTGATCACACACCGCGGTCCTGCCGCACGTAAAAACACAAGAGAGGCCACAGGGACGGTGATCGCATTACGGCAATCAGCCGAGACACCGGGTCCGATGCCCCGACCTGCGGTGTCAGCAGGGCATTCGGAGCGCCATGCCCGGGCAAGACGGCAGCTATGGGAGTGTAGCCTCGACAAGCAGCTCCAATTCCACAGCAGCGTTGAGCGGTAGTTCCGCAACACCGACGGCGGAGCGGGCGTGCCGGCCAACGTCCCCGAATATCTTGGCAAGCAAGTCGCTAGCACCGTTCGCGACTTTCGGCTGATCCGTGAATCCGGGGCTGCTATTGACGTAGACGCAGACGCGTAAGATGCGACCGATCGAATCCAACCCGCCCGCAACCTGGGCTGCAGCAGCCAGGGCGTTCAACGCGGCAATCGCAGCTCCATCGGCAGCAGCTTCAACGGAGACATCCTTCGGGACCGTACCCGCATACACCAAGCGGCCATCCCGAATGGGCAATTGACCGCTTGTGAAGACGTATCGATCGCTGCGGATTGCAGGAACGTAGCTGCCAACGGGCGTTGGCACGCCCGGCAGCGACAGGCTCAGTTCAGTCATTCGTTCGCTCGGCCTCATCATCCATCTCCGATTGTTCGAGACGATCCGCCCCGATTTCATAAGAAGCATCCGCGCCGACTTTGCCACCGATTTCGGATGTCATAGTCGAAGCTGCTTCGGCCACCATGCCTGAAGCCGTCTCCGCAGACGTATGCTCGGGCCCGGTATTCGCGTCGACAGCATTGTGGCCTGCTGTTGCATCCTCCATCTCGCGCTCGGGTATCTCTTCACCAATCTCCTCATCCGAGCCCTCTTCGTCGCCCAGCGGCGTGGGATCAAGCAGGTGGAGCCAAATGGTGCCGAAAGGACGATCCTGGCTCGCACTCACTCGCCGCTGGCGAATGAGTTCCAGCAAGGCTAAAAACAACCCGATCATCTCCGGCTTGCTTCGTCCCATGAAAATCTCCGTGAAACTCTGCATCCCTCCCGCCCGCTCGATGGCATCGAGAATGTCCTCGGCGTGCAGTGCTATTGGTGTGTCATCGATGCCGATGTGCTGGATCGCCTCCCGCTGTCCGGTCTGTTCCAGCAGGCGGCTGAACGCATCACACAGGTCCCAGATGTCGATGTCCTCAATCTCGACCTCGTCAACGGGCAACGGAGCTATGACCAGCGACCGGCCGTGCCTCTTGGCCCGCTCAGCAGCCGCATCGTCAAGGTAGCGGGCGGCGTCCTTGAACTTCTTGTACTCCAGCAGTTGACGGACCAACTCGAGACGCGGGTCGACCATCTCCTCGTCCGCTTCCTCCGCGGGGGGCCTCGGAAGCAGCGTACGAGACTTGATCTCCATCAACGTCGCCGCGAGAACCAGAAACTCGCTCACCCCGTCGGGGTCCAACTGCCGCAGCAGCTCTACGTATTGAACAAACTGCTCGGTGATACGGGCGATGGGGATATCGTAGATGTCGACCTCTTCCCGCCGGATCAGAAACAACAACAGATCCAGGGGGCCGTTGTAGACGTCAAGGGCAACTCTGTATTCGGTCAAGAGTGGGTATCCTTTGCAGCCACCAGACCGCAGGCGTCACGAACGTCGGCCATGACCTCTCGGGCGACAGCCCTTGCTTTCGCCCCGGCTGCGCGCAGCACGTCTTCGACGTAGTCGGGATCAGCCACCAGCTCCTCACGACGTTCACGTGCAGGCCCAAGCACCCGCTCGACCGCGTCGGCGAGCAACTTCTTGGCCTCTCCATAACCTGTACCGCCCGCCCGATACTGTCCTTCGAGTGCCTTGACCTCGTCAGGCTCAGCGATCAATCGGTATAGAGCAAAGACGTTGCAGGCCTCCGGGTCTTTGGGATCCTCGACAGGCGTGCTGTCCGTCTTGATGCTCATGATCCGCTTGCGAGTGGTCTTTAGGTCATCGAACAAGAAGATCGCATTGCCGTAGCTTTTGGACATCTTCTGCCCGTCGACACCGGGCACGGCCATGGCTTCGTTCAATCGAGGCTCCGGCAGCTTCAGCACCTGGCGACCGAAGGTGTTGTTGAAGTAACCGGCCATGTCCCGGGTCATCTCGATATGTTGGACCTGGTCCTGCCCCACGGGAACGACGTCGCTGCGGTAGATCAGGATGTCCGCCGCCATCAGGAGGGGGTAGCAGTAAAGCCCCATCGAAGCAGGTATCCCGCGGGCGATCTTGTCCTTATACGAGGTCGCCCGATCCAAGAGCCCCTTACCAGTCACCGTCGAGAGAATCCACGCAAGCTCCGTGACCTCAGGCACGTCGGTTTGGCGGAACAGATGGGCCTTCTCGGGGTCGAGCCCCGTGGCCAGGTAGTCCACGGCCACATCGCGGGTGTAGGCACGGAGGGTCTCTGGCACCTGCACTGTGGTCAGGGAGTGGTAGTTGGCGATGAAGTAGAAGCACTCGTTCTCTTCCTGCAGCTCGATGTGCTGCCTCATCGCCCCGAGATAGTTGCCAAGGTGCAACCTCCCGCTCGATTGAATTCCCGAAAGAACACGCATGGTCATCCTCCAAGCCCAAGGTTGCGGCTGATCGCCAGATTGTCAAGTTGGAGCACTTTGCTCGTGAGGGACGTGAGAGCGTGGCTTCGGCGATGCGTTACCTTTTGGGCGTCACGGAGGACCCGCGGGCGCCGTTCACCGGAGAGGGTGCTACATCACTGGGAGCGGGGGAGCCGCACCGCCCTCATCCAACCGGTGCCCAATCGAAACCGCCCTGTCCACTTCCCTCGGTCAATCATCGGCTGCCGCCTATTTGACCGTGACCCTGAACCGGCTCTACCATGCCAGTACTGAAAATGTCGCCAAGGCCAAACTGCAGACTGGCGGCGAGGTGCCAAAATGTCCCAGGACTTGTTCGAGATCGTGCGATCGTGTCGCGGGAGGCGTGCGCTCCTCGTGGGCGACCTGATCCTCGACCGCTACGTGTACGGCGATGCCGAGCGGGTCAGCCCCGAGGCCCCAGTCCCCGTTCTGAGAACGGTCGAGCGGCGGGAGGCTGTCGGCGGGAGTGCCAACGTCGCCGCCTGTCTGCGTGCCCTCGGGTGCAGCGTGACCTGCTGCGGTATTATCGGGCGTGACCGCCACGGGGAGACGCTCAGGCGGCTCCTCGAACAAGAACACGGTGTCCGGACCGATGGGATTGTGGCCCTTGAAGGTCGGCCAACCACCACCAAAACACGCCTGGTCGGGTTGGCTCAGCACCGCCATCGGCAGCAATTACTTCGCGTTGACGAGGAAAACACGAGTCCGCTTCCGGAGACGGCCGCCGCATCCCTGGCAAGTCGCACCTGTGGGCTGATCCCGGATGCCGATGTGGTCTGCATCGAAGACTACGCCAAAGGGGTTATCACGGAGTCACTCGTCCAGGCTGTCGTTCGTGAGGCCCGCAAGCACGGTTGCTCCGTCTTGGTCGACCCCGCGCGGCTGACCGACTACTCCGCGTATCGCGGCGCCGATATCCTGACCCCAAATCGTGGCGAGCTGTCGATTGTGTCTGGTCGCCAGTTCGGTTCGTTGGAGGACATCGCAGCTGCTACGACTGACCTGCTCAGCACCCTGGACGCCCGCGGCATCGTTGTGACCGTCGATCGTGAGGGCGCGGTCCTCGTCGAGAGGGACAAGGAATGGAAGCACCTCTCCACCGTCCCGCGGGCTGTCTACGACAACACCGGTGCGGGCGATGCTGTTTTGGCGATGCTGGCAGCCGCGATCGCTGCGGGGGCGGACCTGGATAGTGCAACGCAGCTCGCCAACGTCGCGGGCGGATTGGAGGTCGAGCGGTTCGGTTGCGTGCCCATTACTGCGGAGGAGGTCCTGGCTGAGCTACGCCTCGAAGGCCGGACGCGCGATGGCAAGCTGCGTGGTGTCGACGAGTTGGTGGCGGAGCTGCAGCTCCGTCGCGATCGAGGCGAGACGATCGCATTCACCAACGGCTGCTTTGATATCCTCCACGCCGGGCACGTCGACTTCCTGAAGCGATGCCGCCGAGAAGCGTCCGTGCTGGTCGTCGGTCTCAACAGCGACGCTTCTGTACGAGCGATGGGTAAGGACGACAACCGCCCCATCAACCGGTTCGAGCATCGGGCAGCGGTCTTGTCGGCACTCGAGTGCGTGGACTATGTCGTTGGGTTTGAAGAACCGGACCCCTTGCTCTTGATCCAGAAGATCAGACCGGACGTGCTGATCAAGGGAAAAGACTGGGCTGGAAAGGGTGTTGTAGGCCGCGAGTTCGTCGAGTCCAACGGCGGGCGGCTCGTCCTGCTGCCACTTTTAGAGGGACTGAGCACCTCGAGCCTGATCGACCGCATCCGCAGCCAACGGTGACCTGCAAGGATGAAGTATCAAGGATGAAGGATGAGGGACGAAATCGGAGCCGCGACCGTGAGGGAGCGGGTTGCAGTGGCTGGGTGGCCCAGGTCTTCAGACCTGGGGGACTGATTGATTGCTGTCATCGCATTCGAGAAAGAATAAAGCGATCGCAAATCGCGGCGTGCCACTGCTCTCGAGCGGTGCATTCCTGACGTGCCCTAGGTTGATATGCCAAACGTGGAGAGACCTGCCACGGATAGCTTGACAACGCGAGACGTTGAACATCGCGACGGTCCCGACACCGACGGGGTAGTCTGATGATTACGCTTCCCGACGATACATACACCCGACAAAAGTGGTTTATCTGGGCGGTTCTTCTCGCCCTAATACTCGTTCCTATTGCCTTGACGCTGTCGTGGCGTGTGTTTGGATGGCCCGGCTTGCCGGAGTGGGAAAAGTCAGAACCGGAGCACTACGCGGAACGGATCACCCTGCTAAAATACATGATCTCTCTCGGATTATCCATCATCGGTGCCACGTGGTTTCTTGCCACCAAGACCTCGAGCCAGGTCCCTCGAAATGACTCAATCTTTCGCCCGTTGAGTTGGGCATGGACATTTCTTGGAATCGCAATCCTGGCGGCCTTTGTGGAACTCTATTTCAACTACAAAGGCTACTTTTCGTGGCACGTGAGTCTTGAGGACCTGACCGTTGCCACATTCAAACGCGTGCGTTACTACTGGGTCCTTCGTTGCTCCGGGATGAGCTACCTTGTTTGCGATACGTCTTTCTTCGTTGGGGCTGTCCTGCTGGTACTTGCTGCCATTAAGGTTTTGCACAAGGACATCTTTGCCGAGCGCTCCAAATAGCTTGCATGGTGTGAGCTCTTGCGTCCCGACACGGCGGCGATTGCGAGGAATGAAGGTCAAAAGATGAAGAGCCAGATCGAGGAACATCAGCGAGTTGTCGCAGCCGCGGCTGAGCACGTTGGGCTTTTTGCGCGGATCGCTGACCGGATCATCACTTGCTTCGAGCGAGGGGGGAGACTTTACATACTCGGAAACGGCGGCAGTGCAGCGGATGCTCAGCACATCGCCGCCGAGCTTGTTGGTCGACTTGAACACGATCGCAGGGCTCTGCCCGCGATCGCCTTGACGACCGATACTTCCGTCCTGACGGCTGTCAGCAATGACACGGGTTATGAGCGCAGCTTCGCTCGACAGGTCGAAGCCCTGGTCACGAAAAATGACATCGTCTGGGCATTAAGTGTTTCAGGGACATCGCCGAATGTCGTTCGCGCTTTAGAATCTGCCAAGGCGATCGGTGTGTTTCTTATCGGCTTCACCGGTCGATCGGGTGGCCAGTTCAAGGAGATGTGCGACCTGTGCTTCCAGGCTGACCACGACGCCAGCGACCGCGTCCAGGAAGTCCACCAGGTTGCGTACCACCTCATCTGCGAGTACATCGAGAAGCACTATCTGAAGTGAATGGCGAATGTCGAATAGCGAATAGCGGACAGCGAGTCAAAGCCACAATCGTGGCGCGCCGGGAGAGCGGTCAAACGCCAATGCGGCAATCGTGAAACGGCAAGGATGGAATGTGAGGGATGAAGTGCGATGACCCTTCCATGTCCTCACCCGGCGGCCCCCGAACCCCGCCTGACGTGATCCGGGTCCTTCCGCCCCCAGCCACCCTCGTCCCGTTTATCATCTGGCTTGCGATGGGCGCACTGGCGATCATGCTCGGGATTCTGATTCTCATGGGCGAAGGAGCGTGGACACGACTTTCCGCAATCCTGATCGTAGTCGGAGTAGTTGGCCCATTTGCGCTCGCTTTGCAGAATCGCCGACGCACCGTCCACGACAATGCGGTTAGGACACAACTGCTGAAGGATTTGGGTCATTCTGCTGATGATCGCAGCGTGGTGGCCATCCGTAGGGTATGGTCGGGTGGGCGTCCCGTCTTCACTGACCTTGAAGCGGCCATCGCAAAGCTCCCTGCACCGGACCCCCCAGCAGCGCGCGTGGTATGTCTCGGGCTGGTGGACGTGCCCAAGGTCAACGATTACCGTTGTGAGCCGGAGGTCATCTCGCCATTGGGCGTCGTATCGCGAGGGTTGGTCCCGTTTTTGCTTTTCTTTGGTGCAGTTTTCTGCATAGGAGAGCTTGGGCGAATGGGTCTTATCCCGATCGCCTGGACGCTCAGACGTAGCACGCCCTTCGTCGTGCTGGCCCTGACGTGGGGCGCTTGGGCTTTGAAAGTCTTTCTCCAACCGACCTACGTCCGTGTTGCCCCGGGCGTCGTCGAGTTTCTGAAGTTCCGGCTTCGAGGTGGCAGGCCGACCATTCGCCGTTACCCCATGGAGGCTGGAACCAGCGTGATTATCACCGACAAGCGATCAGGTCATGTGCTCGATTTGCGACGGGGCAGACAACACGACAGGATTTCGCTTCGCGATATGCGTCATGCAGAAGTCGTCTTGGATCGCCTCCTGCGGGCCATCCTGTCCACCGCGCCGATCCCGACGATGAGCGAGGAAGAACTGATTGGATGATGAGTGGTGAAGGCCGACGGATCGGGGTCTACGCTGCGCTTCGATAGCGAGTTCAGAAACGGCTCGCGCATTCTTCGCCATTCGCAATTCGTAATTCCCACCGGCTAATAGCCTGCGGCCTGTCCGTCCTTGCGGAACTCGGAGGCGCCGAAGTAGACGTCACGATTCGCGTCGTACATGATCCCCTGATACCCGCCGTAGCCGCCGGACTCGGAGCGGACCTGGTGGCCCCTCTTTTCCAGCTCGCGTCTGACCTCTGTCGACACGCCAGACTCTAGTGCCACCCAACCACCATCGGACATATGCGAGCCCGTCGGCTCTGACGAACCCTGATGGTGGAACCGGGCTGCGTCGCCAGCCTCCTGAATGTTCATGCCGAAGTCGATGATGTTGCACAAGATTTGCACGTGCCCTTGTGGCTGCATGCCGCCACCCATCACACCGAAGCTAAGCCAGGGTTTGCCGTCCTTCGTCACCAACGCCGGGATGATCGTGTGGAAGGGACGCTTATGCGGCTCATAGACGTTGGGGTGACCGTCTTCGAGCGTAAACAGCTCACCACGGTCCTGGAAGGAGAACCCCAGCCCATCCGGCACCAGACCCGACCCGAAACCGCGGTAGTTGCTCTGGATGAGGGAGACCATGTTGCGGTCTTTGTCCGCAACCGTGAGATAGATGGTGTCGCCCTGCTCCAGCTTCGGATCACCCGGTTCGATCTCCTGCAGGGCCTTTTTGGGATTGAACAAAGCCCGGCGCTTGGCTGCGTATTCCTTCGAGATCAATACCTCGACGGGAACGTCGGCAAAGTCCATGTCCGCATAGAATCTGGCCCGATCCTCATAGGCGAGCTTCTTCGCTTCGATGAGCAGGTGCAGGTACTCAGCCGTGTTGTGCCCCATCGATTTCAAGTCGAACGGCTCGATCAGATTCAGGATTTGCAGGGTGGCGATGCCCTGGCCATTCGGCGGCAGCTCCCACACGTCGTAGCCGCGGTAGTTCGTTGACACGGGCTCGACCCAGGTCGACGAATGTTCCTCGAAGTCCCGTCGCCGCAAGAAACAGCCAACGCGCTCGCAGAACGACGCCATGACGCTGGTCAGCTCACCGCGATAGAACGCATTGCGTCCCTGTTCTGCGATCACTTGATAGGTATTTGCGAGGTCCGGATTCTTGAAGATGTCGCCCTTCGCCGGCGGCTGTCCACCCGGCAGAAAGGTCTGAGCGAAGTTCGGCTGGTTTTTCAGCTTGCGGGAACCGTAGCTCCAGTAATAAGCGATGACCTCGGATAAAGGAAAGCCTTCACGGGCATATGCAATCGCAGGAGCGAGGACGTCGGACATCGGAAGCCGGCCAAACCGCTCATGCAGCTCGAACCAACCATCGACACACCCCGGTACGCTAACCGGCAGCGGACCATAAGGGGGAATCTGCTCGAGGCCCAGCTCTTCGAGGTGTTCCAGGGTCAGGGCGTAGGGGCTTCGGCCGCTGGCGTTGAGGCCGTTGAGCTTCTTGGTCTTCGCATCCCAGACGATCGCGAATAGATCCCCCCCAATCCCACAACTGGTGGGTTCCATCAATCCCAGCGTTGCGTTTGCAGCGATGGCGGCATCGACGGCGGTCCCCCCACGTTTCAGAATGTCGATCGCAACTTGCGTGGCAAGCGGCTGGCTCGTCGCTGCCATCGCGTGCCGGGCGATAATCTCGGACCTTGTGGCGAAGGGCTTCCCGGTCAGCCGATCGCCCCCGCCTGAAGACGCGGAAAGCGATCCGGCTGTCGAGGACGACATGGGTTCACAGCAAGTACAGGCAAGAGCCAAAGCCATCAGGACGAACAAGGCAAGGTGCACGGGTTGCATACCGAATACTCCGAAAAGACCTATTGGCTGATCCATCTGCTGGCTCGCTAAGGTGGCCGCCCTACCGGCGTCTGCGCCGCATCCTATCGGTCGTGGGCGCCAAAGGGTAGTTTCAGCGTGGACGCAAGTGGCGTACAGAGTCACGTAGCCCCGCGCGAATGGGCTGTGTCGACTGCGGATATCCGGGTGGGCGGCCTGTATACTGTGTTCTGCGGGGCTTGGGTGGGAGCGGAGGAGCAGCGATGCAGCCGGTCGAACTTGTCGGACTCGTGATCAGCGTCGCCCTTGCTGGCCTGGCGGTCGGGGTGGCGGCCACCCTGCTCATCGCCGCCCGAAAGGACCGCAACGCCGAGCTGCACATCTGCCGGACCGATGCCCACGCCCAATGGTTGGCAGCCCACACGACGCTCACCCGGGTCTCGATGTCGTTCGTAGCCGCCTTTCGAGCTTTGGCTGCCGAGGGCGAAGATTCCAAATACTACGGCCTTCGCCAGGATGAGGCACAGCGGTCTCGCTCGGACTGGTGCGACGCGATGCGGGCACTCGATCGTGCCGACGCTGCGCTCGTGGCCTGGAGCACCAATCCGGATATCCGAACCAAGCTCGACGGGTTTGAGCGGGTTACGGCTGAGGCACTTCGCGCGGCTATCGACGGCGGAGAGAAGGACGTCGACGAATTGGCCCGGCGTCTGTATCGGACGGACGAACTCGCTTCCACATTCGTTCGCGCTTCGACTGGTGATGCACGCAGGGAGCCGTCATGGCCAGTCGAACAGCTCCGACGTGTCATCAGCTTCGCATCAGCGATTGTGGACAACTGGGGGAGGTAACGGAAGTACGAAGGCTGAAGTATGAAGGATGAGAAAGCGCCGGGATAAACCGGCATGGAGTAGCGGATGAAAGAG
>CAYOQG010000111.1:0-16199 GCA_964405925.1 uncultured Phycisphaeraceae bacterium | reverse complement strand
ACGTTGCGGAGCACGCTCTCTAGGAGCACTCGGATGCTAAACGGCAGCCGGTCGACGTCGCCGAGACCCGCGTCTTTGATGGCTGACAGCTTGTAGATCTGCACGTCCCCCTCACCGGTCTTAAGGGTCGAACGAGCACCGAACGGGTTTGTCTTTTTCGTGTCCATGGGCTCTGTCTTCTCTCACTCGGATGGTTTACAGGTATGCCAACAAAACACGAGCCACTATAAGCATGCGTGCGCCCGCGGTCAAAATCCGTCGCTACTGGAAAGGCACGCTTCCCAGCCCCTGGCGTAACATTTGGATCGCTCGATCGGATCTCTAAACATCCGCGCAGGGCTCCTCCCTGCCATGTAATGGGCCCGTGCCGGGTCGTCGGGGCCTTTCCAGACTCCCATTGGCCAACGTTGCATCCGGGAGGCAGGCCGCTATAATGTGCGGCTCGCGCGAGGAGATGGGCTGGCCCTGGACGAGTCTGCGGGCGGCCCTGGATGAGTCCGGGGTTGGGGCGGGGATGCGGAGACCACGATGGACGATGAGCTCCTGCGGATCATGGAATGTCCGGTGGCTCACGTGCCTCTCGTGCACTATGGGGAGTGGCTCTACTCGACCGACCCCAAAACGCGGAGAAAATACCCGATCCGCGACGGCATCCCGGTGATGCTCGTCGAGGAGTCGGAGGTAGCTGACCCAACCGAGTTTGACCGGGTCATGGCTGAGATCAAGCAACACGAACCTAAGCAATAGACGAGAACGGAAGATAGCATGGCAAAAGAGAACGGCGTTTACCACACCGCACGACGTTTCCCGGACCGAGGCGGTCCCGGCTGGATCGGGCCGCTGATCGACTACAAGGAAGTCGAGCTGCTTCGCAAGTTTCTGACCTCGAGCAGCAAGCTGATGTCACGCCGGCGCGCCGGCACCAGCTCCCAGGAGCAGAACGAGCTCAAAGCCGCGATCAAGCGGGCTCGCTACCTCTCGCTGCTGCCCTACCGCGGCACGTAGTCTCTCAGACTTCCCGACGCGCGAAGGGTGACCGGGCATGTATTTCCCGACTGTCCGTGCTGCGCACTTCCCGAGACCTCATACCCTGACAATTACCCGGACTTTCCCGGTTCCACGGTTGCCCCAGTGTCGAATCGAGTCAAATCTGTGCAATCGCAATCGCCGTCCCGAACAGAATTGATGGTGTCCCTCGATCTCAGACGTAGTCCCGCAGGGTTCGCCCCGCGCAATGGTACTAACCTTGGTCATGCAGCTTTCTTCGCCTTTTTCTTTCGGCGTTGTGCCTTTGCCGGCAGTTTGCTGGGCGACATGCGTTTGCCGCTTCCGGTGATTCTGATTTTGGTGTCGTGCGGCCAAGAGTAATGGCGTCCGGGACGTTCGGGAACCACATGCCCGGCGATCCGAGCCAAGAGCCGCGGCGGCAGAAGCTGTGAAACGCTAAGTCTTACCCTTTCGTGCCTTGCGAATATCGTCGGCGCGCTTGATGCCGGCTTCGTAGATGCGGCTGAAGTCGCTGCCGGTGATGCCCAAAGTCACCGCGATCCGGACGAGGACGTCGCGCTCCTCCTTGCTGATCTCGCCGTCGATGCGGGCCTCAGCAACCAGCAGCTCCAACGCCTGCTGGGCCTTCTCCCACGACCGAATCATGATGTTTGCGCCAAGGGGCTCGCCGCGTTCGGCGGCTTCGACCATGGCGTCAAAGGACATGCTGCCGACGCCCACGCGTTTGGCCAGACCCTGCAGAACACCCTTTTCCGATCGGCGAATCTTCCCGTCAGCCACTGCGACAGCGATCGCGGCCTTCAATAGTTCAACGTCTTCCATCGTAGCCATGTGTCGCCTCCGATGAAGAGAAAAACGTGTGACCTAGCGGAGTCTACCAGCAACCTTGCCGTTGATGCAAGGGTCGCATCGGTACCTGAACTGACGGAACGATGCAGCCACGAAGCGATGAAAAGGGCAGGATATTTCGGCGAACCGAGCGGTGCTGGGCTCACGCCGGCGATTTGCGTTGTCGCCCTACTTGCGTACACTCCCGGCCATGGAAACGATAGATTCGACCATCGACCGTTTGTGCGATCACGTGCACAAGACCGTGACGCTCTCCGGCTGGGTCTATAACTCCCGGACCAGTGGGAAGATCGTGTTTATCATCGTCCGGGACGGCACCGGGTTATGTCAGTGCGTCATCGAGAGAAACCAGCAGACCGAGTCGTTCTTTGACGAGGCGAAAAAGCTGCCGCAGGAGTCGTCACTTAAGGTCACCGGGACGGTCTCGGCTGACGAGCGGTCTGTCGGCGGTCACGAGCTGAAGGTGATCAACATCGAGGTGGTTCAACCCGCCGGCGACTACCCGATCACCCCCAAACCGCACGGTATCGAGTTTCTGATGAAGCATCGGCACCTGTGGTTCAGATCACAGCGGCAGTGGCATATCCTCCGCATCCGGGCAACGGTGATCGATCAGATCCGTCAGTTCTTCAACGAGAATGGTTACGTCTTGATCGATACGCCGATTTTCGCACCGGCTGCTGGCGAGGGCGCTCAAACGCTGTTCCAGGTGGACTACTTCGGCGAGCCGGTCTATCTCGCTCAAACGGGACAGCTTTACGTCGAGGCTGCGTGCATGTCGCACCGGAAGGTGTATTGCTTCGGCCCGACGTTCCGAGCGGAAAAGAGCAAGACCCGGCGACACCTGACCGAGTTCTGGATGGTTGAGCCGGAGATCGCCTACGCCTCTCTCGATGATGTCATCGATATGGCAGAGGATTTCATCTGCTCGATCGTTGAGCGAGTGCTTAGAGATCATCGCGACGGACTTATCGAGCTTGGCCGCAGTATCGAGCAGCTCGAAGCCGTCAAGAGACCGTTCTATCGGATCACCTATTCTGAGGCTGTCGACCTGCTGCACGGGCCCAAGCCCAGAGAGCTTCTCGAGAAAGACCTGGTGGAAAAGAAAGCCCGCGTCGAGGAGCTGAATAGCAGGATCGAACAGCTCGACGCCGTGGCCAAGAGCGGTGAAAGACAGTGGAAGAAGGACAAGGCCGCTGCCGAGGTGATCGAGGCTCGTGAGGAGCGGGCTGAGCTTATGGAGCAGATCCAGAACATCCCCCATCACATCGAACTGGCTGCCAATTTCGAGTGGGGCTCTGACCTGGGCGGGTCAGATGAGACGATCATCTCGAGGCTTCATGACAGACCCGTGGCGGTGACGCACTATCCCAAGTACACCAAAGCCTTCTACATGCGTGAAGATCGAAACGACGACCGGGTGACCGAGTGCTTCGACATGCTGGCTCCGCAGGGTTTCGGTGAGATCATCGGCGGTTCTGCTCGGGAGGAGGATTATGACCGGCTCTTGGCACGGATCAAGCACGACGGGATGCGGCAGGAAGACTACGAGTGGTACCTCGACCTCCGCCGCTACGGCAGCGTCCCCCACGGCGGCTTCGGCCTTGGCGTCGAGCGTACCGTCGCCTGGATCTGCGGCCTCAAGCACATCCGCGAAACCATCCCCTATCCGCGGATGATGGGGAAGTTCTACCCGTAGCGAAGGCACGCACACCGTGGTACGGTTTGCATTCGCGGTTGAGCCTTGCAGTAGACAAAGGGTGAAAGTGAGGTGTCCCGTGCGTCATCCGTGCCTGGCAACTGTACGTTCCGTCGCCATGACGTCGAATCTGTCTTAGTGCGAGAGAGGTCATGCTTACCTGCCTGAGTCTAACAAACTTCAAACGTTTCGATACGTCTGAGATTCCTTTGGGGAAAGCCGTTGTTCTGATTGGCCCCAACAACTCAGGCAAGACAACGGCACTCCAGGCATTAGCCTTATGGGATGCCGGTCTTCGGCGCTGGAATGAGAAGCGTCTCGGGAAGAGTTCACCAAAGAAACGCCCAGGTGTCACCATCAACCGTCGGGACCTCATTTCAATCCCTGTTCCGAGTGCGAACCTGCTCTGGCGCGATCTGCACGTTCGGAACGTCGAACGGATCGGTGATAAGACGAAAACACAGAACGTTCGCATCGACGTAATTGTGAGCGGGGTGACTCGTGGACACAGCTGGTCCTGTGGGCTTGAGTTCGACTATGCCAACGAGGAGTCATTTTATTGCCGTCCCCTTCGAAAGGATGGAGATTCTTCAACCGCGCGGATGTCAATCCCACCTGAGGCCGGAGAAGTCCGGATAGCCTACTTGCCTCCCATGTCCGGTCTGGCCGCCGTTGAACCCCGGTGGGAGCCCGGACGGATAAATGTGCTAATCGGAGAAGGCCAAACAGCTCAGGTGCTGCGCAATCTGTGTTACCAGGTTTACGAGAGCCAGATCACAGATCCTAATGGCCGCTCAGGTTGGGAGCGAGTGGTCGCACACATCGAAAGCCTCTTCGGCGTGTCCTTACTTCCTCCGAAACACATACCAGAACGCGGAGAGATTACACTGGGGTATCGTGAACGGAGTGGCCCGGAACTGGACCTCTGCTCAGCGGGTCGTGGACTCCAGCAAACATTGCTGTTGTTGGCGCACATGTACGCAAACCCCAAGACCGTGCTTCTGCTGGATGAACCGGACGCTCATTTGGAGATCCTGCGCCAACGCCAGATCTTTGAACTTCTTACTAATGTCGCTGAGTCGCAGGGGTCACAGGTTATTGCCGCCAGTCACTCCGAAGTCATCTTGAATGAAGCGGCCGGCCGTGGTACGGTCATTGCGTTCGTGGGCACTCCTCACCGCATGAACGACCGTGGAACACAGATCATCAAGTCACTCACCGACCTCGGTTGGGATCAGTACTACCAGGCGGAACAAGGTGGGTGGGTCCTATATCTCGAAGACTCGACCGATCTGGCCATCTTGCGGGCGTTCGCCGAAACCCTGAAACACCCTGCTACGAGCGTCCTTGAGCGACCCTTCGTACATTACGTGTCGACCAACCTCCCACAACGCGCTCGGGACCACTTCTTCGGCCTACGAGAGGCTAAGGACGATCTCGTTGGCATTGCTCTCTTCGACCGTTTGGACAAGGAGCTACATACGGATTCCCCCCTTGTAGAAATGATGTGGACGCGGCGTGAGATCGAGAATTACTTCTGCACGGAAGAAGTCCTGCTTGCGTATGCACGGCACGACCAGCCTGACGATCTCTTCGGGTTGGCGGAGGCTGGCAAGCGCGAAGAAACCATGCGTGAAGCCATCGCCGATATCACGGATGCGCTTGACAAGCTGGGTAAGCCAAGCCCATGGTCACCAGACGTGAAGGCCAGTGACGATTTTCTCGATCCGCTGTTCAAGGCGTTTTTCCGGAAGCTCGAACTCCCGATCTCGCTACGGAAATCAGACTACCACTTCCTTGCTCATCTAGTGCCAAGAGACGCGCTAGAGCGTGAAATCATCGAGAAACTCGATGCCATCGTCAGTGTCGCGGAGCGCGCAAAGCCGAAGCAGGATTGACGGCGGACGGATCTCGACGTGCTTCACAACAGAGCCGGCACTCAGGTTCCCCACGTCCCATCGCCCTCTCGTACCTTCAGAGAAAGAAGCAGTCTGTGGACCGAAGCGTCTCGCAGTCGGATGAACAGGATGACGGCAGGCCTCGTCACCTTCGGCTCATCGAGCTGCCCTACCATTCTTAGCCGCGCCCCACCGGGCCAATCCCTCCTCTCTCAAATGAGCCGTTGCCAACGACCCGCTCATCCGCGATAATCAACTTGTCCCGTCTTGGGAGACAAGGTGCAATGAGCGTCGATCCAATTTCTTCGTTCCTGAACCCTGAGCCAACCGAGCCTCCACCACGCGAGCCCCGACAAGCGCTGTGGCTCCTTCATCTGTATCTTCGCCCCCGCCTTTTCTTCTCGTACTTCCCGGATATGGTCACGCCGTTTTCTACAGCTTACACGGCGCTCATCCTGGGCATTACGGAGGTGTCGGGTAGGATCTCGGAGGAGTTCCTCAAACTGGAGTTCGGTTCTGATGCGACACTCCCTGACGCGGTGATGGAATCGTGGACGGTATACTGGTGTGTATGCCTTGCATTCGGGGTTATCGCCGCCTGTGCCTATTACATCGTCGGCGGATGGTGGTACCGCGTCCGTCTCAATTGGTCGGGTGCAACTGAACCAGACCACCGCCTTGCCAGGCAGGTGTACGTCTATGCATACTTGATTCTCGCTCTGCCGATGCTCGTTCTCACTCTGGTCGATTCCTTTGAGTACGCCAGACCAATCGATGCGGAGCGAGGCGAGCAAGGTTGGTGGATCGTGTCGCTCGTTTGTCCCTTCTGGTCTGTCTACGCGGGCTATCGGGGTGTACGCACGCTGTTTCCGGTGGTCAAATGGAAGGCACGTATTTGGTTCCTTATTTTCCCGGCACTGTTTTACGCGATGCTCGTCGTGGGAGCAGCCATTGCGTGGCTGCTCGCCAGCCTGGGCGTCGTCCCTATGCCACCGGACCTCGAATGGCCGTGCACGCTCGAGCGTCCGGGGTTCTCTCTTCAATACCCCGGCAACTGGTGGGTGGATCAAGAGGTCGAAGACTACGATCCGGACATGCGTTTCTCCATCACACCAGTACAGGATGCCCGGATCGCCTTCGCCCTGTTCGACGAACCTATCGACGCAGCGGAGTACACCGCTTCTTGTGTAAACGCATATCAAGAGGAATTCGTGGGTGACGAGACGAAGCCATTTGCAGCGTGGGGACCGTATCACGGCGTTGGCGCTGAGTACATTGGGACAACCGAAGGGTCACGGTATCGAGTGCGGGTCTTCAGCACAAGCACCGCAGCGCGCGGTCTGACAGTTATGGAGTATTCCGAGACGGACGTAGCATCAGTCATAGAGCCCGGATTCGTGCTGATCCGGAAATCATTCCGGTTCAGAGATTAAGCTCGTCCACCACCTACGGTGCCCCATAGTCGGCATGGGCCATCAGAGATGCCCCTACATCGGCCCAATTCGCCGCTGGCAAAACGCATTGCTACATTCGCCGAGCGTGCCACACCATGCCCGGACATCGGCGCGTGAATACAATCGTTCCAGACGTAAAGACAAGCAGCGCCGATATGACGAGTCCCCACGTTGACACAGTGGGAATCGGCACCTCTTCCGGCTCCGTATACGTTCCGCTGTGGAGCAGGTCATGCCTGAACATCGGCCACTCTGCGCCGCCGGCTGTCCCGACAGCCAATGCGTACGCACGCCCATGATTCCCATCAGGTGGGTCCGAACTTCCATCTCCGCCCACGACAAAGACATCCAAGTTGCCATCATCGTCGAAGTCCGCAACAACCGGGGCGTGGTCCATGTCAAAGGTGCGCCCATAGTGGGCTTGCAGATTGTACGTGTGGAGCACGTGGCCATTGTCACCTCGCAGGACCCGGAGAATCCCATCGGCAGAGCCGAAAATGACATCAAGATCACCATCACCGTTCATGTCTGCAATGGAGGCTCCGCGGAATATGGAACCGCCCGTCGGGTACTCCCAGATCAGATCACCCGTGTGCGATAGGACACCGAGAGTGTCATAGTAGGCGAACACCACTTCAAGGTGACCGTCATTATTCAGGTCTGCAATGGACGTGGGAGCACCGATATAGAATGGTGCGACGTATTCCCATTCAAGACTGCCATCCTCACCATTGAGGACATAGACGTGACCATCATAGCACCCGATCACGATCTCCGGCTTGCCGTCCTCATCGATGTCGGCAAACGACCCGCCATGGTACATCCAGTCCTGCGGCAGGTCTGAGTACCACAGGACTGAGCCGTCATGTCCTCTCAAAGCATATACCCTGCAGTCGCCCGCGAATTGGCTGACGACAACGTCCAACTGTTGATCGCCGTCAAGATCGAGGATGTTAGGCTCGGACTGGATGTAGCTGTTGGGGTCAAGGTCGGCTCGCCATCGCACACCTCCATCCTCGCCGTTCAGGCAGAACACGTGGCCATACCACGTACCCAAAACGACCTCCGGCTTGTTGTCGTTGTCGACGTCGGCGACACCGGGCGGTGAGTCGATACAATTGGGATACCCCGTCGACCTGGACCACTCGACCTCTCCTGTCGCTCCATCCAAACAGTACACCCTATAGGGAGACGAGGCGGGCACGACGACTTCGAGGTCGCCGTCCAGATCGACGTCGGCGATGGCCGTTGATGCATCGTTGCATCCGCCTGTGTCGTAGCTCCAGAGCGAAGACCCGTTCTCCGCGTTCAGGGCGTGGATCCGCTCATCGTTAAAGTACGTGCCGAATGCGATTTCGAGTTTGCCATCGTGGTCGATGTCTGTGACCGCCGCGGAGCCGAAGGAAGGAGCGTCAAGATCGTAAAACCACAGAACGGGCGGGTCTTCCGTGGCTTCATGCGGCCGTCTCACCGCCGAAGTCACCGGGACACGCGGTAAACGGTGACGGTTCAGGTATGGATTCGCACCGTAACGGGAGTTCGGGCCGACTTGTGCCCCACGAACGGACCGAGAATCGACCCCCGCCGACTCCTCGGCCATCAAGCGCGGTAAGGCAGCATACGTGCAGATCATCGTGCTGCAAACAAGCAACCTCGCAGAGACCGTTGTATGGTCCATTTCACGCCTCCGAGTGAACAAGACCTCTGCCAAAGAGTCAAGTTTAGCGGACGAACCTTTTCTCTGTCAACCACAAGTGCTGCATGGTCGTGGAAGGCCACACTCCTGACCTGACCGGGTCGAATGCGCGATTCCTCGTTGAAGATGCTCAAAAACCCGCTGTGCCGGCAGATGCTTCAAGCGTGTCGACCCCGTAAGGCGCAGGCTTGAACCGCACCCGCGCAACGACCTACTGCCGGGGATGACTGAAGAGTTCTATGGATGATGTACAATACCGCGCAGACGAAGAGAGCCGCCGTCAGACCAGATCCGGGTGATTCTTGCTGAGCCATTGTCTCACGGTGTCTGCGAGCGCTTTGGCGGAAGCGAGCAGATCGAACGCGTCCTTCGCCCGGACCACGCCTGATCGGTCGTACAACGATTGGTGCCGCATGCGCCGACAACGGTCGTAGTGGTCCGCTGCCTCTACCCATTCTCCGCCCAACGTGAACTTCAGCGACTCGATGGTTCGTAGGTGTTGGTCTGTGCCTTTGGGAACTGAGTACCCGCACGCGTGCAGGGCGACCTGACACAGTGTGCGTACAGCACCGTAGGCGTGATCGAATACACCATCAGCGCTCATCCCTTCGAGTGAGCCGTCGGCAATCTCTCGCTGGGCAATTCCGAGAAGGTTGGCTACCTCCACACGGGAACGGTCCACCTCCGCAATCCAGCCGTTATCGCGCCACTGCTGCAAGGTCATGCGCCCCTCCCATCACAAAAAGCTTCTTTCCGTCTTCGACCTGCTTCACAAATGGGTCGCCTTCTAAGATCCGCCTTGACCATTCTTCGCGGGTGTAAAGCACAACATTGACTTGCCGCCCAAGCTCTTGTTCCAGGCGCTTGAGGTCGGGCGTGAGTTCCCTTAGCCCAACGTCGCCGATCACCATCAAGTCGATGTCACTATCCTGACCCTGTTCGCCGCGAGCGGCGGACCCGAAGACGAACATGGCGTGCACGCGATCCCGGTGGGCGCTCAGTGCGCGAACAATCCGGGCCTCACGGGAAACGCCGAGGCGACGCACCTCCCGAGCGTCAACGAGAGCACGCAAGGCGTCCAATGCATCTTGGCATGGGTCTTCGAGCGAGACCAGAACCTGCTCGGTTTTCTCGATGGGCAGTTTGCCCCATCCGACCCTATCTGTGGCAGCGTACCTGGCGATGATCTGCGCAGCCACACGGGCCATCCGACCCCCGGATGGGCGCGACACCAAATCCGTGAGCAGGTCGACACCGTGTGGCAAGTCGGGGAGAGTCAGTTCGAGCGACCATATGGCGGCGATCCGAACACTCTCGTCCTCCTCGTCGCTGTTCAGCAGCGCCCAGAGCTTGCCCCTGATGTCCTCATGATCTGCCACGCATCGCGTCAGCCCGCGTACCGCACCCACCCGAATGGGGGTCGGCAAGTCGCGAGCCAGGCTCTCGCTCAAACGCTGACGCACTTCCGAGTTGTGTTCCGCAGGCAACCCAAGTGCGTCAGCGCAAGCACCGCGCACTTCCGGATCTTCGTTTGCGTCAACAAGTAAACCCAACAGCTTGGGCTGTACTTCCACGTTGCCCGCAGCATCCCCCAGAGCACGGACAATAGACTCTCGCACGGAGGGGGTTCTTTCTGCACATAATGCGTTCACCAGCCCGGTACGCGCGAGACTTTTCGAAGCAACGAAGCGGCCTAGCTCCTTCGCACACTGCCCCCGCACATGCATCGAAGGGTCACTTTCCAATTGTTGTAGGACCCTTTGCGCCCAGTTGTGGTCAAATCCGCTGGGGACTATCCACAGAACAACTTCCCCATCAGGTGAGTCCAAGGCGATTACAAACCTGTCATCGGTCTCAACATCCGAGGTATCCTCTTCATCTCGGTCCTCCAGCCATGGTAACACAATGAAGAGCAGAGGCGCGCTGGCGACTTTTCCGTTTGTTTCGGTGCGCCGCTCGATGAGTGCCTTCGCGCAGCGCTTTGCGGAATCCTCAAGCCTTGTCCCACCCAACTCCATAAGTAGGTGCGTCGCGTCCTCTGCGAGCCCGAACCACTTGCTCCCACCTAGTTCGATCACCGCACTCTGGATCTCATCGAGCAGCGAACGTTCATGCACCGGCGCACCATCGGCCAGGCATCCTAGTGCCAGCAAGAGCCCGCGCTTGAGAAACCGTCCGGTCGGATCAGGGTCGTCCAGTATGATTCTCAGCAGTTGTGGGGCGCGACGGCGATCGAGTTGTGCTGCCGCCAACCGGACCACCTCCCGCCAACGCGGGTGGTAAAGGTACGGTTGCAGCAGACCGATGGGATCATCATGGGATAAGATCGCCCGGGCGGCGAAGTGCTCTTGAAAGGCGAGATGGGTAAACCCGAAGCGCTCCGGTCCCCGCTCAGCCAATACCCCCGACCGCTCGTGCAAACTCCACAACAGCGCATCGGCAGACGCTCGCGCCTCGTCATTGCCCAGACCGAGTTCGTCCCGGAGGAATGCAACCGCCCTTTCCAACAGCCACCAGCGCGGGGCGAGCGTCATATCCTTGCGTTGCATGTGCAGCGCAACAGACTCCAGGAACCACGTGACCTCACGATCGTCCAGGGTCAAGCGGCGGCCAGGTCCACCGGCGAACGCCGTGCGCTTTTTCTGTTCCCACGAGAACAGGAGGGCCTCCGTCAGCCTCTCATAAAGCTGATAGCGTTTCTGCGGCAGCGCTGCTCCTGCATCGTGCAAGAGACAGAGCATTGTCAGCATCATCGGGTTGCCGGCGAGGACTCTGATGCGCGGATGATCCACAATGGCATGGCGGAACCGTTCAAGCCGCTCGTCGCAAGGGGCGCACTTGCGTTCAATACTGTGCTCGTGACGGAACGCACACCAGGTCCGGCAAAACTCCCGGATCGAGTCTGTTGACAGCGGCTGTAACTCCAGAACATCGAACTGCTCACCAAGATTGGGCTCATCAAACCCGACCGGACGAGAGGTGACGATCACGCGTGCTTCGCGATAGTCTTGAACAAACTCGCGGATCTTCTCGATGAGGCGTCCGCGCAGCTCGGTATCTGCAACCTCGTCGAGTCCATCCAGAAGTAAGAGGACTCTACCCGTAGCGGCTTCCTCTTTGACCCAGCTTGCCGCGGTGTCTGGCTGCGGCACTGCTGCTTGCACGATGGCTGCGTGGATCAGGTCGACGGACGGATCGTCGCCCAACTGCTGAGCCCATTCGGAAAGTCGCACAAAAACGGGAACCGGCTCCTGTCGCTCTTCAGGCTGTGTGGTGGCCCGTCGCTGAAGCCGAGACCAGACGAGGTACCTTAGCGCAGTGGTCTTCCCAGCGCCCGGCCCACCCACAAGGAAGAACCGGCGGTGGCGCACAAGAGCCTGGTCCAAGGAGAGCGCTTCCTCACGTGCCGGGACGCCCTCGGCCGGCGAGTCCGGGCACCTTTCGGCGTCCCGCGCAGGCGTCACTCGGGGGCGGACGGTGAGATCTATGTATCCCCGCTCAAGCGAAAGCTGTTGGCCGGTCGGGACAATCCCCAGACCGGTGAAGTCCAGAAACTCGTGTTGCCTTAACAACGCGTCGGTGTAGGCACGCGTAGGTCCTTCCGCGTCGAGTCCCTCAACGGGCATTCGGAGTGCCCGGGCAAGTCGCTGCGCAGTCCGATCCTGTACGTTCGACGCACGCCCGTTGACGAGCTTCGCGACAGTGGCTCGCGAGACGCCGGCTTCCTGGGAGAGCGTAGCCTGTGTAATTCCGCGACGCTCAAGTGCATCCTTCAGCCTTCCCGTATCCAGTATCATGAACAGCTCTCTCCGGAGACCGAACAAGTACATCAACCTATTATACCGCGCGGCGCCTAGTTTGTCAAGAGAATATTCATCAATTTACTACATATTATATGCGCACCTGTATATTATGTCAACAACTCCATTCTGAGAAGTCATCTATCACCGGATATGTATCCAAATCGTGCGCTAACACCCAACCTGAGTAGCGGCTGATGGCCTGCCAGGCCCTTCTTCGGCCTGGAAGGGCGGTGCAGATGGGGTCTTAGGTACGATAACATGGCAGTCGCCACGGGCGTAGTGGAGGTTGACGTATGGCCACGTTGCTGATCGCGTTGGGTGCGTTTGTCGCATACATCATTGCCTACAACACGTACGGGCGGTGGCTTGGCAGGAAGATCTTCCAGCTCGACGCAAACGCCACGACACCGAGCGTCGAGGTCAATGACGGCTGCGATTACGTTCCGACCCGGTGGGAGGTGGTGTTCGGCCATCATTTCACGAGCATCGCCGGAACGGGACCCATCGTCGGACCGGCCATCGCCGTCTTCTGGGGCTGGCTGCCCGCGCTGCTTTGGGTGCTGTTGGGCAGCATTTTCATTGGCGCCGTCCATGACTTCGGGGCCCTCGTCGTCAGTTTGCGAAGCCGGGGACAGACGATAGGTGAAGCCGCGAGCCGAATGATCAACCCGCGAACGCGCGTCCTCTGTCTTCTCGTTCTGTTCATGCTGCTGGTGTTGGTGATTGGGATCTTCGGCCTGGTGATCGCCGTGATCTTTGCCAAATACCCGATCAGTGTTTTCCCGATATGGACGCAAATCCCACTCGCCGTTGCAATCGGCTTTTGGGTCTACAAGTGGCGAGGCCAGTTGCTTGTCCCTTCGCTGATCGCCCTTGTGCTCATGTATTTGACGATATACATCGGTGCATATCACCTCCCCATCGATCTGACGTCCTATGGAACCGCAGCGAGTGGGACGGCGGCTGTTGCTGCGGGCAAGAGCGCGTTCGCCAACGCGGTCGTGTTTTGGACCCTGGCGCTATTGGTCTACTGCTACGTCGCGTCGGTCTTGCCCGTATGGACGCTTCTGCAACCGCGCGATTTTATCAACAGCTTCGAGCTCATTTTGGCGCTGGCCATGCTCTTTGTGGGCTTGCTCGTCGCGCCCATCATAGGGGACAAGTTGAGCTTCGTCGCCCCGGCGATCAACCACAGTCCGCCCGTCGACGCACCACCGATCATCCCGTTCTTGTTCATCACGATTGCCTGTGGTGCGGTCAGCGGTTTCCACTGCCTGGTTTCCAGCGGCACGAGCAGTAAGCAGGTTCGGTGCGAGACCGACGCCAGAGCGGTCGGTTACGGGGCAATGCTTCTCGAGAGCGGTTTGGCCGTGCTCGTAATTCTGGCGTGTACCGCCGGACTCGGGAAGGGGGTGCACGATTACGATCCTCAGCTTCATCGATACGTCACCGCCCTAAGTGACTCCGGTGTGCCTCTAACGGGCGAGGCGGCGTGGAACCGCTACTATGGAGGCGGTAGCTGGGCGAGCATGACGCTTCCCCACAAGATCGGTGGTTTCGTCGAGGGCGGTGCCAATATTATGGCATTTATCGGCGTTCCGGTCACCATGGGGATCGGGATCATGGCCGTGCTGGTTGCCTCCTTTGCGGCGACGACGCTCGACACAGCCACGCGTCTGCAGCGGTACGTCATCACCGAGCTTTCCTCCGCCGCGCGGCTGACCCCGCTCACCAATCGCTACGTCGCGACGGCGATAGCCGTCGGGACAGGAGGGGCCATGGCTATGATCGCCGGCCCGACAGGACCCGGTAGCGGCGGGCTGATCCTTTGGCCTGTCTTCGGTGTCACCAATCAACTGCTCGCCGGCCTGGCCTTTCTGGTTATCTGTTTCTATCTGATGCGACAAAACCGGCCGGTCTGGTTTTTGCTTGGTCCCATGGCCCTGATGATCGTAGTGCCCGCGTGGGCTCTTCTCGTGCAAATCTTCGGCAAGACCGGATGGCTATACAGCGATGACCCGACGAAGCGGTACCTGCTCGCCGTCCTTGGGATGGCCACTTTCGTGCTCCAGGTGTGGATGGTGATCGAAGCCCTGTTGATGTGGCGACACGCCAAAGGGGTGGCACCTGGGCCCCTGCCACCACCTGGCAGCGCCCAACGCGGCGTTGCCTGCTGAACCGCTTGCGGCGGAACGGTTATCGGCCGCTGTCAGACGACCGCATGATCCCCTGACCCAGCATACAGATATCGTACGCTCCATTTGGTTGTCCGAGGTCGGTGGAAAGACCCATAACCTACTGGGGAGAGAAGCAGCGATGAACGCCCAGCCGGATCACGTCGAGCGCGTTGCGCAGTTCAGGAAGTCTCTTTCGAAGGTCGTCGAGCTCGGGTACGGCCAGGACGAGTGCGAGCCGGCCATACTCCTGATGTTCGAAGACGTCGTACGCCAGTCGGTGCCGGAAAGGGAGTTCCGCAACCTGTCATTCAAGCTTCCCCTGAGGCTTCCCAAAGAGAAAAATGATTACACCCACCTTTTGAGGCTGATCCGGGAAGTCCAACATCTAGCCGAACACCGGACGTCCGTGAGCGAGGGCGACCGGCAACGAAGGCCGGTGCTCTTCCCCTTCCTGACCACCCTGGGGATCTCAGGCGGTGTGTTCATGCTCGCCTTCCACGTCGCCCGCTTTGCCCCATCGATTCTGCATCAGACCGGGTGAGCCCGAAAGCGGAAAGTGGACGCAGCCGAGCCCATACCGTCCACACCCACGTCCTACATGAACGTTTCAGGCTCCAGGCGTGGGCGTCCTGACGACAGCTATCGGACCAACGCAATCCACTTTATCGGCATGATTTCAACCGTCGACCCGTCGCCATCTCACGCGAAACTCTCCCTTCGGTGCGCCCGATAGAGGATGTGGGTCGCACGGTTATGCGTAGGGCGACGCCTGTACTGTCACTATACGGACGTGACCGTCGTAACGGATAGGTTGCGGTGTCGATTCCCCGTTTGACACAACTGGACATCAAGCTGACGGACGCCGCAGCCGCGGCCCTGCTCGATAAGCTCGAGGCGAAAGAGGCGGTCGCAGGCACAGACAGGCGGCGGTCGACCCGGCGAGAGCTTCGCGGGGCCTTACTTCCCATTACCGTATGGCAAGACAACGAGCCCGTAGGCGTGTTCCGCGTCCGCATGCGGAATGTATCACAACACGGCGTCGGCTTCTTGAGTCGGGTGGCGATGGCCCGCGGTGCCGCCCTGACCTTGCACCTTCCCATCGGCCCGAACGCTACGACCATCGACAAACAGGCTGTCGTTCGACGCTGCTCTCACGTCCAAGGGATGATCTACGACATCGGCGCCGAGTTCGGCGACCGACCGTCCATCAGAAAGGAAGGATGAAAGGGAGGCAGGAAGCATTCGTGGGTGTCCCGTCCTTCATCCCTCCGCTCTCCTCTTTCGCTATTCGCTATTCGACATTCGCCATTCTCTCTCCGCCTTGATGCTCCACCCGGCCGGTCGTGGCACGATTGCTTCTGGGTGCGAGGTTAGGGGGATTCCCCGATGTCGCATACCGGTCGAATCCACATCCCAAGTCTGAAGACTTGGGCCACCCAACCGGTCGTGGTACGGAATTCAGCATTCAGCCTTCACCTTTCCGCATTCACAGTTCCCCGTTCCCTGCTCCCTGCTCCCCATTCGCTATCCGCCATTCTCTCTCCGCCTTCATGCTTCATGCTGTCGCGGTAGGAATGGCCCTTTCGGGCCACCCCCCGCACAGATCCGTACGTGA
>CAYOQG010000110.1:0-16293 GCA_964405925.1 uncultured Phycisphaeraceae bacterium | reverse complement strand
CGAGTGTCTCACTTGCTATGAAACGCTACAGTCGATGGCATTGACTATGTAAATGATACGGCGTCGGTCAACGACCCACCCAGCGACCCCTGCGAGATCGGCTTCGATCGCGAGTACGAGAGTACTTCTGAAACCCGGCACCAGCCATACGCCGGAAGCGTTTCCGTCTCTACGACACGAGCCTTCTGGATGCTAATATGATCGGGCGATGTCAGCCGCAAAACCTACATCTGCCCGAGCAGTGCGGATACGGTGGATGAGACCGAGGACATCGACCTGTATTACGATTTCGAGAGCTTTTATAACATCAGCTATGGATATCAGGTCCCCTTCGGTCCACGAGAGACCCGGCCGCGGGAGGGCGCCGACATTGGTCGGCTTCACGCCGCCGACAAAGGACCGTTCTACACGGCGCTGAGCTACGTGAGTTGGGAGGTGGGCCTTTTGCCCCTGCAGATCGGGTCGCCCCCCGGCGCGTGGCGCAGGTTCAATTCGCCCAACCACGGCGGCCCACGTGACGGTGAGGGACAGAACTGCCTCTACGCGGACGGTAGCGTGCGCTTTCACAGAACCCCCGTTGTCGGCGTCGACAACGACAACATCTACACCCTGATGCTCGACGAATGGGACGGTGAATGTGGGCGTATTTATGGAGAGATTCCGCAACTATACCCCGTGCCGCCGTACCCGGGACAGGAAGCCTTTGGCAGCGGGGCTGGGAATTATTCGGCGACTGATTCTTTGATCTACCCGTGAGGAGAGGACAGGACTATCTGCACTGGTGAGAACAGGCTTGTCAAAACTGCATGAACTGAAAAGGGGACTGGCAGCATGAGACCCATCTACTTCATATGACAATCATCTGTTCGCTTTTGGGAGTGAACTGTTTCGCACAGCTTGTGTCCGTAGAATGCTGTTACAACGAAGATGATCTACTCAAAATCGGCTACTGCACTTCCGGACCCGACGGGACACAACTGCCCGAAACCTGCCGACCTCCTGGTAACTGCATGCTGGCGTTCGGTGCAAACACCGGACTCATGGCCTTGTTGTGTACCGGTGGCGAACCCCAGCTTCCCGACGGCCCGAGAGCTATGTGTTCTTCATGGGTTCTTGACCAGGCGCCGGTTGTGGATGAGTGCATCGCGTCCCCCCTTATGGAGCTCAATCTGTTCACCACCTACGACGCCGACCGCGATGGGGACCTGGATCTCGTGGACGTAGCCGCGTTTCAGGAGTTGTTCCACGAACTCCCCAACCCGACGCAGAGCGATGCAATGCTTGTCCGGGTAGAGTGCTGCTCTCCCGAGGCAAGTCTGCTCAGCCTGGGATTATGTCTGTCGGGTCCCGGCGTTATAAACATGCCTCCGGAGTGCGACTCGCAAGCAGCGTGCACGCTGGGATTCTCCGACGCCGTCCAAGTCGGCGATTTCCCGTATCGCCTTTGTCGGCCCGAATCCACCACCACGATCGGTCCCTCGGACTTCTTCTGCTCGTCCTGGACCGAGGAGGATGTCCCGAGTGTGCAATCCTGCCAGGCTGCTGACGCTGCTGGTGTTGGTACCTGGTTGGTGTTTGACGACGACGGCGACGGGGACCTCGATTTAGCGGACTTTGCCAACCTCCAACGGATCCTCGAATCACCACGGGGACGATAGTCTCCCAGACGGGGTGCTTCGTTTACAACGCAACGCCGGATAGCGACGGCGAAGCATGCTGCCCGAAGGTCTGCCCACGCGATCGCTTCTGCTGCCAAGCGGGGTGGGACCCGGAGTGTGTCGCCCTCGCACGCGACCCGTGTCCGTAGGTGACCACCGCTGCACGAGCCTTCTTGTCAACCGAATCCTTGGCGACGTGGATCAAGGACCGCGGGTCACACCCTTGGCAGAACGGCTCCTTTGAGAAAGGAATACCCCGTCCAGCGGAAGTCCTCCACTGGGCGGGGTCCTTGTGAACGCCCGATTGCATCGCTAGTCTTGCGGTGCCGCGTGGGGACCGTTAAGGTCTTTTTACGGCACTTCCGTTGGCCGCGACCGGTGTCCAATCTTCTACGGCGTAGCCGTCGGCTTGCCCGCGATCAGCGCGTCAAGCTGGCCCGTGAGCGTCTTCTCCAGGTCCTGTTGGGCACCGATGTTCACGTGAGCCACCTTACCGGTCTTGTCCACGACGACCATCGTCGGGAAGCTGATCGCCTTGAACTGCTCTCGACCGACCTTGCCCTCGGCGAAGTCGTCGGTGACCATCTCGAGGTTCGAGCCGACTTTGCTGAACACATCTTTGATCTCATCGACCGTAAAGTCCTTCCGCATCTTCTGGACGACGTTCACGAAACGCACGCCCTTGGCTTGGTAATCCTTGCGAACCGCTTCAACGTTGGGAAGCTGCCGCTTACAGTACCCGCAGTTGGGGGCCACAAAGTTGAGCACCGTGGCCGCGTGGTTCTTGAAGTCGTCATTCGAGAGACTCTTGCCGTCGAGCGTCTTGAGGGCGAACCGCGGGGCAGGTTTGCCGACCAGATCCATTGCCGGGCGCTTTGCCTGTTGCGACTGCCTGGGCTTGGTCGCTGCGGATTGCGGGATCGGTTTGCCTTCGATCAACGCATCGAGCTGCGCCGGCAGTCGGGTATCAAGATCTGGCATGTTGCCAATGTTGGTGGCTGCCACCTTGCCGTCTTTCCCCACAACGACCATCGTCGGGAAGCCTCTGGCCTTGAACAGTGTGCCGACCTTGTTGTCCGGATCATGGGCCAGCTCGAGGTTGGATCCGACACCCTGCATGATCTTGACTACCTCGTCGGTCTCGAACTTCTTCCCCATGGTCTGGACAACGTTGACAAAGCGAACCCCCTTCTCGGCATATTTTTGGCGGATTTGCTCGACTCGCGGGATTTGCTTTTTGCAGTGGCCACAGTTGGAAGCCACGAAGTTCAGGATGGTAGCCGGGCTCTTGGTGAAATCGGCGTTCGAGACGTCCTTACCATCCAGGGTCTTGATGGCAAAAGCAGGAGCAGGTTTGCCAACCAAGGCGTCGGCGGATTCACGCTTTGCCGGTGGTTTAGCATCGGCGAACTGGGGCACCGGCTTGCCCGCGATGAGGGCGTCGAGCTGTCCGCTGAGCCGCGTCTCTAGATCGCCGAGGTTCCCGATGTTTGCCGCCTCGACCTTCCCGCTCTTGCCCAGGACCACCATGCTCGGGAATCCGCGTGCGTTAAAAAGCCCACCGACCTTGTTCTCCGGATCATGAGCAAGGTCCAAATTGGAGCCGATATCCTTCATGGTTTTAACGACGTCATCAGTCTCGAACTTCTGGCGCATTGTCTGGACGACGTTGACGAATCGAACGCCCTTTGCGGCGTAGTTTTCACGGAGCTTTTCGATGCGCGGAATCTGCTTCTTGCAATAGCCACAGTTGGCAGCCACGAGGTTCAGCACGGTCGCGGGTGCCTTGGCCACTTCGGCGTTGTTATACTCCTTGCCGTCCAGTGTCTTGAACGAGAACGCCGGCGCCGGTTTCCCGACGAGGTCATTGGGGCTCTTGCGAGCTGGTGGAGTTGGCTCGGGTTTCTTTTCGGGTGTCTTCCGGGTGACAGTATCCACCGTCGGAACAGGTTTGCCGGCCAAAAGGGAATCCAACTGCCCCTTCAAACGCGTCTCTAAATCGGCAAGATTGCCGATGTTGACCGCGTCGACTTTTCCGGTTTTGCCGACGACAACCATCGTCGGATAGCTTGTGGCCTGAAATCTCGGACCGATTTTGTTGTCGGGGTCGCACACGGTCTCGCCGCGGAACCCGAGTTCCTTCAGCTTGTCGACGACTTCCTCCTGCGTGGCCTTCTTGTTCCGCATGGTCTGGCTGACCGCCACAAACCGGACGCCCTTGTCGGCGTACACCTTGCGGATTTCCTCCAACCGGGGGATCTGCTTCGCGCAGTACCCACAATTGACGGCGAAGAAGTCCATGACGGTCACTTCGCCTTCAAGACCCTTGCTGGTAAACGCCTTGCCGTCGATGGTCGTACCCGCAAAGACGGGGGCTGCCTTGCCGATCATCGCCTCCGCCGGTCGCTTGGTTCGCTCCCGTGGCTTTGAGTCCGGCGCTTTTGGTATGCCACGGATAGGCACTTCGATAACCGGGGTCTCCAGATCGTTTGTCTTGAGTGTCAACGTACGGCCCATCGCGGGAGGATTGTAGCCCTTCGGGAATTCGACTTGGACAGCAAATCGCTTGCCCGGCCTCTGCTCCTGGATGTCGACCTTCACATTGGGATCGTTGACCGTAGCCTCCAGCAGCTTCACCGGCTTAGAGCCATAGTTGTCGAGCTTGACGACGCGCGTCAGCGTCGCATCCGCCTCCTGCCCTTTCGTGGGACGCAACGGCCGGACCGTCAACACGCCGGGGCTCACATCAAGCCGTCTCGGAACGTTCGCCCGCACATCGACGCTGATCCGTCTTTGATTCTCATTGTTGGACTTGAGCAGCAGTATCTCTCGTATCGTACCGGGCTTGTACGGTGGTTCTGCACGAACGTGTAATTCGTACGCTTTGCCCGGCTCAGTGGCGACAACTTCCGCTTTGAAGTTCTCGGTTTTCAGTTGGGTGCCCAGTTCAACTTGGATGGGCTCGTCGGTGTTGTTCGCAATCTTGATCACCTTCTCCATCGGTTGGTCGCCGTAGAGCTTCCCAAAATTGATCGCGCTTGGTGTGAGCTCGATGTAGCGCTTCACCTCGCCTCGCAGGCGCAAACGGAAATCAGGGTTTGCCGGGTCGTTCGAGTTGATCGTGATCCCCTTCTCAAACCTACCGCGGAGCTTGTTGCTATGTACGGAGAAGGGAAAACTGCCGGACTGTCCAGGCTCGATCACTTTGGGATACGGGCCAGCGATCGTGCAGCCGCAACTGGGCCGAACCTTGGTGATCCTCAGCGGTGCCTCGCCCTTATTCTCAATCGTAAAGGTGTGCTCGAGCACGGGGCCGACCCACACCGTGCCAAAGTCCTTCACGGTGTCCTTGCACTCAATCACCGGCCGGGGCTCACCGGGACCCGGAATTTTGACCGGCTCTTCCTTGGCCATCGCACGCGGGACTTCATCACGATGCGCCCGCGTTACAGTCTTCGGCGCGCCGACGCGCTGAGCCCTGGTCTTCTCCTTGGGAATGGCCTTCATCCGCTCAGGCGGTGGCTTGACGGCAAAGGCAGCCGTCGACCAATTCAACACCAGGGTCATCACCAACATCATGCAGATCCCACCTGCGAGGCGCGACGTGCGCACTCGGGGCGGTCTGCCAACATCGGAGGGTGACCCGCCAATGACGCGATTCATTTGACCATCAAACATGATTCGTTGTTCCTCTCTATCACAGTCTAAGAATGCCGTTCGCTTGCCGAATCGGCGACTCAAAACACGCAACCCTGTTGACACAGATGCCGGGACTCCCCGTGTCCCCCCAAAGCGAAAACGCATCGTTCGGCGTTAGCATCTGGCCCATCCGGTCCGGTCCCGTGCGTAGGCCCGGACCTCCACTCCTCGACAATCGGTTTTTATAGCCTGTTTCTTGCACAGCCGACAAGCACGTAAGTGCTTTGTTACTATGGCGTTACGGGAAGGCGTTACACGGTAGTTACATCCGAGTGGTCGGCGACGATCAGTTGTCGCCGGCTGCGTACCAGCGGACGGCTGTCAGGCTCCAGCGTTCCGCATTCGCCATTCACCATTTGCCATCCACCCACGCGTGTGCGACGATCGCGGCAGTGAATCAGAAGTTGACAGCTTGGGAGCGCGTCCTGATCTTGATCGGAGCCATCGGCCCACTGGGATATCTGCCCGCCTCCGGCACAGTGACCGTGGCAGTGGTCGGCATCCCTTTGTTCTGGATGATGCACGACTGGCACCCGGTCATTTACATCTCAACGATGCTGGCCTTTACTGCGGTGTCCGTGTCGCTGCACGACGTGGGCGATCGCATTCTCGGCCAGAAGGATAGCCGGCGTCTTGTCTGGGATGAGCTGGTTGGCTTTTTATTTGCCGTAGCGTTCCTGCCGTTCACGTGGGAGTTGGCGACGTTGATCTTCTTTGTCGAACGGGCGATTGACATCGTCAAGATCCCCCCCGCTCGCTGGATCGAAAAGAAATGGCCCGGCGGGTGGGGCGTCGTCGGTGATGACGTTGCCGCCGGAATCTACACCTGCCTGATCGCCCACATCGCCATCCGCCTCGCGCCAACCATGCTGGGCCTGAGTCCGAATCCTACTGATGCACCCGCCGGCGTGCTGTAGTACTTGAGGACCTTCGTGTGTCACCGCCTACCCAGAACGCTTCAAACCACCGTACATAGCCACGCCCGGCGCGGCAGATTCACAATCGAGGGGGAGTGGGCGTCGCGTAACGTAGCGATTCCCAATAGGTGCCCCCGCACTCATCCGGCACCATGTCCTCAACCTACCGGCGCCGCCTTCCGAAGGCGGCATCGGTAGGCGGTTCCTAGCCTGATAATGATCGGCGAATTCCCGGGTGTCAGGGCTTGTTGGCCAGAGCGGTGATCTTCTTGATCACCTCGTCGGGGGTGGGGAAGCGGCCTGCTTGGTGTTTGCTCCAGACCTGGGTGCCGTTGACTTTCACGTCGAAGACACCGCCCGCCCCTTCGATCAGCTCGGCTTCGACGTAGAATTCACGCTTGAGGTCTGCCGCCAGACTGGCGGCTTTGGGACGGTAGTTTCACTCCCCACAATACTTGATGCTGATGTTCATTCGTCGTGCTTCCTTCGTGCGTGTCAAAATGCCCAGCACCGGCCCGGATGCTGAACGATGGTACACAAAAATGCGGCAGCGGCGATGTCGAATGTCCAGTCGCTGACGCTCGCGGCTCGGGACCGCCCGTTGCTTGCGCTGTGAACTCGGCTTGTCTTCCGCTTCCTGGCGGTCGCGGCTCGGTTTATGTTCCGCTCCCTTGTCTATCCGCCGGAGGCGGATGGTTTAGGAGAGGTTCATGGTCATGAGGAACTCGGCGTTCGTGCGGACCTTCTGCAACTGGGCCCTGAGCAGCTCGATGGCTTCGACCACGTTCATGTCCGAAAGAACGCGGCGGAGGCGGTAGATCAGCTCGAGCTCCTTGGGATCGAGCAGCAGCTCCTCCTTACGCGTGCCAGAGGCTGCCACGTCGATGGCTGGCCATACCCGCCGATCAACCAAGCGACGGTCCAAGTGCAACTCGCTGTTGCCCGTGCCTTTGAACTCCTCAAAGATCACCTCGTCCATCTTGGAGCCGGTATCGACCAGGGCTGTCCCGATGATGGTCAACGAGCCGCCCTCTTCGACGTTTCGGGCCGCTCCGAAGAACCGCTTGGGCTGCTGCAGGGCGTTGGCATCAATACCACCGGAAAGAATCCTGCCGGAATGGGGCATCTCCGTGTTATGGGCTCGGGCCAACCGGGTGATCGAATCCAGAAGAATCACGACGTCCCGCTTGTATTCGACGAGACGCTTGGCCTTTTCGAGCACCATGTCCGCGACCTGCACGTGTCGGGAAGCCGGCTCATCGAAGGTCGAGCTGACGACCTCGGCGGTGGTGTTCCGCTGCATCTCGGTGACCTCCTCCGGCCGCTCGTCGATCAGCAGAATGATGACGTACACGTCAGGATGGTTCTTCGAGATCGCGTTAGCCATCTTCTGAAGCAGGACGGTCTTGCCGGTCCGCGGCGGTGCGACGATCAGCATTCGCTGTCCTGCCCCAATCGGGGTAACCAGATCCACAATGCGCATGTTGAGCTCGTCCGGTGCGGTCTCGAGAAAGAGGCGCCCATCGGGATGCATCGCGGTGAGGTCTTCGAAGTTGGTCTTCTCGGTAACGTCGTTGGGATCCTCGAAGTTGATCGCCTCCACCCGAAGCAGTGCAAAGTACCGCTCCGACTCCTTGGGCGGTCTGATCTGCCCGGCCACGATGTGCCCGTTACGCAATCCAAAACGGCGGATCTGCGACGGACTGATGTAAATATCATCGGGGCACGGCAGGTAGTTGTACTCCGGGCTTCGCAAGAACCCAAAGCCGTCGGGAAGGATCTCAAGGACGCCCTCGCCGTACATCAAACCGTTGCGATTGATGCGGTCTTTGAGGATCTTGAAGATCAGATCCTGCTTCTTGAGTCCCGTGTAGTCCTCCAGGCCCTCCTTCTTGGCGACCTCGTGAAGCTCCTGCACGGTCATCCGTTGAAGCTCGGTGATGTGGATGTCACCCTTCTTGATCTCTTCGTACTTGGCGTGGGTCTCTGCATCGATAGGCCCGGACTCGAAGTCCTCAACCATCTCTGTCTCCATACCTGCGGCAAAGGGTTCCTCCTGTGGTTCCGTTTCCGCGATAGGTGTGTCTGAAGCGGTTTCCTCAACCTTTGAAGTCTCTGCTGCTGTCGAGGTCTTTTTCCTAGTACTACGCGCCTTACCGGCGGTGGCTTTCGCCATGGATTTATCCTCCCAAAAAGGAAATGGGCCAAGCTCCAAACGCTCGGCTAACTAAGGACTGAAGCTTAAAGCTCTACGGAAACGATATTCCCTCGGGGAATCGCCCCGGACGCGCCTACGCACGCGAGGCCAGTACCGAAGAAAACACTCGCTCAACCTGGATACGCAACTCCTCGATGCTGGAGTTGTTTGTCACTACATAATCGGCATTTGCCTTCTTCGCATCCAGCGGATTCTGGAGGTTTTCTCGGCGAGCCAGTTCCTCCTTTGTCCAACCACGCGAGACAGCCACACGCGAGATACGTGCCGGCTGATCCGCATCCACAAATACAACCACATCACAAACCTTGTCAACGCCCGCCTCATAGAGCTTCGGAGCGTCAACCACAATCGCTTTTACCCTCTCGTCGCCTTCGTAGACCGCCATAAGCTCCTGCCGACGGCGCTCGATGCGCGGATAGAGCAGCCTCTCCAACCGCGCCAACTCGACGGCATTCTCGAAGACGATACCCCCGACCGCGCTTCGATCGATGCCCCCACTCGCCAGAAGGATAGAGGCACCCCACCATTGTCTCAAGGTAGCGATGACCCCCGGATCATCGAGCTCCTTATGGGCTAGCCGATCCGAGTCGATCACAGCGGCGCCCAGCGATTCGAGGATCCGAGCGACACAGGTCTTTCCCGCACCGATCCCACCGGCAAGCCCGAATACTGGCTTCGTCCGTTTCGGGCGGGCTCGGCTCCGCTGGGTCAGGTCCTGAGTCATCATCCCGGCTCGTGCCTCAGCCGCAAAGCCGATCGCTGCCAGGAGGGCTCCGGTGAGCCGGTGCCGAAACGGCAAAGAGACAGTACCTTTCGGGGGACTTCTTCCAGCAGAAAAACCCGAAAGCCACGTCTGTGACTTAAGCGCCCAGGCGTTGCCTCGCCCCGATGCCGATTAGACCCGTCACCGAGACGACCTTCGGAGTCTACACGACGGGGGGCAAACCGCAACGGGGCGCTGAATCCTGAAGATTACGAGTACTATACGCTGAGCCTGTCCCTTTGTCACCCACCAAAGTGGATTTTTTTTTGTAATCCGTCTTCCCCACGACGATGCCTACATGGGGCCCGTGGGCCAATGTCGCTTCAACGCCACACGGTTGCCCGCCGGGTCAAGCGTCTCGATCCGGCGATCCGTGAACATGATGCCGCGCAGGAGCGCATACTGCCATCTGCGTCCATCCAAGCGCTCGGCCACGTTATCAATCGAGACTACATTGATTGTCAATCTAAGCGGCGTCGAACTTATCTGGGGGCTGTCGACCAACCGGATCCGCAAGCCAATCCGTTCCGACTTGAAACACAGACTGGACCCATCGCCTGGATCACAATCGAGTTCTTCCAGCCCTGCCACGGTTCCGTAGAACCACCTCAATGACTCTTCAATCCCAGGTGGGGCCTCCAGGTGCACGTCATCGATCGCTTGGATGCGACTCTCGCCCATACTGCTAACACCGGCCGATCACCATGACTCACAAGGTGCTCACTACCCGGACGATTGAAACTCAGAAAAGACCTGGGCGGTAAAAAGAAGTACATCCGTGTCCGGCTCACGCCAGGCCTCTGCCGGAAGCCCGGCTTTCATCGTGCAACAGTTGGACAGGAAGGTGTCGGCCGACCAGCCTCGCTCTGAAGCCACCTTTGGAAGGAAGCACCCCGAGTGCATGCCCCGTCGGATGATCACACCGTGAGTTCCAGGTACAAGTGCTCCGGGATCGTCTGTCTGCTTGGGGTCCGAGAGAATCGAGATCTCGATCTCGAGATGCTCCAGCTCCTCCACCGTTACCGGGTTGGCGGCGAAACGACTGTCGCTGAGCGAGGCCCGGGTCATTTCCGCTACGGTCGATGCGATGTCAGTCGTTGCGGTGAACGTGCCGACGCACCCCCGAAGCGTTTTGCCTCTCCAGAACGTCACGAACGCCCCGCCAAAGCGGCCCGGCACCTCGGGCTTTTGGGCCGGCACCTTGCCCGCAACACCCAACTTCCGCTTTGCCGCCTCGCGGGCAAACGCGAGCAACTGTCGCTGATGCACAGGTGATTCAATCTTACATATGTCTGACATGGCTTGGCACCCACCCTCGGCCGCTCTCACGTCTCAAGCTCTTTGAGGCGTGCCGTGAAATGACGGAGTTGCGGCGGCGCCTCCAAAATCTCCAGCGGTTTCAGCCTCTCGCGCTCGGCATGAACCTCTAACACCGCTTCCACCACATAGTCGATGTGGCTCTGCGTGTAAACCCTTCGCGGGATCGCCAGGCGAACTAGTTCCATCTCCGGGGCCCGCCCCTCGGCCCCGAACATCAGGCTTCCAATCTCGACCGCTCGTATTCCGGCATGGCGATACAGGGCACAGACTACGGCTTGCCCAGGGAAGTGCGCCGGAGGAATGTGCGGACAAAACGCCGATGCATCGATGTAAATCGCGTGCCCGCCGGGTGGTTCCACGATCTCGACTCCGCCGGCGACGAGCTTCTCGCCGAGGTACTCCACGCTCCGCAGCCGGTAGTGCAAATAGTCTTCCTGGACGACCTCGACAAAGCCTTGGGCAATGGCTTCCAAGTCTCGACCGGCAAGCCCGCCGTACGTCGGGAAACCCTCGGTCAGGATCAACGTGTTGCGGGCACGGCGGGCGAGCTCCGGATCACGGAACAATAGCAGCCCGCCGATATTGACTAGGCCATCTTTCTTGGCGCTGATCGTGGCCCCGTCGGCCAGGTCAAACGTCTCCAGAACGATCTCTGCCATGGGACGATCAGCATACCCAGGTTCACGTTTTTTGATAAAGTAGGCATTTTCTGCGAAGCGACAGGCGTCAAGGAAGAGGGGTGTCCTGTGCTTGTTGCAGACCTCGCGTACGGCTCGGATGTTCCCGAGACTGACCGGCTGACCACCGCCGCTGTTGTTTGTCACCGTCAGCATGACCAATGGAATACGATTCGCGCCGACGTCGGCGAACAGGCGTTCGAGTCGCCGCACGTCCATGTTGCCTTTGAAGGGGTGCTTCGACCTGGCGATTCGCCCCTCATCGATCACCAGATCGACCGCTTTCGCACCGGAGTGCTCCACGTTGGCACGGGTGGTGTCGAAGTGGTTGTTGTTGGGGACGACCATGCCGGGACCAGCCATCACTTCGAATAGAATGCGTTCGCTGGCTCGCCCTTGATGCGTGGGGAGAACGTGCTCGAATCCTGTCATACTTCTGACACGCTCATAGAAGCGATGGAAGCTGGCAGCTCCGGCGTACGATTCATCACCGCGCATCATGCCAGCCCACTGCTCGCTGCTCATCGCTCCGGTGCCGCTGTCGGTCAGCAAATCGATCAGTACATCCTCGGCCTTGATGAGAAACACGTTGAACCTCGCGTCGCGGAGCACCGTCTCGCGGTGCTCCCACGTTGTCATGCGGATCGGTTCAACGACCTTGATCCGAAATGGTTCGATGATGGTTTTCATGCGGGGAAGGTTACCGGAAATCCAGCAGATCGGCAGCCAAGGCGGGTGGCACGGCCCCGCTCAGCGTGATGGGTGGCACGGGTCCGCCGCAGGCGGCCCCGTGCGTCTCGCATCGGTCCGGCGTGTCACCTGGGTCCGCCGGCCCCGTGGACGCCGAGCGGCGTAGGTCCATCTTCAGCTTCCCCCCTTGCTAAAGGGGGAGTGAGGGGGGTTGCCACCTGCCCGTGGCGACGCTCGGCGAACGACGGAGCGATGGCGCGGTGAGTTCGCTGGGTTGACATCGTCTTGCACAGACCTGATAATCAACCTGGGTGTTGGTTGGCCGACGCTCGCCTTGGTCGCCCTTAACCAACGGGCTCTTGGAGCCAAACATGATCGACACCGGCACAAAAAAGAAGATCACCGTCTCCACCGATGGTACGGCTGGACCGTATATCATGGTCCTCGTAGAGCAGCTCGCCAAGGTGCGCGCAATACTCGATGCCAATGCCATTCCGTATTGGGTAGACGAAGCAGCGATCTCGCTCAATGGAAAACCGGAGGTCACTGTTGTCAACCTAAGCCAAGGGTGCGATTCCAGCCACGTTCAGGACCTGTTAGACCAAGAACCCTGATCCTGGGCGGCGACCAGTTTATGGCACTGATCGACGAGTTGACTCAACTGCGCGATAAGACCCTTGCATCGCTTGACGCAAGTCACGACTACTACGCTCACACGGCTTATCTTTGGCGGCTGCTTCAACAAATGGTCCGCGAGGGTTCCGATATTTCCGAGGACACGATTCGGAACCAGGTCACAGAGAGCAGGATTAGTATATCGGAACTGTCACGTTTGGCGCACGAGTATATCACTGTTCGTCTGGCGTCAGCCACTTTTCAGCATTTCGTGTCTTTATTCGAGGACTTCTTGTTCGGTTTCATTGGCGCTTGGCTTACGGCATACCCGAGAAGTCTCGAGAACAAGCAACTGGACCTCGGAACGGTCCTGGACGCTGGGGACAAGGCAGAGATTGTCGCCGCTATCGTACAACGGGAGGTTCTCTTTCTTGCCTTCAAGAAGCCGAGTGATTGGTTCGCGTATCTTCGTAAGAGGGTGGGCCTGCATTGCCCAAAAGAGGATCAGATTCTGCAGCTTGCAGAGATCAAAGCTTCGCGCGACGCACTGGTACACAACAACGGGATCGCCAATGCAGCATATGTAGAGAAGTCCGGAACGCGGGCACGATTCCAAGATGGCGACGCACTTGAAATTCCAGGACCGTATCATCGCGAGTCGTGGCAGTTGATTAAGCAGGTTGTCTCCGAAATCGGCACCGCTGGGATACAGAAAGCCCAGAAGTGACAGTGCATGCGGAACGGTGCACCACTGTCGGATGAGTCGTGAAAGCGTGTCAGATGGTAGAGTGCGTCAGCGACGCACCAACTCGTGCGAGCAATGGCTGGTGCGGCGAGGGCCGCACGCTACGGTTTCCGTTGCACCGTAGTCCGAGAGGCGCGCGGAGGCGCTTTCTTAAGAGCCTAAACGTTGACGTTGGTACGGCGACTCTTCCTGCACCGCGGAAGGGGGGTAGGTCTCACCGATGAAGTCCAGATCGAGGATGATCCGGTCGAGGTCGAGGGAGTGCCTCACGCCCATCGCGATGCGGCGGGTGCACGTGCAACAGTCCCGTAGGGGCAAATAAAAGCCCTTACTCAGTTCAGTCGTCCCTCCGGCACTTAGATCTTGTCCGGCTGAGTCAACCCAGCGATGAATCACTGGGCTATTCTCAGCCGCCCCTACGGGGCATCACTCGAAAGGTGTGTCACAGCAACGCCAAAAGCCCGGGCCGGGTTCAGCTCCAGGGCAGTCGCACGATTGCGCACGGTCATGTAGTGGCGGGGCGGCGGGCGGACCGCGCAGGTCGGGACTGGTTGGCGGGGAACTCGCCGGATAGACTGCGTCGATGCGGGATTGGCTGAGCACACATAAACCAGCCGCGCCGGCGCGGTGGCACCTTCTGCTGGCCGCGCTGATGTGGACCACCGTTGGCGGATTGCTGGCGTACTTTGGGGCGCGATGGCTGTGGCACAACTCGGGAGTTGTCGTACGGGTGCTATTTGGAGCCGCCGTTGCGGCGGGCATCCTCAAGTCGCGGTTCGTGCTCGAAAGGACAGCCAACCGGACGATCGAACGCATCCGCACTCGCGGTGATGGCCGGTGCATTGGGGGGTTCCTATCCGTCCGAAGTTGGGCGTTTGTCGCACTGATGATGGGCGTCGGCCGAGCGCTGCGGGCGTCGCCCACACCGCGGACCGTACTCGGATTCGTCTATGTCGCGGTCGGGCTGGCGCTGCTCTTAGCCTCGCGGCGCCTATGGCTGGCCTGGCGGGAACAAAGGCGGAAGGATGAAGGATGAGGTGGAAGCATCAAGGGGAAAGGTGGGCTGTCGAATTGCGAATTACGAATTGCACACCGCGGGGACGAGCCCCAGATGCACCTTCGTGGTCCGTAATTCGCTATTCACAAATCACCCTTCATCCTTCATAATTCATCCTTCCAACTGAAGCCGCACTAGGCGATGGATACATCCAATGCCGTACCAGAGCATGAGCCTCGAGGAATTCGCTAAACACGTGGGCATGGATGTGCGCGACGTACGCAGACTGGCCGACCGCGACAGACTTCCCGGTCATAAGGTCGCCGGGCAATGGCGGTTCAACCGGGCCCAAGTCACGGAATGGCTTCAGCAGGAGATGCCCACGCTCGCTGAAGATCGTCTCGTGGCGGTTGAGCGGTCGATGGGCGGGGCAGACGCAGCCACCGTCAACGACGCCAAGCTGACCGTCACGCCTTTGATTGGCCTTGATGGTGTGGACGTCTCTTTCTCTGCCCGGACCAAGGCGTCAGTTCTCAAGGAGCTGGTCAGGCTCGCGGATGAAACCGGTCTGCTCTACGATGGTGAGGGTCTGCTCACAGCCCTGGAGCAACGCGAGTCGCTCTGCTCGACCGCCCTTCCCAATGGTGTGGCGGTCCCGCACCCCAGGCAGCCAATGCCTTACGTTTCGGCCGAGCAGTTGATCTGCGTCGCCCGAAGCCCAAATGGCATTGGTTTTGGAGCACCGGACGGCGGGTTGACCCGCCTTTTCTTCCTGATCTGCTGTCACACGGATCGCTACCACCTGCACGTACTTGCTCGGCTGATGCGGATCCTCGACGAAGCCACCGTTGGCCGCCTTCTCGGCGTGGAAACTCGCGAGGACCTGCTTGAGGCGCTGATCACTGCGGAGCGAGATGTCGTCGCCCGTACGGACTAGCGGAACGGTCTCAAGCTCGCCCGAGCTTATCCGACGACGCCGTGCCCACCCTGACCTCGGGATTGCAGATTACGAGTTACGGATTGCGAATCGCATCAGACAGGCGAGGCCACGCTTAGCCATTCGCAATTCGTCATTCGCAAATCACGACGCAGCCCCCTCGTGCGCCATCCACGGCTTTAGGGTGTCCAGCCGCGGATGTCGCCCCACACCGCAATGCCCTATGGACCTTCCACAGACCTGTTGTATCCTGACGGATTATGGCCCTGCCCGTCGTAGCCATCGTCGGTCGCCCAAACGTCGGCAAGAGCAGTCTCTTCAACCTGCTTGCCCGGCGCCGGACAGCTATTGTGGAACCGACAGCCGGGGTGACCCGCGATCGAGTCACCACCGTTTGCGACATCGACGACGTATACTTCGAGTTGGTCGACACCGGCGGATATGGTGTCGTCGATCGTGACGATCTTGATGAGCATGTTGAGCGTCAGATCCAATACGCCATCGACCAGGCTCACGTGATCCTTTTCGTTGTGGACGCTCGCGAAGGTGTGACACCCCTCGACCGCGATACGGCGGACCTCTTGCGACGCCACGGCCGGGCTGATCGAGTCTGCTTGATCGCCAACAAGGTTGACGACCCGCGCTTGGAAGCCAACCTCGGTGAGTTTGCCCGGCTGGGCTTTGGCGAGCCAACCGCGGTCAGCGCGATCGCCGGCTTTGGCCGATCAGCCCTCGAACAGCTTTTGCGCCATTTGATCGAGGGGATCACCGATGAGGTGCCGGCTGAACCGGTCATGAGACTTGCCATCGTCGGCAAACGCAACGCGGGAAAGAGCAGCTTCATCAACGCCCTGGTCGGTGAGGAGCGAGTTATCGTCAGCGAGATTCCCGGAACGACCCGTGACAGCATCGATGTCAGATTCGAAAAGGACGGCCGGGCCGTCGTGGCCATCGACACGGCCGGGGTGCGCAAGAAAGGCAAGATTGCCGACGACGTCGAGTTCTACGCCTACTCGCGGGCCACACATTCCATCCGACGGGCTGACGTAGTCTTGCT
>CAYOQG010000109.1:0-16363 GCA_964405925.1 uncultured Phycisphaeraceae bacterium | reverse complement strand
TCGTAAAGAAGGGATCGAACACCCGGTTGAGCATCTGACGTGCAATGCCCTGACCATTGTCCTCAACGACAAGTCGACACAGGTGGTTGTTGCGATCGTCGTCTCCACGACGGATGCGAACCCATCCGTTCGGCGCATTCGCTCCTGCACCGGCCGCCTCGACAGCGTTGAGCACGAGGTTGATCAGCGCCCGCTCGATTTGGTTGGCATCTGCACAGAGATTCACTGACCCAAGCTGTGGATCAACGTTTACTGTCACGCTCAAGGCATCTGCCTGTGGAGCGGTCTGAACAAGCACGGACTCGAGGATCTTTCCCAACGATACTGGCTGTCGATCAGCCTCGGTGTCGCATGCGAACGTCAAAATGTCGCTCACGATGCTTTCCAGATTCCTCAAACCGGCAGTCATCTTGCGGACCAGATCCTGCTCGCGCGGTCTGTCACCGAGGTCTCGCTCGAGCAGGGATGCGTAAAGACCGATGCCCCCGAGGGGATTTCGGATCTCGTGGGCCACCCCGGCTGCCATTTCACCCAAAGCCGCCAACCGCTCGCGCCGCTGCAACTCCTTGTTCTTCTCGCGGAGCTCTTCGCTCAGGCGACAAACCTCCCGAGCAAGCGATTCGTGGGAACGCTTGAGTCGCTCGGTTACGTCGTTGTAGGCCCGGATGATGGTAACGAGATCCGGTTCATCCACAGCCGCTGGTGCCATCGTCGTCATGATGAAGCCTCATCGACACAATCCAGACGGCCTGAACGGTTGGTGGGTGTTCGATAGGCCGAGACAGCCTGACTGCTCGCATGGGTCGCACGCAAAGTCCGCGCGACCGCCTGCTTCCTGACCGACAGAACCCTGGCATCGTGCTCATCGCCCTCAATCATCCTCTTCAGCCGCCCCTCGGTTTCCCCCAGCAGGCGTTCCGCCTCCGCTCGGTCAGCAGGTTCCAGGGCTTCACGGTACCCCTGCCAGTCGCGGCGGATCGGCTTCAGCACCTCCCCCAGTTGGGCCATCTGCTCGGACAGTCGTTGGCGATTGGCAAGCAGCGAGAGCAAGGGACCGACATCGTCGCCGGTCACGAGTGCACGCTGCCGACTCGCAAATGACTCCAGCTTGGCGTACAACTTTGCCTGAACACGAAGCAGCTCCAGAATATTTCGTGGATCCTCAAGGGCCTTGGTTGTTGTGCTCGTCGCAGCGGTCATGGATGGTCCTTCTCCGGAAGAGAATCAAAACAGCTCAGCCTGTTGAAGCCACTCGAAGTACCGCCTCCAATCTTGGCGCTTCTCTGATGACACAGGGTTGTTAAAGGCCTCGTCAGACATCGCATCGACGAGGACAATCGCCCGAGCCAGAGCCGCCCGGGCCTCCTCCGGCTGGCCGAGGAAGATGTGGCTATTGATGACCTGAACGTACGCCGCCAGCGCCGACGTCGTGTCCCTGTACGTCGCTGCCGCCTCCTCATAGAGCTTCAGCGCCTGCCGGTAATCCTGCGCTTCAAAGAAACAATCCGCTTCATACAGATAGGCGTGACGCAGGTACATTCTCTCGAGCCGATTCAACTGGTCCGGATCGCGCAGTTCGTAGGCCGAGATCAACTGTCGATAGAGCTGCTGGGCCTGTCGAAACCGTGCCGTTGACTCTGCACGCAGGGTCTCGATCTCACCGGGGATGGTGGCCTCGGCCGCCGCCGCTTTCAATGCCAGCCCGCTCTGACGGTAGGAGTCGGCGAGCAGGAACCGTGCTGGCCACACACGCTGGTCTGTGGGATAGCGCTCCACGGCTTCGTTCAGGGTCCCAATGGCACGCTCGAATTCTCCTTGCGTGTTGAGAACCGTACCTAGAAGGAACAAGGCATCGGCGAACTCCGGAGCCTGCGGTGTGAAAACCTCGGAACCTTCTAACACAATGCGGAGGGTCTTCTCGGCAAGCTCTTCGTAATTCGGCCCCATACCCAAGTAGCACTGTGCCAAAGGAATGAGTGTGCGGGCCCCGTCGAGCGTACGGGGGAACCGGCGATAGCAGGTCTTATACGCTTCGATCGCCTGTTCCAGTTGTCCGGATGCCTGCATCAGTTGCCCAATTCGCAGTAGGGCACGCGGAACAAGTGGATCCTCAGGGCGTTCCACGACAAAGGCCTGATATAGATTTGCGGCGCGTTCGCGTTCGCCGGCCCGGGCAAAAGACTCGGCTGCACGCCAGCTCGCCTCGGAAGCCCGCCGCTCATTGAGGGCGTTGAGCTGGGCCAACTCCAGATAGGTCGCCGCCGCCTCTGCGAACATCGCCCGTGCTTCAGCGCTGGTCGCCTCGATTGGGCGCCCAAACGAAACAGGCGGCATCGCCGCGTCTGCCTCAAACTGGCCAGCAAGCAAAGACCGCACCTGGCCCAACTGCTCCAGGAAAAGTGTCGTTTGTTCGACATTTTCGCGATCGACCAAGGCCACGGCAAGCTCGGCGTACTCGACGGCTCGTCTCATGTGGCCTTGTTGACGGAGAGTCTCAGCCAGGACACCCAGAGACGTACGCAAGACGTCGCGACTCACGACATTCGAATCGTCCAAGGACTCCAACTGTTCGATCGCCACACGATACGCTTCGATCGCCTCTTCGTGGCGTTCGAGCATAACAAGGGCTTCGGCTAACCCGATGCGACTCGCCACGACATACGGTCCATTCGAGTGATGTTTCAGCACATCGGAATAGAATGATAGGGCTTCCTGCGGACGTTTTGGCATCTCATCCCTCATCACCACTTGCCCGAGGAGCCAACCTGTGCGCGCGGCTATTTCCTCACCCTGTTCGACTCGGTTGCGTATGGTTCGAAGACGGATCTCGGCCTCGTCGTAGTGCCCCAGGTGGTATAACAACCACGCCTCCAGATAGCCAAAGTCGTCGACCAGGTCCGACTTCTCGAACCGATCGTGGTTTCGGGCAAGCAGTGTCGCAGCTTGATCGAGCGTGTTCATCTCCTCTGCAAGTTGGAGTCTTTGCTCGATAGCCCATAGCCCAAGGTCCAGCCGATCATCACCGACGTCACCGAGAAACGCATCAACCTGCTCTGCAAGTTGCTCAAGAGGTTCGTCAGAATGCCGTATCTTCAGCGAGATCACGTGCCGCCGCAGCTCGAGCGGGTTCTCAACCCCTTGGGCGACGGCGGTGTCGTATCGGTCAATCGCCTTCGAAAAACGGTTTTGCCATTCCCAGGCGCGACCCATGATCCGATGATCGTCACCCGTGAGCGTCTGCCCATGCGATTGAGCTGCTTCGTAGTGCTCGACGATCTGACGCCCGACACCCGCGGGTCGCAAGGGGTCCTTTCGGGCTTCTACAGCCGCGAACCAGGCCCGGGCGACAGCACGATGAACGGGGGCGCACTCCGCGGGTGTGCGCTGTTCGTCAGCGAGGAATTGAGCACCGTCATCCAGGGCGCGGGTGTAGAGACCGGCGGCGATGAGCGAGTCGAGGTATTCAACCGTCTCGGCCGGCGTATAGCGAGCTGGTGTGGAGCGGAAGCGATAGATAGCACCGGAGAGTAAGATGAGCGACAGCGCAAAAAGCGGCAGTTGCCACTTCCCGGCCACGCGATCCCTCAAGCTGACCCATTCCGACATCACGCTCATCCTGAGCTACGTGCAGTCCATTACCGCGCCCTCCTGGCACGATCCCTGAGAATGTCGGCAAAGGCTGTCCCCCAGCTTGACCGTCATAGACAATGCCCGAAAGAAACTCACAAGTCTACCGGAAGCCGTCGCGGACGCCTGGCAGTGTTGACAAACGCCCTCGACGGGCGTTGAGCGAGAACTAGATAGACAGAACAGCCACACCAGTGCAGAGATTCGTGTGCGCTGGCTGCGCGCCCTTGACTCGGAAGAGGCGGGACGGGCGATCAGGCCATCCGATTCGCGCATAGCGAGGCGGAATCATCCCGAATTGCCAATCGTGCAATCGACGGTCAGTCGGACCGCGAAGGTGCCTCGAATGGGTAGGCGTCTCCTCTGAACGCATCGACGATCACCGAGATGTCGATGAAGTCGATCACGTAATCGGGCGAACCCGGGTAAACATCAGACCGCTCCGTGGATGGCGCCGTCGGTAAGTGTCCGAAGCCCTCGACCATCCCCAGAATGTCATTGAAGTCGACGCACCCGTCGGCGGGTATCCACGTCTAACTCGCGGGGTCGAACTCGCCGAGAAGGTCACCCCACACAGAAACGGTGAACATGTCCACCGACGACAGGAACGCAACACCGTCCAGCATAGCCTCGACCTCGTACATTGCTCCCGGAACGACGTTGCGATCGCCAACGTGCATGGGCGCAAGTTGCCAGTTCTCATGGTAGACGGGTGCACACCCCAGCCGCGACACTCCGTTGTCATCCACGTTCCTGGCCCACGTGCGCTCGCGGACCATCTCCGGGATCACCGGCTCGGAAACTGCGGTGCAACGGAACGCCTTTGGTGTACCTTCAGACGGACCCGGGACGAGCGAAGGATCGCGATTCCTGTCAACGACATCGGGTGTCACTTCCGCAAAAGGCTCACGCCAGAGTGTGGGAGGATCACCTGATCCGGTCCAGGTGGCTTCGAACGTTGACTAGTCCTCGCAACTTACCAAACCGCTTTCTTCAAAGTCGAAGATTGCGCATCCCCTGCCAGGCGAATCATCTGGTTGAAACAATCATACGGTGAGCTGGTGAGTTGACTCCGAGCGAACCTGCGGGGCAGACCCGCTCCCATCACCAGCAAGGTCGTCACGTAGCGGACGAGAACCTGCTTCAATCCTCCGCGCTCTCCAAGCGTGCAGGCGAGCCAATCCACTTGGGGCATTGCGACCAAGTGCCTTGTTGACCATTTGACTCTCGTTGTGTACTCTACCTCTGAACGGGACGGGCCGGAGAGTATGGGAACCATTCAACAGGGCAAACCCCCGGTTCCCACATTGCACAAGACTTGACAGAAGCGGTTTCTTCAGGAGGTAAGTTCGTGGCCAAACGGACAATCGTAACTATGCCCGGCGACGGAATCGGGAAAGTCGTCCTCCCGGAGGCGCTGCGCGTCCTTGACGCGATCGGGTTCGATGCGGAATACGTCGATGCAGACATTGGATGGGAGTTCTGGATCAGAGAGGGAAACGCCCTGCCCGAACGCACGACTAAGCTGCTCGAGCAGCACAAACTGGGCCTGTTCGGTGCGATCACGTCGAAACCAAAGGACCAAGCCGCCGCGGAATTGGCCGCGGAGTTAAAGGACAAGGGCTACGTCTATTCCAGCCCCATCGTGGGATTTCGCCAGCACTTCGACCTCGACATTTGCATTCGTCCGTGTCGGTCCTTCGAGGGTAACCCGCTCAACTTCATCCGCCGCGAGGGTGGCGGCTACGTGGAACCGCAGATCGATGCGGTCATCTTCCGGCAAAACACCGCGGGGTTGTACGCCGGCGTCGAGTGGACTGACCCCCCCCGACCAAGTTAGGGCCGCCCTGCAATCACACCCCAAGATGATGCGGTTCAAGGACGTCCCAGGCCAAGATCTTGCGGTATCGACTCGGATTTTCACTCGTAACGCCTGTCGACGCAGCGTCCGTGAAGCTTTCGCGTACGCCCGCAAGTTTGGGTACGAATCGGTCACAGTGTGCGAAAAACCCAATGTCATCCGGGAGACCTCGGGCATGATGCGAGCGGAGGCCCTAACCGCAGCCAGGGAGTATCCGGACATCGCCCTGTGGGAGACGAACATCGACGCTCAGATGATGTGGCTCACCAAGAACCCCGAGGACTATGGTGTACTGGTCTCCGGCAACATGTTCGGCGACATCGTCTCGGACGGCTTTGCCGGGCTGGTCGGCGGACTGGGTTTTGCCTGCAGCGCCAACATCGGGAGAGAGGTGGCCGTGTTTGAACCGACCCACGGATCGGCCCCCAAATATGAAAGGCTGTCACCGCCGATCGTGAACCCCATCGCCATGATCCTGTCCGCCTGTATGCTGCTTGACCACATAGGAGAAGTCGAACGGGCCGACCGAATCCGCGGCGCCATCGGAGCCGTGATCGCCGAAGGCAAGGTTCGAACCTATGATATGCTCAGACTCCCCGGTGGGCCTGATGCCACCGCCAAAGGAGCGGCCGCCACGACCCAGTTGACCGACGCGATTGTCGAGAGGCTCTGACAAACAAATATGGTGAGGACACGGCCCCTGTTGACGGGACCAAGCCGCCATCCGTCATCAGGAAACGCGAGAGTGTCACTGGGGACAGCCATCGAGACCGAGACCACAATATGCCACAAAACTCGATAGAAAAAATCGCCCAACGCTCTGCTCTGGGACTTCGTGAAGGGCAAACCGTCTGCGCAGGCGATTTCCTTTCTGTGCGCCCCGCACACGTAATGACGCATGACAACACCGCGGCAGTGATTCCTAAATTCGAAAGTATGGGGGCGAGGCACATCTTCGATCCAAAGCAGCCGGTCTTCGCATTAGACCATGACATCCAAAACCATACGCCAGAGAACCTCGGCAAGTACGCAAAGATCGAAGCCTTCGCCAGACGCCACAAGATCGCCTTCTTCCCGGCGGGCCGCGGCATTGGTCATCAGGTCATGGTGGAAGAGGGTTTCGTTTTGCCAGGTACGTTTGTGGTGGCATCATCCGACTCCCACGCCAATCTCTATGGTGCACTTGGAGCTCTCGGTACGCCTGTGGTGCGCACGGACGCCGCCGCCATCTGGGCGACCGGTCGCACCTGGTGGCAAGCACCTGAGGTCGTCCACGTGAACCTGACGGGAGAGCTGCAACCTGGGGTGTCCGGCAAGGATGTCATTATTACCCTCATTGGTCGATTCAATCAGGACGAGGTCTTGAACTGTTGTGTTGAATTCACCGGGCCGGGAATACGAAAGCTCCGAATCGACGAGCGAATGGCGATATCCAATATGACAACCGAATGGGGCGCCCTCGCCGGCGTGTTTACCTATGACGAGGTCACCCGAGAGTACTTACTGGCTCGCGCGAAAGTGATAGTCGACCGTGGTGATGCAGATCCCCGTCTGACACCGCAGTTGATTGAGCGTATCGAGTCTGATCTACCGACCCCAGACCCGGACGCCTACTATATTAGGGAACTCGACCTCGACCTCTCTATTGTCACACCCTTCGTCGCTGGTCCCAACGAGGTCAAGACCATTACACCGCTCCCGGAGATCGAGCAGCTTCGAATAAAGATTGACAAGGCTTACTTGCTTAGCTGCGTCAACGGGCGCTTGGAGGATTTTGCCGAGGCTGCCAGGGTACTTGAGGGTCAACGGGTGGCTGACGGGGTCACGTTCTACATCGCGGCTGCCTCGAGCGAGATCGAGGCTGAGGCGAAACGACTGGGACACTGGCGTACATTGCTCAAAGCTGGTGCCGTGGCCCTGCCACCTGGCTGTGGCCCTTGCATTGGCCTCGGGGATGGCATCCTGGAAGATGGTGAGGCAGGTATCTCCGCGACGAACCGCAACTTCAAGGGTCGGATGGGTTCGCGGGATGCGCAAGTCTATCTTGCCAGCCCCGCTGTCGTCGCAGCCTCTGCCATCGCCGGGACCATCAGCGGCCCCACACCGGCAGGCACACACACGCCACGGCAACCCATCTGAATGCCCAGGATCTCTTCTTGGGACTGTTGCGCGACGCCTCCGTTCCGACAAGGACGACCGACGGATGTGGTCGTTGGCTGGCGACGGGTGGAAGGACGGACTCCTACGGAATCGCGACGAAGTTCTAGCGCCTTTCCACACACCTGATGCAAAACGAGTCGACTCGCTTTTCGAGGGGACACTCGGGTTGCCGAAGATCTCCAGCGTGTGGTACTGGCCTGGAATGAGTGCCAAAAGGGCGCGAAAGAAACTCGACGACTTCGTTGATCTTCGTCACAAACTTGCCCACCGCGTCCGAGCTGCTAAGACCGTTCGCAAGGACAAGGCCATCGGATACAAGTCGCACGTGGAGCGCCTGGTGCCCCGTACGGTGGAGCGGGTGGCGTGGCACCTGCGGGATATTCTTGGATTCAAGCGAACGAATGAGGTTCGACTGTAGGTTTGGTCATACAACATGATGCAAGGGCGCGCGGGAACTCGTGGGCAATTGCGTATGACCTTAGGACGAGAGTATGACTGTGCAACTCGTCGAAAACGCCGCGGGACGACTGGTCCCGACGGAAGTCAATGGGAAACCGGCGACGCCTTTTCAAGGTGTTGGGAAGTATCAGCCCGCGGGGAACAAGACTGCCCCACCCGTTCGCACGTGCGCAGACTATCCGGAAGACGGGAACAAGGTCGTCGCTGATCTGAAGACGGCGCTGAAAAACGCCGGATTGCGCGATGGGATGACGATCTCTTCGCATCACCACTTTAGAAACGGCGACAAGGTAGCCAATGCCGTATTCGAAGCTGCCGCTTCGCTGGGTGTAAAGGATTTGATGTGGTTTCCCAGCGCATCGTTTCCCTGTCACGCTCCTATGATCGAGCACATGGATAGTGGCGTGTTGCATCACATTGAGGGCAGTATGAACGGCCCCCTCGGCGATTACTGCTCGCAGGGCAGGATGCGGGGCATGGGTGTGCTTCGCTCACACGGCGGAAGGTGGCAGGCGGTCCAGGACGGTGAGGTTCACATCGATATTGCCGTGATCGCCGCACCGACGGCGGACCCCTTCGGCAATGCCAACGGCGTGACCGGTCCGTCAGCCTGCGGTTTGCTCGGGTTTGCCCTGGTCGATTCGATCTATGCCGATCAGGTCATCGTCGTGACCGACAACCTTGTCGATTTCCCGTGCGTTCCCTGGCAGATTCAGGGCAACAATGTCGACCAAGTTGTCGTGATGGACGCAATTGGCGACCCAGCCCAGATCATCTCCGGCACGACGCAGCTCACCAAGAGCCCTGATCGGTTGATGATCGCGGAGATGACCGCAAGGTTCATTCGTGATGCGGGGATCATGAAAGATGGCTTTTCCTTCCAAGCGGGTGCCGGGGGAACGGCACTGGCATTCGCCATCTTCCTGAAAGAGATGATGAAAGACGCCGGCATCAAAGCACGCTTCGTCCGCGGAGGAAGCACCAAGTACCTCGTCGAGATGCTCGAAGAGGGCCTGACCGATTGCATCTTGGACGGACAGACCTTCGACCTCGAGGGCGTCCGCTCGATGCGTGAGAATCAACGACACCAGGATACAAGCCCGTTTACCAGCTACAATTTTCACGGGAAAGGCTGCTTTGCTTCGATGGTCGACGTCACTGTCTTAGGTGCCACCGAGGTCGACGTCAACTTCAATGCCAATATCGTGACCCACTCGGACAGCCGATTGTTGCACGGGATCGGTGGTTGGCAGAACTGCCTGGCTGGCCGATGTGTCGTACTCCCCATTCCGTCCGTGAGAGATCGGATCCCTGTGATCGTCGATCGTGTGACCACGCTATGTGGTCCGGGTGAACTGATCGACGTTGTCGTCACCGAACGAGGCATCGCCATCAACCCGCGACGCAAGGACCTGCTCGAAGCGATCAACGGCTCGGACCTTCCCATCCGCCCGATCGAGGACATCAAGGCGGAGGTCGAGGCGATGTGTGGCGGTCCGCCCGCCCCGCCCAAGCTTGGAGACAAGATCGTCGCCGCCATCAGGTGGGTCGACGGCACGGTCATCGATTGCGTGCGGCAGGTGGCCTCGTAGGAATTGGCAATGGCGAATGTGGAAGGGGCAACTACCAATGGACAATCGCTCCGCCCCTCAAGTTTGACCGCCTGGTCAGGTCTCCCGCCAATCGGGTCTACCCCTCAAGCCGGGTCGCCTCCTTCTGGCAAGCATCCATCACCCTTAGCACATTCCCGCCGAGCACCTTGATCAGATCATCCTCGCGGTAGCCACGTGCCAGCAGCGCCGCCGTCAAGGCAGGCAGCTTCGAGCAATCCTCCATGCCTTCCGGCAGGGCGAAGACGCCGTCGAAGTCCGAGCCAATGCCCACGTGATCGGGGCCGATCACCTGCAGCGCGTGATCGAAGTGGTCAACCAGCAAACGCAGGGGCGTGACGTGCTCGATCACCGGTTTTGGACCGCTCCCTCCACTTGCATACCACTCCTTGAGCTCGGCAGGATCGGGCGGAGGAAAATCAGGATCGATGAAGGCTGCCGCGAAATTGATCTGCACGGTTCCACCTGACGCGGCGATGGCTCTCATCATATCATCGGTCAGGTTGCGACGATGTGGGCAGACCGCACGGCAAGACGAGTGCGTAGCCACGACTGGAGCAGTCGATGCCTCGATGACGTCCCAAAAAGTATCGTCGCTGACGTGCGATACGTCCACCATCATACCGAGTCGATTCATCTCCCGAATGACCTCGCGTCCGAAGGCTGAAAGACCACCGTGCCGTGGCTCTAGGGGCCCGTGAACACCGGCTGAGTCCGCCCAGCTCGTGTGAACCGCGTGCGTTAACGTCATATAGGTAGCACCCAGGGAATAGTACTCGCGCAATGTGTCGAGCGAATCCTCGATGAGATGACCGCCCTCTATGGCAATCAGAATGGCGATGCGGTCTTCAAGCCTGGCGCGCTGGATGTCCGCCACGGTTCGTGCGGTTGCGAACTCACCGTCATGCCGCTGGATCGCCGCTTGAATCAACTCGATCTGCTTGCGCGCCGCCGCAAGACCCGCACCGGGCTCAACCGGTCCAGCTTCGAAGACCGCAAAGAACACAGCATTGATGCCACCTTCGCGCAGTCGGGGGATGTCGACGTGACCGTCGTCATGCCGTCTGCCGAGATCCCAGTCGCGGTTCTTGAGGCGTTGCGTAGTGTCGTAGTGGGTGTCTATGACCAGTGCTCGGTCATGCAGCCGCCTGGCCCACGCCAAATTCTCTTCGTCACTCGGTTTCATAATCGCGGATTGTAGCGTCGCGTCCGCCCCGCGCAGCGATGCTGAGAACGCGGTTGACCACTTCTTGCAGACCGGCTCCCCGTACTGCCGGGCTCTGTTTTATCGGACTCAGTGACATGACGGTCCAGCGCAGACCCGTCCCGCGCGGACCGATAATTTGCGAAGGTCACTTCTTGATCTGCTCGATATGTAAGGCTGGTAACGCGGGCGGAGGGTCTTGCTGTGGGGCCCCCTCGTTCCCGGAGAAACCCTATTTTCAAGCCAAGACCAAGGAGTCTTCCGATGCAGGGAATGTATCGCTGTGTATTCGTCATCGCACCGCTGCTCGTGGCGATCACCGGCTGCCACAAGCCCCAGACCGCCAGCAGTCTTGCTTTAGCTCGTATGGATGAGGGGCAGCGTGCGTTCGGGTCCCACTTCAACCAAATGGTCGACAACGCGGTTTTGCGGGACATGTCTGTCGCGGACATCCATTTCATCCCCCACACCAGCGAACTCAGCGGCATCGGTGTGGCCCGGCTTGATCGGCTGGCCAGGCTGCTGCAGGTCTACGGTGGCACTGTCAGATATGAGACACTCGTTCAGGACGACAAGCTAACAAAGGAGCGTCTTGACCATGTCAGTGAGTACCTCTCGCTAGCAGGTTGTGAAATGGATCGCGTGGAGCTTGTCACGATGATGTCCGGTGGTCACGGTCTACCGGGCGACGAGGCAGTCAAGAAACTGAACCGCGGTACCGCGCCCGCCGACCAGGGCGCAGGTGGTACAACCTTTGTGCCAGGTACCCTGACTCAACCGCAGGGCAGGTAGTTAAGGGAAGGGGTGACGGCGATGAAGTCTAGAACACGAAAAGCTACAATCCTGATCGTGGCGACACTGTGCGTCGCTGGGTGCGCCCATTCCGATTGGTCCGCGTCCCGGTACGGTGAACCCATGTGGCGTCCTGTGGCAGATGCGAAGGCTGTCAAAGCCACAGAAGCCCCGCCAGTCGCGATCCTGCCACAAACGCACTTTGCCGCTGCAAAGCTGTTTGAGTCGCAAGGCCTCTATGGCAAGGCAATCACGCAATACCGAAAAGCCATCGCCGTAGATCATGCCTTCGTCGAGGCCTACCACCGACTCGGGCTTCTGCTTAGCGCTGTTGGCAAACATGAGGAGGCGCTGAAGCCTCTTCAGCGCGCGGTCCAGCTCCAAACCAACAACGCCATGCTGCGGAACAATTACGGCTTCGAGCTCCTGCTTACTCAAAGGTGGACAGACGCCGAGGAGCAACTGACACGGGCCGTGAAACTACAGCCCGACTTCCCCCGTGCACACGTCAACCTGGGCATCGTGCAAAGCAAGTTGGGTCGGTTTGATGATGCCCTGGCAAGCTTTCGCAGGGCTCTTCCCGAACCGGATGCGTACTACAATGTCGGGCTCATGTATCGCGGCCAGGGCCGGTATGCCGAGGCGGCCGAGGTGTTTGAGTATGTCCTCACGCTTGACCCAGGCTTCGTGGCGGCGGGGACGCAGTTGGGGCAGATCGCGAGTCACATCGAGCCCGTTGCCGTACCCCCATGGGACAGAAAGCCCAGCAAGAAGGTGACCACCGCGGCTGACCGAGCCGCGCAGTCACAACCACACCCCCACGACACTCGATCAACTACGCCCGTTCCAGACACCGGACGAGGTCAGAGCCCCGTACGTGTGAAGCATCAAAACAATAAGCAATCGCGCGCCGAACCCCAAAAACCTTTGGACGGCGCGATCACCCTGCTGGACGAGGCCCTGCAGCAGCTTGAGAATTCGGCGACGGCCAAGTCCCATGGGCAGACCTCACCACAGAGACCGATGCATGCACACAGACCACAGAGGCCCGATGCGTCGGCTGAACAGGCTGACATCGACGCTCTACTCTCCATCTTCGAAAACGAGCTGAATTGCCTCGAAGAAACCGAGAGTCAGTCCACGACCTTCGCCGACCACATCGAGCACAGTCCTCATCGCGCTGATTCCACCGTTGCATCAAGGCCAACCACGACGGCTACGCCCACGACGAAACCACGAAAGATCGCACGCAGAGAGCGGCAGGACCGGACGCCGTTGCAGCGTTTTGCAGAACGTAAGGACAAGCCCCGAAAACCGCAGTCAGTGAAAAGGCGAATGGCGCCCAGGGAAAACACGGACCGAAAACCCCGAACTATCTTCGCTAAGCGAACGCCGATCCTTGCCCCATCGAAAGGGCAAACCCGGACCTACCACCAACGCTCAGACCAGGTCATCGAGTCGTTCGTCGTCGAGCAGTCGATGTCCTACGCCGACCCACCCCGCCTGTTCAGTACCGTCCATCCAGCGGATCCCTTCCGGGCTGCCTCAACCGCGCTGGACGATGCGGACCCAGCCCTGACAGGCTGTATCGATTCGCGGGCTTTGATTCGACAGCTTGAGGATCAGCTCGCGGTCGTCAGGAACGAGATCGACTGCCTCGAAAGCCAGGAAGCGGAGTTCGGCGGCGCCCTCAGCAACCGCCAGACGGGTGATCCGATCGACACCGCAATCTTCTCGACTGACTCAGACTTCGCGGTAACACCATTCTTCTACTCCGGCGAAATGGAGGACCTCGACGGTCCACCGCTCGAGTTCGCGCAAGAGCAGGAGAAGAAGTCGACGGCAACCAGACGCGCACAATCGCGCCCCCGCATGGCTTCCACGATAATCGACGAGAGACCGAAACGATCGCGTGATAAAGACTGCGTCACGGACCCGCAGCAGGGCGACACGCCCGCGAATCGTGCGAGCACGCCTCAATCAGGTCCCAAGCGTAAGGGTCTTAACTCGACAAAGCCCACAGAGCCCAGTGCTCGTTTGCAGGACTGGCGCGTACAATTTGAGACGTTGCAGGACTTGCTCGAGATCACGCAGAATGAGTTGGCCTGCCAGGAGGAGTAGACGGAAGGCCACAGCGAGACCGCGACACGCGCCAACCCGGATACCATAAGCGATCCCGTGTTACGCGCTCGGTTTGCTCCACGCCGACGTACGCAATCGGCGTGGGCAACGATGCTCCGCGAGACTGACCGGAATTCGATCGAAGGCCGGACAACGGCACAGGCCTCTCACGACAACACGACCACCAACCCCTGAGCTCACCATTGTTCGCTGGGGGCAACCGGCGCACGCCGCAAACACCAGGCAACGCCGACGTGTTCGGCGGGTTGGCATCGAAGCCTGTGTGGAGGGCACGGACACGATTCCGAACTGCTTCCGGGTCGATCAGTGGTTGATGTGACCTGACACCGTTCCCGATATATCCAGCCACGGGCACGCTTCTTGTAGGTGTGCCCGTCCTTTACGCGTCGGTTAGCGATGCTGAACCAATCGCTCGAGACCAGCCCGCAGGGTCTCGCCAATCGGTTCGCGGATAATCAGATCAGCCGCGAGGTCGAGTGGTGTCTCCGTCTTGTTGATGATGACCAGCGTGGCGCCATGGTTTTTTGCCCGACGCGGAATGGACGCCGCCGGCTCAACCACAAGCGAGGAACCGATTGCCAGGCACAGGTCCGCCGTCTCCGCGAGGTGGGCGGCTTCCTCCATCTCCCGGATCGGCATGGGTTGACCGAAGGAGATCGTCTTGGATTTGAGTGGTGCCCCACACTCGTCACAGTCTGGCGCCTCGTCACCAGCTTCGACCCGGGCGAGGACTTCCACCGGTAGCCACTCCTTCCCACAACCGATGCAACCGACGACTCGTGCCGTACCGTGTAGCTCGATCACCCGCCGACTGCCCGCCTCCTGATGGAGGCCATCAATGTTCTGCGTGATGACCGCGACCAGTTTTCCAAGCTCCTCGAGCTTCGCGATCGCATGGTGGCCATCGTTGGGCTGGGCCCCGGCGAACTCACGATGCATCTGAACGCGCATTGCCCAGTAGCGAGCCCGCGCTTCGCGCGATGCCAGAAACTCGTCGTAGTAGACCGGTCTATGCTTGGACCAAACACCACCCGGACTACGAAAGTCCGGGATGCCACTCTCCGTGCTTATCCCGGCTCCCGTGAAGGCGACACCGGCCTTCGCGTTGCGGACAAAACTCGCAAGCTGATCAATCGTGTCCATGCGTGCCATGTTACCCGACCTTGTGTTTGGCCGCCTGCGACGTCCGGCGGTGCGTGGCCGGTGTGGCCCTTGGCAGAGACCTCGGCCATCTCGGGGAGCGCTACACCCGATCTCTCTGCAAGAACTTATCGGTACTGCCCGGATATCAGCGCCTCGATTGCAGGACACGGCTGCCGACCGCGTGTTGCGTAGTGCGGCTCGGACGTCCTTTCGGCGGAAGCAAGCCGCGCACTCCCGGAGAGAGTGCCAGCATGTTTGGCACTGCCAACCTCCTCAACGGCGAAAAGTCGAGGGTACTGAGGTTCCTCATCAGGTTGTAACACGAGCGTGGAATCGTGTATAATGACTACTTGAACTGGCCAGGCAACGTTCTGCACGCGGTTCACGACGCACGTACGACAAAGAGAGGGGAAGGCAACATGTCAGCCAGCAGACAATGGGGGTGCATGTTCCCAATCTTGGCCTGCGCATTCATCGCGGCTACGGCGAACGCGGACACACCCAACGACCCGGATTGGCCTCTGCAATGGGGACTCAGAAACACCGGACAGGTTGTGGACGGACAGACCGGTGTCATTGGAGCTGACGTCGACGCACTTGCAGCATGGGATCTGTACCAAGGAACGTCCTCCGTGGTCGTTGCCATTGTTGGCAGTGGAATCGATCCGCATCCGGAATTCGCCGACAGATTGCTTCAGGGAATCGCCACAGTCGGCGACCTCTTCGACACGTACGACACCTGTCCCCAGGACACGCACCTGGCTGGAATCATCGCCGCTGCAACCAACAATGGTGTCGGGATAGCCGGGCTGAACAGATTCGCTCGAGTTCTGCCCGTACGGGTGCTCGAAGACTGCGATGGCACCGAAGCAACGACGGCACACGGCATCATGTGGGCGGTGGATCATGGAGCGGACGTTATTCTCGTCCCCCTGCAATTCTATGACGGAACAACGGCACTCGAAAACGCGGTCGCGTACGCTGTTGCCCATGATGCAGTCGTTGTGGCACCAACAGGGAACGCCGGGAATGAGCAAGTCGCATTCCCCGCAGCTTTTGAAGGTTGCTTGGCCGTCTCGGCGACAACCGCTCAAGACACGTTCTCCACTTATAGCAACTACGGCTCAGCCGTCGACATCGCAGCACCCGGGTCGTTCATCTGGTCCATGTGGACAGAGGGCGAATACCGGTATCTCGAACCTCCTGGGGATGCCGCCGCGGCATCTGCCTTCGTCGCAGGGATCGCGTCGCTCGTACGATCGTACGCACCACAGCTCGGCGAAGCCGATGTTCGGCAGGTCTTGACTGCGGCCGCCGAAGATCTGGGCGACCCAGGCTGGGATATTCGGTTCGGTCATGGTCGGG
>CAYOQG010000108.1:0-16366 GCA_964405925.1 uncultured Phycisphaeraceae bacterium | reverse complement strand
CTCTTCGGCCCGGAAGCCCGAGCCGGACCGCAACTTGTGTAGAAGAACGAGGGGTCAGCCCTGGGCTATGCACCACTGCTCGCCCTGGGCGCCGGAAGCGTCGCCATCGGCGGCCCCAACGACGACGAGTTGGCGGAGCAACTGGAACGCCTCGGGGCAGAACTCGACCGGTTGGGCAAAGAACTCGCCAAGCTCACCCACGACTGCGTCAAGAGCCCTCGCTGCAAGGACACCGAGGTCAAGCGGGAGAAGGCTCGATGCAAAGAGAAGGCCAAAGTAAAAGAGGCAAGGAAGGCCAAGAGAGGCGAGAGAAGAGCTGAGGAACGAGCCGAGAGGCGAGTCGAGGCGCGGAAAGAACGGAGTCGACGCGGGCCCTGCGAAGGGCGCACCCCCGGCCCAGACGCCCCCTGTGCCCCATGCGATTCCTGTTCACCGTGTGAACCTTGCAGTCCCTGCGCACCGTGTGGTCCGTGCGCTCCTTGCCCACCGAGCCCGCCCTGTCCACCGTGTCCGCCGGTTCCGCCTGTACCGCACGCACAGCATGTCTTCGCCGCCCCAGAGCCGCATGTCGTCGCTGGCCCTACGCTAGACATGACCTTCTTTGGGGTCGGCCATGACGGTGAGGATCTTGTGCGCGTCTATAAGCTCCCCGAGGGCAAGCTTGAGGCGCTCACGCAACTGATGGTGCGGTCCGACGTCCCCGTGTTGGTTCGGCCGCTCGACGATGGAATCGAAGTACACGGCAACAGCAAACAGCAGCAGGTGTTTGGTGCTTTCGTACACCTCATCCATCCCTCCAAGGACGGCCGGTCAGATGTGACACCCGAGTTCATGGTGGCTCCTCCAAGCCCACCGGAACTCCTGGAACGTTTGGCCCGAGGGGAAGCCGTCGCCCGCCCGCGTCCGGCGGCCCGGGCTGCGACAGCTTTTCGTGATGCCATGCGTCGCCAGCGGGAGCACGTTAAGGGCTTTGCCACAGAGCGTGCATCGCTCGAGGCCAAGATGCGGGCTATCGAAGAAGCTGCAGAGTCCCTCAACGAACGAGCTGATGAGGTTCGGGAAGCCGCGGATAAGCTGAGAGAGAAGGCGGATGAGCTGCGCGAGGCCGCTGACGAGCTACGGTCTTCCGTCGAGTCGGAGGACGAATCGAAGGTACGCGAAGTGGAGTCCAAAGCCGAGGTCCTCGAGCGACAGGCTCGAGACATCGAGCAGCAGTCAGAGGCCATCGAGCACCAGGCGGAGATACTCGAAGAACAAGCGGAACAGCTAGAAGAGCGAGCGGAAGAAATCGAGGAGCGGATCGATGAGCTCGAAGATCGTCTTACACAGCGCTCAGAGGCGTTTGAAGAGGCTCTCGAAGCACACGAAGAAGCGCTGACAGCCGAAGAGGAAGCCGTCACCGCGGAGGAGCAGGCCCGCATGGCTGAGGAACTCGCATTCGCCGAAGCCGTCGAAAACGCCCAACTGGCGGAAGAGATCGCTCGAATCGCCGAGGAAGAGGCACGGGCGGCGGCGGACGAAGTTGACGCAGCTCACGAGCGGGCCCTGGCCGTTCAAGAAGCTGCGCTCGCCACTGAAGAAACCGAGACCACAGAGGCCGAAGAACCTGGTGACCAAGACCACGACGAGGACGACGAGTAGCATCGTCTGCGCTCGACCGATGCGATGGCGATGCAGGTCGTGGTCCACCCGCAAAGGCTTGCTTAGGGTCTGTCGCGTACGAAGTTGTCAGAATGGAGGCGGCACGTGCAGAACGCCTCGTCTCTATGGTTGACAACGGCAGGCAGGTAATCACCCTGGATCCAACAGTCGCCGCTCCTGCTGGGACGATCTCACTAGAAGGAGCGAAAGGGTGCGCCCGCGTTGTGCGATCGAGTTGCGTCTACCCTGGGAGCATTCTCCATGCGGCTGCGCAGGTTCGCGGTCGTGGTTCCGCCTCTGCCTGTAATCGAGCACCTGCTTGCGGGACTGAAGCGGAATCCATACGTATCGCCGCCGAGGCCGCCTTGCCCCGACCGAAGCGGCATGGGCATTCGGGAGGAAGACAAATAGATAGAATCGATCAACCTCCACTCGTGCTCTGTCTATTGTTATCCCGCCGTGTGCCATTGACATACTTCTGAGTGAATTCTGGAGGGTAATCTCATGAGCCGCACCACACAGAGCGGTCAGCAGTACCCCACGGTTGCGCGGATCCCAGTTCTTCTGATTCTGTTGCTTGGCTCATTGGGCATTTCTCGTACTGCACAGGCCAATGATCAGAATGACCCCGCTCTGCGAGCGTACCTTAGTGCCAATGGGATGCTTAATCGGGGGTTGTACGAACTGGCCGCAGCCGAGTACCGGAAGTTCCTTTCTGCCCACGCAGATCACGAGAAGGCACCGACCGCCCGTTACGGGCTTGGTGTGAGCTTGTTCCGGATGCAGCGATATGAAGAGGCGCTCAGTGAGCTCACACCTCTCCAAGGCCGCAACGAGTTTGAGTTCGCTGCCGAGGTTGGCACGATCATCGGCCAGTGCCATCTGACACAAAGGCGTTACGAGAAGGCTGCTGAGGCTTTTCAGCGTGTGGTACGGAGGCATGCGCAGCACGAACTGGCCGACGAAGCCGCGGTGGGTCTTGTCGAAGCCCTTTACTCGAGCGGCCGGCACGATGAGACTATCGATTCATGTAAACACTTCGTCACGACATGGCCAGATAGTCCATACCGGGAGCGGGCGGAGTTCTTCGGCGGCCTGTCAACGATGGCCAAGAAAGACTACGCCGCTGCCGCCAATCGGTTCGAGGCTCAGTTGCAGCGATTTCCCGACGGACCGTTTGCCGAACAGGCATCACTTCTGTTGGCCCAATGCCATCATCACAACAACGCCGTGCGCGAAGCGATTCGCGAGTATCGCAAAGTCCTGAAGCAGGCCGGGAACCGGTACATCCCCGAGGCTCTGCACGGACTGGGGACCCTGCTGCGGCGGGAAGGGAAGGCATCTGAGGCGGGAGAGGCGCTCGATCAATTGCTGCGGGACTATCCGGACAGTCCGCTCTCACGGTCGGCTCGATTCCAGCGGGGACGCGCCTGGTTTGACGAGGGTGCGTACAGCAAAGCCTTCGAGATGTTCGAGCAGCTCGCTGGTGAAGACGGTGATTTGCAGGACCAAGCTGCGTACTGGGCGGCGAAGAGCAAACTCAGGGAGGGTGAGTTCGATACAGCCGCTGCACGATTCGAGCAGGCGATCCGCACGTTCTCTGACAGCGAGTTCTTGGCAGAGATGCTGTACGATCGGTCCGTCGCCCTGGTGCGTGCTGGAAAGCACGACGAGGCGGTTGAATCGCTGGAGCAGTATCGATCCCAGTTCCCGCAGCACGCCCTGGCCGCCGAAGCACTCGAGTTGCTGGCCACGACCGAACACCAGCGGCGCAACTACAAGAGAAGCCGCGAGCTCTGTCGGGCGTTTCTTGAGCGTTTTCCATCACATGAACTGGCTTCCGTGGTGCGGTTTCTGATGGGTGAAAATAGCTTTTTGACGGCCAACTATGACGACGCGGTGACCGACTACATGGACTTTCTGGAAACCCATCCCAATCATCCACAGGCTGCGACAGCCAGGTTCCGCATGGGGACGGCGCTGTACCGCTTGCAGCGATACGAGCAGGCCGTCGAAGCTCTGACTGCTGTCACGGATGGGACACACACCGGCGAGATTTACCGACCTGCCCTCCTGGCCCTCGGCGACATTCATTTTCAGCGCAGCGAGTGGAAGCAAGCCGAACAGTATCTGAGCGACTACCTTTCCTTCGGTCTGGAGATGACCGCCGCTGATGACGCGTTGCTGAAGCTCGGTTTGGCCCGTCAGCGCCAGGGGGATAACGAGGAAGCCATCCAGGCTTACGAGGTGCTCATCGAGCGATTCGCCGACAGTCCCCATCATCTACAAGCCATATTCGAGCGTGGCCAAGCACTGGTCTCCGTCGGTCGGCTCGGCGAAGCCAAGCAAGCCTTCCAGACTGTGATTGACACGGATGACGGATCACGGTTTGCACCATACGCCCTGAACCACCTGGCCACCACGGCTGTCCAAGACAGGCAGTTCAGCGAGGCCGCCAGGCTATATGAGCGTGTCTCACGCTCGACATCTGAAGCTGAGCTCGCCGCGGATGCTCTTTTTCAACAGGGGCAGTCTCTGATGGCTGCAGGGCGCTTTCCAGAGGCTGAGGCCGCATTCGAGCGGTTCATAAGCGAGCATTCTTCTCACGTTCGTGTGGCGGAAGCTGAGGCCCAGCATGCTATTTCGCTAGCACGACAGGATCGTCACACGGATGCCGTGAGAGCAATCGAGCAGGTCGAGCAACGGCGCGGTTCGGCATTGAATCCATCCCTGCAAGCCGCACTAGCGTATGAAAAGGCGTGGTGCCTGCGCGAATTGGGACGAGCAGAGGATGCGGCTGATGCTTACCGCCAACTGCTCAGTGGAGGATCACCCGAGGGCCTAAGTACGCACGCAATGCTCGAGCTGTCCGGAATCGAGTTCAACGCAAAGCGCTACGATCAAGCTGCCAAGGTCCTACGGCGTCTACGCGACGTCGTTCGAGAGAATTCGGGCCAGGCACCACCCGAACTTTCTGAGCAGGCGACATACCGCCTGGGTGTTTGTGAGTTTGAGCTTGGGCGTTTCGATGATGCAGCTGAGTTGTTCGAGGAGTTCCTGGAGGCTTTTGAGGATAGCTCGCTGACCGCCTCAGCCTGCTACTACTGTGGGGAGTCGTGGTTTAGGCTGGGTCGGCATCAGAATGCGGTCAAGCATCTGGGACGAGTGTCTGAGGAATTTGAGACAGCCCCCGTTTTGGAGCCAAGTCTCTTGAGGCTGGGTGAGAGTCTCGCCATTTTGCAGCGGTGGGCACGCAGCGAACGTGTGTTCACGGACTACTTGGAGCGGTTCAGCCAGAGGGACCAGTGGTTCCAGGCTCAGTTTGGAGTCGGATGGGCCCGAGAGAACCAGCGACGCTACGATGAAGCAATCAGCGCCTATCGGCAAGTCGTTGATCGTCATCAAGGTCCGACCGCCGCCCGGGCTCAGTTTCAAATCGGTGAATGCCTGTTCGCCAAAGGCCAATACAGCGACGCAGTGCGCGAGCTTCTGAAAGTCGATATTCTCTATGCGTATCCAGAATGGAGTGCAGCCGCACTCTATGAGGCTGGACGCTGTTTCCAAAAGCTTGGCAAGCTCGTTGAGGCACGCAATCATTTCAACCAAGTCACCAAGCAATATGGCCAGACAAGTTGGGCAGAGTTGGCGACGCAGCAACTGACGGAGGTTTCCGGGGCATCGCTGCCAGGCCGGTAGTGACGAGCGATCGGGCAGCCGGAACCGCGAAAGGCGGAGGTGATAAACCGTGTACACAATGAACAGCGCTTGGATGTTAACATTGCTGGGCCAGGCTGCTTCCGAGCAAGCGACCGGGGCCGATCCTTCCTCGAATGTCAGCGTTCGCTCCATTTGGGACTTTGTGGTCAAAGGCGGACCGATGATGATCCCCATCGGTCTCTGTTCGCTCGTCGCTCTGGCCGTGATCATTGAGCGCCTGATTGTCCTGCGGCGTCGGAACGTTATACCCCCGAAGTTTCTGCCAGACCTCAAGAAGACGCTTGGGGACAATGGGGACAATCGCGATGAGGCCCTCGAATTATGCCAGAAAGACGGCAGCCCCATCGCCAACGTGCTTGCGGCAGGCATCAAACGTTTGCTCGAACCGGTTGAGCTCCTCGAAAAGCGCATACAGGAAGCCGGGCAGCGTGAAGTGCTAAAACTGCGAAAATACCTCCGTCTGCTGGCAGTCGTCGCATCGATTGCTCCTTTAATGGGATTGCTAGGAACCATCTTTGGCATGATCATCGCGTTCCAGACAGTCGCCACATCTGGTGAGGCGCTGGGGAAGGCAGAGTTGCTTGCGAAGGGTATATACCAGGCGATGATCACGACGGCGGCAGGACTGATGCTCGCGATCCCTGTGTTGATTGCCTATCACTGGATCTCAGCCAAGATCGACGCACTCGTTAGTGAGATTGACCGTTTGACTGTAGACTTTGTCGAGGAATATGCTCAGCCACAATTGCTAAGCGGCTCGGGACATCCCAGGCTGCAAGCTATCGAAGACGCTGAGAACAACGCTAGGAGCAAGAAGAGCGGCAGTGCCCGGAGTGTAGTGACCGCGTAACCACGACAAAGCACGTTGTCACTTTGTCAAGACGTGTACGCTTCGCATTGAGGAGTAGCAACTTGGGAGAGCCTGGAAAGGAAAACTGCCGTGCTCATTCAAGCGAATAATACTGACCCGCGAGTACCAATCGAGCTGACTCCGATGATCGATATGGTATTTCTGCTGCTCATCTTCTTCCTCGTGGCAACCACCTTTCACCAGACGGAGCGGGAGATGCAAATTGCCCTCCCATTTGCCTCGTCCAGTGCTCCCATCAGTGCCATACTTCAAGAGTTGGTCATTAACGTAGATATGGACGGGCAGATCATTATCGGTGGTCGCCGAATCGACCCGGATGAGCTGCGTTCAATGGTGGCCGACGCGGTCAAGGTCAACCCTGAACAGAAAGTGACGGTGCGCGGCGACCGGCGAACAGTCTATTCAAACATCGTGACGGTTCTCGACATCTGCAAGGGGGGCGGGATCCAGGAACCTTATCTTGACACCGTTTTGACGGACTAATGAACCGTGAGTGATGAGGTCCAGGCAGTTCCTAAAGAGCGGAAACGTCGCTGGGGCAAACGGCTCCTGGCAGGTGCGATTCTCGTGACGCTGGCTGGTATTGGCTGGGTCATTTTGAGACAGCTCCCCGTCACGAATCGGTTTTACACCGATGCCCACACTATTCATGAGCCGGCAGAGACAGCGCTGCCCAGGGACATCCTCTGGCAGCCCGTTCGGCCGCTGGCTGGCTTGATCAACACCGAGATCGACGACTATGAACCTCGGTTGAGCTCCGACGGGACGACACTATTCTTTGTCCGCGGGAAAGCGGGGAAGAATGCCGACATCTATATGTCTCGGCGGACGCATGAAGGTTGGGTCGAGCCTGTACCGCTTGTGGAAGTCAATTCCCCATACGACGATCTCGGTCCCGAGCCTTCGGCAGATGGCGAATCACTCTACTTCTACAGCGATCGGCCGGGTGGGCTAGGCGGCTACGATCTTTGGGTAGCTCACCGCGGTCACGGCGAATGGCACACTCCCCTAAACCTGGGCCCGGCAGTCAATTCCGAGTTCAACGACTACGGCCCCGCGTTGACGCCAGACGGCGACACCGTCTATTTCGCGTCAAACCGACCGCTAACACAAGACACGGAGGGACCTGACCCCAACGCGTGGTCCGCCACCTTGCGCGAGGACCTATACTCCCGGGATTATGACCTTTACATGGCATCGGTCACGGAAGGCGGTATCACACAGGCGGAGCCTGTCATCGCACTGAACACGGGCTATAATGACGGTGCTCCGGCGGTAAGCTCGTTTGGCGATTTCCTGTATTTTGCCTCAGATCGGCCCGGTGGACAGGGCGCGTTTGATCTCTATCGTTCGCGACGACTTGGGGACAAGCACCGACCGCCCACCAACCTCGGTCCGACAATCAACACGGCAGCCAACGAGCTGGACGCCGGTCTGAGCCTCGGCGGGTACGCATTGTACTTCAGTTCCGACCGCTTATTGGACGAGCCTCATGCGTCTCGGTCGCGCGAGTACAACTTGTACTACAGTACATCGCGAGAGGTTTTCACACAAGCTGAGCACATCGCGCGACCGCCAATCGATTGGGCTGCTCTCTGGTCGCAGGTCGCGCCCAATCTGCTCTGGGCGCTGCTGGCGTTGCTCCTGTTGCTCGCCCTCTGGGCATTGTTACGCGACGCACGTCGTCACCGGTTGAGCCTGCTCGCCAAATGTCTGCTCGCCTCGTTTATTGCCCACCTGTTGTTGATGATTCTGTTCAATGCGTGGGAGGTAACGACGACGCTCGCCCGAGAGTTCCGCCGTCGCGGCCGCATCCAGATTGCTCTGGTCTCTCCGGCGAAGGCCAATGAGTTGTCATCGCAGTTGTTGAGCCGTCTTACCGAGATCGATGCCGTCGCGCCTCCTCAGATTCTCTCGCAGCGTCAACCGTCGCGCACAGAGATCCAGACGACCCCAACGATGGCTAGGGTGACCGTATCTCATCAACCTGTCGAGTTTTCTGATGAATCGACAGCGAGCATGCTGACCATAGAGGCTGCACCCGAGTCCCCTGCTACACCACGCGAGCTTGAACACACCTTACCAGCCGATGCGCCCCCGGTCGTGCTTGAAATGAACACACCCACCGAATCGCTGCGCGAACAATCACGCGAGACCGAAGCGGCAACGACGCCGGAGCCGGGAAATGCTAGTGTCACACCGCGAGTGGGGCTTGCTATCGCGAGCCGCCAACGCAGCAAAGTCGTCGCCCAAATGAGGCCGTCCGCCTTGGAGACCACCGACAGACCATGGGATACCGATCGAGTAAGCCTGGCAATAACACAGACTGCACTTGACGCAGGCGTCTCCCAGTCGGCGACCCTCTCACCCTCACAAGCGCCTGTGCGTATTGACCATTTAACTGTGGTGGAGATGCCCCTCGCTACCCCGGTCGCACAGACTGGTACGAGAACGAATGAACCAGTACAAGAAGTCACCGCCACAATCTCCGCGACGTTTCGAGCTGACCTCTCGAATGAGAACCTCTCGCAGGAGCCCCCAGCGGACTCATTTCGCATCGAACCGAGAGCCGTTCCACAACAGCACCAGGAAGGGACCTTCGCGGAATCCCCGGCCTATGTTGCCACAGATGCCGTCTCGGCATCTCGTTCCTCAGAAGTAAACTCACCTACCGATGCCGTGCTGGCAGAGCTACCACTACTTAAAGTAGCTCTTGCAACACCAGAGCATGCCGGGATGGCAGTAACGAATGAACCGACGTCAGGAGAACCCATTCCTATCCTCAAGAACCTTAGACGCAATCTTGATAGTGAGCGGATCCAGTCACCCGAGCCGGATGTGTTTGTGGGGCTCAGACCTGCTCCAGTTGACGAGGGTTTCTCCGACAACTCCCTTGCAGTGACGTCGCAGGTCCGTAGCGTCGACATCGAGACTCTCTCTATGGCGCAGGCGTCCCCCGCTTCAGGCGACGTGATGGCTGCAACTCTCCCACAATCAACGGAGCTTGCTCTGCCCGCTCTGGAACAATCCAGGTTTGTGCCTGGATCAGAGCCCCCAACGCCTGTCAATATGCACACGCCGATCAGACTGCGGGCGGGACTCATGCAACAGGTCCTGCGAAGACCTATGGCGACCGTAACGACGTTCGACGTCAGCCCGATAGTAGATCACACTATGGAGGAGCCGGGCACTCTTGTGCACGCACTCTCCCCGGAAGACTACGATGTAGGCCAACTGGAAGGAGAACACACCTGGCTAGTTTCTCTAAGCCCGGAGTCCCAAGATGTGGATGCCCTGCGGTTTGACCTCGAGCTGCCAAGGGAGACCAGTCCGCCAGAGGATCCCTATGTGCAGCGCACGTCGACCGACCGTTTGTCCCTTGTCAAACGGCTGGGTGGTAGTGAGGAGACCGAGCGTGCCGTCGCCGACGCCTTACGCTGGCTCGCCAATCACCAAAGCGCTGACGGTCGCTGGGATGGAGATGGATTTGACGAAGGCTGCCACCAGTGTGGTGGCGAGACGACCGTCGTCGTGGATCGCGCTTTGACCGGTTTGGCCCTGCTCTCGTTCTTGGGTGCCGGACACACTCACGTCACAGAAGGCCCGTACCAGAACACGGTTGAGCGTGGACTTCGATGGCTGCTTGCCCGGCAACGACCCGATGGTGATCTCCGCGGCGAGGAGACAATGTACACACACGGCATTGTAACCATCGCTCTTTCCGAAGCCTTTGGCATGACGAAAGACCACACGCTGGCTGACCCCATCCGTCGGGCTACACGCTTTATTGACCGCGCGCGAAACCGCCGTGTCGGTGGCTGGCGATACGATCCGGGTCAGATTGGTGACACTTCCGTGCTCGGGTGGCAGGTGATGGCCCTTAAGAGTGCAAGCATTAACGGCATTGCTGTGCCCGCGGGCTCCTTCCAGGCCGCCCGAGATTGGCTCGACCTGGTCAGCCCCTCTACCGAGTCAGGGCTCTATGCCTATCAGCCTCATCGGGAGCCCACACCGGCTATGACGGCCGAGGGCATGTTTTCACAGCTCCTGCTTGGTGTGCGACATGACCATCCACGAATGCGCGCCTCGGCAGCATTCCTTGCCGACTACCCACCCGATTGGGACTCCCGTCCCAATACGTACTACTGGTACTACGCGACCTTGGCCCTTTTCCAGCAACAAGGTGACATCTGGGAGAATTGGAATGAGACCCTGACCCCCCAATTACTCGTCCATCAACGCAAGGATGAACCGGCTGCCGGCAGTTGGGACCCCGTTGGCGAGTGGGCCGACATAGGCGGACGTGTGTATCAGACCACCTTGTGCGCGTTGATGTTGGAGGTCTATTACCGCTACCTGCCCCTTTATTCCCGGAAAGAAGCCATCACTGCCATCGGTTCCATTCAGGGATCCGTAAGTGATGCACTAACGGAATTGGCATTACCCGGCGCGATCATACGCCTTGACCTTCCAGACCGACAACCCGTTTCAGTCACGTCAGGACCAGACGGCAACTATACACTGCCCACACCCGAAGTCCCAGACTTCTTTGCTTTGTCGGCATCAATGGAAGACTACATTCCGTCTAGTGCAAACGTGGCTGCTGCCATGGTTCGAGGCAACACACTCTTTCTGGACTTTGCGCTCACCCCTGTCGGCGACCAGAGTGTTGCGGTCGAACCTATTCCCGACGTCCATCACCTTGGCGATGATCGATACGACGGTACGATCAACAGCCAGTTCCAGAAAAGGAGCGAAGGAAGCGAATTTGCCGCCACATTCGAACTTCAGGCCGACCAGTTGGGACCTCATGTACACAGTGCCGAAGTGCGACTCCTTGCAAAGGGCGTCCAGCGGGATCATAAGATCCGAATCAATGGGACCGTGTTGGAGACGCGACTGGATGATGCTCCTGAGGACGGCAGTTTTGGGCAGTTCTCGGCCTCTTTTGACCCTGCGGTGCTCCAAGGGGGCACGAATACAATCGAGATCATCGCAAAGCCAAGCAGCACCGACATCGACGACTTCGAGTTTGTGAATGTTCAAATCCACCTGCTGCCTTGAATATCAAGATACATGAAAGTGGCGACGAATGCAGATGACGGTAATCTAAACACTGTTGTCTCAGTCCTACCTGCTTCCAATCAGTCGACCAGTCTTGACTCGGGCACATCCTCCGGTTTCTCCTTCAGTCGAAACTGCCCCGGACGCGATTCCAGGACACTTCTCAGCCAGCCTTCCGGATAGCCGACCTCCTGTGGGCGTCCCCTCTCGTCCTTCACATACCCATCGTTGTACTTGGTGAGCAAGTACTCAGCCAGCTCCTGCCAGCGCGAAACGACCAGCTCGGCGTGTGAAACACTGTAGTCCGTCAGATAGCGCGTCATGAGCTCTGGATCCGATTCGGCCAGCATCATCGCCGTCTTATCGACGGCTGGCTGCAAAGCGACGAACGTCTCCTCAAGATTACGTTGCACAGCTTGGATATCCTGAACCATGTCAGCATACCGCACATTGGCGTAATTTGCGACGAAATTAAAGACCCACCACGCAGAGTCCCAGGAGAACTCGTGAAGACTCCCGGTCGAATACGACTCAGGAATGGCATTGATCCCGCAGTACAACGGTACATAGCAGCTCGTGTAAGTATCATCAACACCGTACCAATATACGCCGCCGATGGGGTCGGGAAGCCACGACCGCGACTGGGACACAAAGGTAAATCCGGTTTGCTGTGTTGACACCGGCCGCTCCCATACATAGTCGGCGCCATCCACCTTCCAATCGATCGGTCTGCAGCGCAGCGGCGAGCCAAATGGCCCAGCATCCAATCCCCTCGTCATGTCGAAATCTGTTCCCTCGTAGTGATCTCGCATAAGAGCGAACACGTCGGCCAGCGACAACCTCTTGTCAGGCTTAAGCCAAAGTGGGTACGCCGGCGCCCCTTCCACCGCTCGCGCGCGGTCAGGGGAAAGGTTCAGTGACGGGGCTGAGCGCCGAAGAATACTCCATACCCGTGTGTCAGCATATCGGCAGTTTCGCGGCGTGCTGGGGCAGTATGCATCGCAAAACCGAAACGGCTCACCAGAGTTGGGGTCATAATACCCCCTCTCAATGGCAAGAGAGATGACGTTATCGGAATACCGACAGTTCTCCGGATCATCGAGCGGGAACTCGGCAATGCGGGCCTTGTTTGCATGGCACGAAACGTAGCCGTCCGGAACGCGGCGTGCCACCCATACGGCACCCTTACCGCTTGGGCCCGGTCCTATGATTTCCAAAATCCACGCTTCCTCCGGGTCAGCAATCGATATGGACTCACCCGTTGAGCGGTAGCCGTACTCGCCGACGAGCTCTGTCACTACATCGATGGCCTGCCTGGCTGACCCGGCGCGCTGTAAGGCTAACCGCATCAGATCCCAATAGTGGAGCATACCGTCCGGGTTGGCCAACTCGGCGAGACCATCGAACGTCGTCTCAGCAATAGCAAGCTGGTGTTCATTCATCAAGCCGACAACGGCGTAGGTATGCGGCACTTGCCTGATTTGACCGCGGACATTGCCCGACCAATCCTTGATCTCGAGCATCTCACCTGATTCGTGGTCGGCGGCGGCCGTATATCGAAGGCGAGGATGGAACTCACCGTCACAGGTATACGTTATCATCACTGATCCGTCAGCCGATGCACCTTTGGCAACGAGAATGTTCGTGCACGCTATAGCCGGCGCTACCGTGGCCAGGCCGAAGCAGGCACCACTACACATCACGAATACAAGAGCGCTGTCCTTCATGATTGGGCCTCACATCCACGCTTAACGGGACTCCTTGACTCATCGCAACCCGTTCCTCCAGCATGGGAACATAGACTGAGCATACCCGCAAGCAGGCAGCAGCTCCATGGGCAGCTCCTTTCGAAGAACTCAACGGCGGTACGTATGATATGTTCTAGTCATTCTTGTGCAAAGGCAGCCTGGAACTCGCCGTAATCTGTGAGATCCACGTCCCAATCATCGTCAAAATCGAAGACTTCGATGCATTTCATGCCCGAAGGCGGTTCGTCAGGACCGGACATGTCGAGACAATGTGTGAGCTCAGCGTAATCGGCCAAGTCGATGCTCAGGTCGTCGTCCCAGTCACCGAGACGCGCACCAGGGGACCGTACGAAAATGGTAGTCGAAGACTCGCCGAAGCGACCGCTCACGGGATTTGTGGCCCGCAGCACTACCGTGTAGATCTGTGCATCGACAAAGACGTGAGTCACCTCTGGGCCTTCCGCATGCGGGCTCCCATCACCGAAGTCCCACCTAGACTCCAAGGCGTCGCCGTTGGGATCAAAGGAACCGCGACTATCAAACAGGACTTCAAGTGGCGCAAATCCGACCCGTGGGTGTGCTCGGATGATGGCCACCGGGTCTTCGCTGATACCTCCGTTGTAGATCATGACGGGAGCGCTGGCCGGTGTGATTCCCGTCGTGACGAAAGTGAAGGTGTCACCGGCACAGAACGAATCTGCACCCTCTATGACAGTAAACGTGACTTCTCCGCCGATGGATGTATAAGGGGCGCCCGTGAATGCGTGCGGATACGGGTCTTGATCAGGCTCATCCTCTCTCGGACGCGGTTGCGTTAGTGAACTGGTTACGACCCACTCAGTCCCGCCAGAGTCAATGCATTCAGCCACCCATGTCTCCAGTCGTGCGTTCCTGTTGGCCCTCGCGACAGACCACGGTCCGCCGTCCTGCGATGGAATCGGTGTGACCGATGGCGCAAACGACAGAGACAGCCCATCTGGGCCGATCTCGGATACGGTTCGCAATGTTGGGCCGGGAACGATCTCATCGAACACCAATTCATTGCCGACCTGCACACCTTGCTGAGGAAAGTCGATGAACTTCCCGTGTTCGTCGATGGCTACCAAGATCGTCGGCGTGAGAAGGAACCCGGCGTCACCCGAAGCGACGATCTCGTTCACCGCCACCTGATCGACGGTCATGCTCCCATCGCCGACGTTGTAGAAGCCAGGGCGTGGAGTGGTATGCGAAGGTTCCGCGCCCTCAATGCCGTCGCCCGGTATCAGCTCCGCAAACAAGCGATATCGACCATCTGAAACGTCGGCGACGTTCCAGTCCAAAGCAATGTCCGCCGATCCCGGCGTTGCCTTATCCAAAGCACCGACATAGTTGATACCATCCGGGTCAATGACCGTGTTGGAGCCCTCCAACGCATAGAAGAAGCGCACCGAAGTCCCACCGAACACATCATTCACCAAGACACGAACCTGATAGAGAACTTCATCACCAACAGGGATGGATGAGCCACCAGGTGGATCGATAAATGCAAGCGATGGCAGGTTTGTCGGCGTCCAGCGTAGGCGGAGTTTTGTTGAGCCGTCGCCGACTGGTTCAATGTCGAGGATGTCAAGGCCAGTACACTGATTCTGAGCATACCATCGGGACGATGGATGCGTGTCGCACGCGAAAGTCGTGTTACCGGTACTACCTGGCCAAGGGTCACCATCGTCACCGCAGTCAGTCCCGGCCTCGAGTTCCCCCAACCCGTCAGCCTGAACGATCAGATGGTCAAACCACGTTGTTTCCCAAACAGGGGGCAGCGGTGGTGGCACACGTGGGTCATCGCTGTGGAGGATCAAAAGGCCCTCGCCAGGCATGTTCTCGTCAAAGCCACTTCCCACCGACCAGAAGTAGTACCGCTCACGTACACGATCGTCGTTCCAGAAAGAGTAGTAGCTGTTCCCTGGAACGAGCTCTGCCGGAGGGAGAGTCAGATACCTCTCTACACCGGGCAGCAGGACCGTTGTGAGATCGACACTCTTGGCCCACTTTGTGCACGGCATCTCCTTCAGAGGTGGAATGGCATGCACTAGTCCTCCGCGCGCCATGATATCCCATTCACCCACTGGGCAGTTGATGGGCGGTGCCGGCGGTGGCTCGAAAACGTCGTAGTCATACAGGTCGGGAAAATCCTCCCAAGTGTGCAAGTACATGTGTGCGGCGTAGGCGGTCTGATAGTTGTCCGTAGGTATCACATCATCCAGAAACTCTACGTCAATGCCGCGGACCAAATCGTGGAAAAAGAGATCCCAACTGAGCTGCGCCGTGTGTGGGGGACGAGGTAGAAGATCATCTGGATCGGTCCCATCCTCGTTATGGATGGGCGCATAAGAGGCGGGCATCATGAAGTCACGCGGTGTATGCGAACCAGCCGGTAGCAATACGGCGCCAGAACAGACACCGTTCGGGAAAACGACGTCGTCTGGCACAGTTGTCAGATGCGGCGGCACGGCAGCATAGATAGTGTCATTGGGACAGTTAATCCGGGCAAGAGCATCGGTGTCGACATAATCGTCAAAATCGACGAATCCATCGACGATTTCAACGACATCCTCTACTAACCGCCGGCGATTGAATGGATACTTACTGCGCACACCATCATTGGGTGTACCACTCGCAGAATCGGCAAGATAATTCTCAGAACCGGCCGGGCGCACTTCACCTTGGTCAATCAAGCCATCCAGATTGTAATCTCTAAACCCCAGGTTAGCGCCAACCGAGGGGCCTGCATACGGATGGAAGCGAGCTTGCCCGTCCGGAACTGTATCCAACTCCCAAACCGCGCCATTGTTGAACGGCGGACCGGTCCGCCAGGTGAGCAGTTCCATAAGAAGCAGGTTCCCTGCATCGCGGCCGTAGTTGCCGTGAATATCCGCCGCATACGGCCCGGCTGCGGCAATGATCCCGTCGGGACCATACGGCGACGGTCGACCGATCCCGATATCCTGACCCCAGATGGCTGCGACTTGGATGGGGTCCGGCGGGTCCTCTGGGTCGGGGCCAAGCGGTTGAAAACTCACTGTCGCGATAAGCGGTGATGTGACCTCGCCCAGGCGCTGGTCGCCTGCGCGATGGTACTTCGACGAAGCAAGGTCATCATGCTCGACCCATCCATCGTAGAAAATGCCGACCTCACTGGCTCCGTCAGTTTCCTCTGGTAGAATCGGTGCGTTGCATAGCTCCTCGAAACTCGTGTTGTTTAGATTTCCAGTCTCGAAGCGAACATAAGGATCGTACTCCGCGTCACATCCGATCCAACCAGTGCCGTCACCGTTCAGCCCACCGG
>CAYOQG010000107.1:0-16409 GCA_964405925.1 uncultured Phycisphaeraceae bacterium | reverse complement strand
AACACCCATCGTAGCCTGGTCAACGGCACGCGGATGACCGAGAACGACGTGCGCCACATTCTGGCTGAGTCGACCGACAGCGCTTTGGCCGAAGCTGCGTGGAAAGGATACATGGAGGTTGGTGCCAAAGTCGAGGGCCATCTCCGAAAGCTTGTCTCACTCCGCAACCAGGCCGCCCGTCAAGTGGGATTCGAAGACTACTACGACATGCAGCTCGCCCTCCAGGAGATCGACGAACACGAGCTGTTTGCCCTGTTCGACGAGTTGGACGTCCTGACCCGTGAGCCCTTCGCCGCCCTCAAGGCCCGGATCGACACCGCTCGGGCAGCGCATTTCGGAATCTCCACCGACGCCCTGCGACCGTGGCACTACGGGGATCTGTTCTTTCAGGACCCGATCGGTGCCGGGGCATCGGCGTTAAACGAGTTGTATGCCGACTGCAGGCCCGTCGAGTTGGCCCGAACCTACTATCTCAGCATGGGGATGGACGTGGACGACATCCTCGCCCGCAGCGACCTGTATGAGAAAGACGGCAAGGATCCTCACGCTTTCAGCACCGATATCGATCGAGCAGGCGACGTCCGCGTTCTGTGCAACATGAAGCCCAACCTCTACTGGATGGATACGATTCTGCATGAGTTGGGCCATGCCGTATACGACAAGTACATCGCCGATGACGTGCCGTTCATCTTACACACGCAGTCACACCCTATGACAACCGAAGGTGTGGCCATCATGTTTGGGACGATGGCCAAGAACGAGGATTGGCTTGTCCATGCCCTGAAGCTCAGTCCGGACCGGGCAGCCGCCGCAGCAGATGCGGCTCGCGAGGCGTCGGCGGTGGAGAAGCTCATCTTCAGCCGATGGGCTCAGGTCATGGTTCACTTCGAGCGGGATATGTATCGAAAACCCGACCAGGACCTCGGCCGACTCTGGTGGGATCTCAAGAAGCGATACCAGCTCCTGAATTCCCCCGACGATCCCTCACGACCAGACTACGGCGCCAAGACGCATATCGTGAGCACCCCGGCGTACTATCACAATTACATGCTTGGTGACTTGTACGCCTGCCAGCTTCACGATTACATGGCCACCGGACTGCTGGGGGTGGATGATCCGGACGCGACCTCCTTCTTTGGCCGCAAGGACGTGGGAGACTACCTCCGCAAAGAAGTCTTCGCCCCGGGCAATCTTTACCCCTGGAAGGAGCTCGTCCTTCGCACGACGGGAAGCCCCCTATCAGCCGGACCCTTTGTCCGCCGGTGCGCTCGCGCAGGGCGATAGGATAATACGTATCCCAGTAAACAACTGCGCTCGAGTGTGGCACGGGTCCGCCACTGGCTGACCGCCAACGTTTCCGTAAGGACGGCGCAGACCGAACGCGCATAGCGGACCCGTGACACCCATTCTAAAGCGCACATATTCCTTGGGATGCGTATTACCCGGGCAAACCCCATCGACCGAATGCAAACCAGACAGTGTCCCTGGCTGGAATTAATCCTCCTTCGATTCTGGCGTGCTCTGTAGCCTCAGCTTGGCTTCGGCTTCGTATTCCTGCAATGCAGCCTGGATCGGCGGACCGACGAAGAAGGGTTGGCCCGTGAGATTCTCGACAGCCTTACGGGACCACTTCAAAGCTCCATCGAGATCACCGCGTTCATAACACAGGCGCGCAAGCGTATGAAGGTATTGTGGATCTTTGTATTCAGTGAGTTCATTGGCCCGCTGGGCAGCCTCTTCGATAAAGACAAGATCCCGCCTCTTGACGTACTCATCGGTCAAAACGGCCCAGGCAAGATCGTTCAGCATCCGACTGTCGTCCCACATTTCCTTCATCAGCGCCCGGCCATCCACATAGGCATGGACAGGATCGTCGAAATCACGCAATCGGGTCATGAACACGAGCTGTTTGACGTACAGTTCGTCCTTCACGCGCGGGTCGAACTGCTTGCTCGGGTGGATCGTCGAGCACACAAGATAGAGCTCCAAATCCACATGCTCGCCGACGAAACCTGTCCCAAAGGGACTGGCCGCCACAATTCCCAAGTCTGCGAGAGATACCCTGAACTTCGTCCGCAACATCAACAGATCGCTGGGACTGAACGGCTCGGTCGCCCGGCTGAATGGAAGCAAAGCCATCCGGGCGGAGGATTCAAAACGAACTCTCTTGGTCTTGATCGTCAGCTCGCCAACGAGTTTGAACTCGCACTGCTCCCTGTTATTCTCTTTCACGACATTCTTGGCCGGCCCGGCGCTGACAAGCGACATGAGAATCTCTGGATGTTCCTCTCGGTTCAGACTGTCGGCACCGTGGAAGCTCGCATCGAACTGCTCGTATCCCGTGCGAAACGAAGCCACGGGTACACGCATAGCGCCCCTCAGCAACGGTGGACGCCCCTCCTCAAGCTCGAATGGTGCGACGAAATACCCCACTACACGGTTACACGTGGCGACCAGACGCAATAGCGGTGCATCTTCCTCCCAGGTGAGTTGTGTCCCTACGCCCGGAATCACGTAGTAGACCTCGCCGAGCGTTTGCTGCTCTGTCGGGACGCGCAGGGTTTGCCCACAGCGGGCACGCTCGGGAACATCACCCGCCACCGATGACGACGCCCCGCAGAGCACGGTGCATATCAGCGACAAGGCAAACACCACGAAGCGATACCCCATCATCATAGCACCTCCCACCGTTACTGATTGGCTGCAACGCCGAGATCGAGACACTTGAGCGTGCGCTCATCGCGCAGAAAAAGACGTGTGCCGATCAGCGTGGGCACCGTCCAGGCGTACTTCTCGAGGACCTTGGCCTTGGCATGAACCTCCAGCTTCTCGGGTGTGGCCGTAGCCAGGGCAAGATAGCCGTCCTCGTCGAGGATGATCAGCTTCCCATCTGCCGACAGCAGCATGGCTTTCGAAAACCCGCGGGCACGCCATTTGAGCCTTCCGTCCTTCAGATCAACTGCCATCAAATACGCCGGGCCCAGATCACCACTCGAGCCGTATACGTGGTCGCCGATTCGAATGGCATTCCCGTGCATGATCCGGAACTTGTTGTAATACCACAGTTGCTCAACCGAAAACGTTCCATCCTCAGCCGCCTTGATTTTGTACAACCGGCTTCCCCCACCGTGCCCGGCAGAGAAAAACACTTTGTCGGGGGGGATCCATAGAGGCGAGGTGATGATGCTGCCGCTTTGCGGGTCCACCTCTGCTTTCCACAGCGTTTTCCCGGTGGCGGGATCGAGGGCGAAACGCGTGATGCCTAGGCAGCCAATGAGCATATCCTGGCCGTTGAAGCTCGCCAGGACTGGGGTCGGATACCCTGGAATAAGCCGGTCGCTTTTCCATACGACCTCTCCACTATCCTGGCTGAAGGCGGCCAGCCCTGCCGGGCCTTTGGCACCCCGCCCGGCGCCGACATTCACGACCACCAGGTCCTTGTAGGCAATAGGACTGGAACCGTAGCCGCGCAACATGGGGGTGACGCCAAGTTCCTGATCCAGATTGTGCGACCAGAGGACCTTCCCACTTTTCTTGTCGAGACAGTTGAAATGGGTCATGCCGCCGATGGTGAAGAGACGATCACCGGCGACCAGGGGTGACGAGTGCGGGCCCGATCCGTAATCGTCGAGCATCCCCGGTTTCGCTGGAGCGTCGTACTGATACTCCCAGATGGTTTCGCCCGTCTCGGCGTTGATCGCCAACACCGCGTCCTTCTCACCACGCCGACACATCGTGTAGATCGCCCCGGCGTCATACAGGATGCTGGAGTGGCCCTTTCCAATTTTGCGGCCCCATATCTCCACCGGGCCCTTTGCCGGCCAGCTTTCCGCCAGGCCCCTGACATCGCACGTGAAGTCCCCGTTCGGTCCTCCCCATTGAGTCCACTGTATGTCAGCGTGTAACGGGAACGCCCCGGACAGAAGCAATAGCACCGCATGCCGAATGCCATTGCGACTAACAAAGCAGCCGCTCATTCTTGTGTCTTGCATGGTACTCCTCGGCCAACCGCGTCGTCATTCTGTTTTCCACTCCAGCGGTCAACTATTGAAACGGACGGATACGGTCTGAAACGGTGGGCTATCGTGGCGTTGGAGCTGCAAGTCATCCCACCATATCGAGCCAATCCGCGCCAGATTCGATTGCGAACGACATCGTCGGGTCGAGCGTTTTCTACTGAGCCTGTACAGACTGCCACAATCGTGCAATCGCCGCGCCGGAAGCGGTGCTCCGCACCACCTTGAACCTTACTGTACTCGTTTCGCATCCTAAGGAAACCCGAGCTTGCAAGGTTTGACAGGTGCGACAAGATCAGACAAGAATGGGTCAAGCGAATGCGGCAACCGATGGGCACGGCAGTCATCGTGCACAAACACGGCCTCACTCGCCCAACCAGCGCGCATGGTTCGGCCGGACGTACCAGGCTTCCCTGGCGCGTCTGCCCTATTCACCGCGGGTATCGCTCGCGTCACCCTCACGCGTGGCCTTGGATCGTGGCGAGCGATCGATGATGACTTGCATGGGCCGGGGTGGCTGGCCACGGTAGGCGTGCTCGAAGAGCTTGGCTGCCTGCTCCACCCCGATTGCATCTGGGTCGTCTTGACCAGGGACGACCGATGGCACTTCCAACGCTTCGGGCTCGGCGGCCTGCGATAGATAGAGTGTCTGAGTTGGGAAGGCGAACTCGACACCGAGCCGCTTCGCCAGTTTCAGGATGTCTATGAACAGACGATGCCGCTCACGCAGCTCCGTCGACCAATCCGGCACCTCAAAAAACACGTACAGCAGTATATCCAGCGACGACGCCCCGAACTGGTTAAAATAAACATGATAGTAGTCTTTCCGCGTGTAGGGATGCAGGCGGATCAGTTCACGAACGCCCTCGCAGAAAGCGTCGATCTTTTCCGGTGGTGTCGAATATGTGACAGACAGTAGGATCTTGGCACGTCGATAACGCCGAGCGCCGTAGTTGTCGACCTGGGTGTTGACCATCTTCGAATTGGGGACGGTGATGACCGAGTTGTAAAAGGTGCGGACCCGTGTCGAACGGAAACCCACTCGCTCGACGGTCCCCTCGATATCTCCCACGACAATCCAATCACCGATCCCGAAAGGCCGATCAAACAGAACCGTGATGGAGCCGAAGAAGTTCCCAATCGTGTCCTGAGCCGCGAACGCCACCGCGATACCGCCCACACCCAAGGCACCGAGGACGGTCGTGATCCTCCAATCCATCCACTCGGCTACCATCAGGATACCGATCACGATGACGAACATGCGAAGGATGGTGCGCAGCAGCGGGATCAGAACGTCATCAAAGTGCGTGAGCCGGACCTCTTTAATAGCCGCGATACGCCCACCGACGATGTCAACGAAGCGATAGGCCACCCAGACCACCATGATTCCCATAGCCAGACGAGTGGCCCGGTGCAGAAATGCGAACAAACCCTCGGGCAGGTCAAGCCACCGTATGGCGTAGTACCAAAATACGATGGTCACCAGGACACCGGTCGAGCGGGCGATGTGCCGCTGTGACCCACGTTCGATCTCGATCCTCTTTCGCCGTAGCCATCGCCGCATGAGCGATGCCACGATCCTCCCAGATAAACTGTGGACGACCGACCCGAGGAGCAAGACGACCACCAGTGCCACCCATTGCCACCCCTGGAGTTGCCCATATTCCGTCCGAAGCCAGCCCGGCATCTGCCGCTGAACCCTCTGACTTAGAGTCAGTTGTTCCTTGATTCCAGCTTCTTGAAGCTCCTCAATGATCGGCTTGTCTTCGAACGCGCGGCAAAGGTCATCCAACTGATCGAGCGTTTTGGGTGTGAAACGCCATTCGCCCCCCTTTAGCGCGAACTGCTCGGGAGCCGCCTCCGCCGTCTCTGCCCCGATGCGGCCGATGACGATGTTGCCGATATCGCTCGCGTACCATACGCAGGGTGAGGCGTCCGGCGCGTCGTCGATCTCCGCCAGAACGACGACGGCGATCTTATCCATCGCTGTCTTGAGCTTGTTAGCCAGATCTGGGGCAATCACCCCCCAAACGTCGGGGTCTCTACCTGTGGGATCAAGGCACTGTATGGCCGCCTCGATGTCCCGAGGGTCGGCGTTCATTGCCTCCAGAAACGTCTTCATGGTGGCACGCGCAGACCGACGGGCGGCAGGCACGGTTTCTTCCACGTCCTTGGCAGCTTCGGCTTGCCTTTCCCTCTTGCCCGCCTCCTCGAGCGCGGGAATCGCAGCCAGCGTCGCGGCGGTGAAGACCCAATCTCCAGTCTCAGCCGCAGGCGCAATCTCTATCGTGGAAATTGGAGTGACGCTCTCGACAACCATCGGCCTGTAGAAAACGAAGGTGAGCTCGTCCGTCTGCTCGGGGATGTCATCGAGCTTCACGCCGTGGTGCTCGATCAACTCGTGCAGCCGGGCCGCAAGTGCCCGAGCGTGGGCGATCCGTTCTTCTTCGTCGCCCTCCAGCTTGGACGTGTCAAGGCAACGAACAGCGTCGTCGATTCGCTCGGGGTGATCGCCGGCTGCGTCCTGCATCGCCAGCAAAAACGCACGCATCGTGGCTCGCGGGCTGCCAAGATCGAGCGAACGCTGGGGTGTGTTCGCATCGTCATCCTGTCGTTGCGGGACCTCACCGTTTGGTCGAATCGCCGACGGAGATGGTGGTCGTTCCTCCTGGGCTGCCACGGGCAAGCATGTCGCCAGCCCAAGAACAAACCTGCCGAAGACAAGCTGGAATCCCTGACGGGTCCGTGGACGTCTCTTTCTGATCATAGCGCGGGTGATCGTACACGAACCTGGTGAGGCAATCCACGTACCTCACTGGTATGTCCACTATCGCTGGACTACACTGAGACACCCAATACCGCGTGAGCGTTTGGAGATCACCGTGGCGGGAAGAGCGCTTCTGAATGAGCTTGTGGATCGGAGCTGGGTCGGCATAAGCCCGGGTCGTGCTCCCCTGGGGTTCCACCGACGCCTGCCCGGGTATCAGCCCACACCTCTGCACCACTTGTCCAATCTTGGGCAGCGGCCCGATGCGGGCGAGATTCTGGTCAAGGACGAATCGGCCCGCCTCGGTCTTCCAGCGTTCAAGATTCTCGGCGCATCCTGGGCTACGTATCGCGAGGTGTGTCGGAGGCTCGAGGAGGAGCCGCAGTGGTCGAGCGTCGAGGAACTTCGCGAGCATCTCCGCCCGCTCCTGCCGCTGCGCCTTGTAACGGCTACGGACGGCAACCATGGCCGGGGCGTCGCGCGCGTGGCGAAGCTCTTCGGCTGCGATGCGTGGGTGGCTGTACCGGCTGGGACGGTCGAGTCTCGCATTGCGGGGATCGAATCGGAAGGGGCGACCGTTCACGTTGTTGACGGGAGCTACGATGACGCCGTGGCTGTCGCTGCCGAGGCACAGGATGAACGAACACTGTTGATCCAGGACACGTCCTGGCCCGGTTACGAGGATATCCCCGCGTGGGTCATCGAGGGCTACTCGACGATGCTTCACGAGATCGACGATGCCCTCACGGAGGCAAGTGAACCGGGCCCCGACCTCGTCGTCGTCCAAATTGGTGTCGGATCCCTGGCAGCCGCGGTCGTTACCCACTATCGCCGGCTGGACTGTACGCCGAGACCGCGAATTGTGGCCGTTGAACCAACGAGCGCAGCCTGTGGTCTGGCTGCGTGCGAGAATGACAGGATCGTGACCGTCCCAGGACCGCACCAGTCGATCATGGCTGGTATGAACTGCGGTACGCTGGCGAGTGTAGCCTGGCCGATCCTGCGCGCGGGGATTGATTGCTTCGTCGCCATTGATGATGACCGAGCCCGCGAAGCGATGGGGGAGCTGGCGGCATACGGAATCGTCTCGGGCGAAAGCGGAGCCGCGGGCTTGGGGGCGTTGCTCGAACTCAGCGACAAATCCGCATCTGCTGAACTGCGACAACACCTTGGCGTTAATCAGACGACGCGCGTTCTAGTCATTTCAACCGAGGGGGCAACTGATCCGATTGCCTATGAGCAGATCGTTGGATGTCCGCCAAGCAGTCTTTCACCCTTCGCCCCTGAGACCCTGTAGGTTACCTGGACGTTCAAAGGGCGAAAGATGGGGCACACGCGCAGCCACGCCGCTCGGTCACCAGACTGTCGGAATACCTTTGTCGCGTATTCAAGAACGGTAGTTTTCCGCTCCCGAGACTGGGGTATCGAAGCCAAAAGTACCCTCAGAATGCCTGTCGAAATACTCAGATGGGGGTATTCCGACAGCCTGTCACGGTCGCGGTTCTGAATGCGGCATATGGCGTTTCTCTGATTAGTCGACGACCTGTTGCCAGCTACCGTCGGCAACGTGCATTTGAGCGGGAGTGTAGAAACCGGGGGGCGGGGTGTCGAGGTAGGTCTGACGATACGTGAGGTTCAGGACTCCGGTCCCATTTAGCGTGTTCCCGACTACCATGACTCCGTCAATCGTCACGTTGTTTGCCGTACTGAGGTCGTTCGACACATAAACAAGCCCTTTGATGATTGGCGGGTAGCTATCATCTAAGTCACCGTCTTCGATACCGAGGTAAGGCGTTCCGGGAGGGTTAAGGGTAATCGTGTAAGATTCAGTCAGGTCTGTGCTGCCGACATCGATCTTTAATGGCCCCTGCACGAGCAGTGCAGGCAAGTTGGGGATAGCGGGTTCCCAGTTCACTTCAGGCTTAATCTCGGAGTTCGACCCCGTGTTTAGCAGCACGAGTGTGCCCACGATACGAGACTTGGTAATTGTGAAATCCTGCAATTGGCAATCGATCACGTAGATGCCCTGCGGGTTCGTTGTCGGGCCAAATGGATTGCTGCCCGAGCTGATCACGTACTTGTCGATGCGGTTCCCTGGGACGGTGATCGGCGTGCCATTGGCTATGTAGTAGTCGAACACAGCGGCCTCATCGGGCATAGCCCGCGGGGCAATGCCGGAGGTCTTCGAGCCGGGACCGACTGCGCCTAAAAACCCGTTAACCGCCTCACAGTCTGGCATGATTGTACAGGCGCCGATCGCTTGGATTACGTTGTTTGCGCTGATGACCTGGTCACCATTGACGCTGGCTGGATTAGAAAAGATCAGACTATTGCCACCATGAAGCGAAACTTCGAGGCAGGACAGAGGGTCAACCTCGGTGACGACAGTCACCTGCAACTTATAACGCGCGGCACCTTGTACACCAGTTCCGGTAAGCACGACTGGATCCGCGTCGTCGTCCTTGAGGTTGTTGTCGTCCGGGTCCACGCCCTCCAACGTGTAGGTTCCATGGCCGATCGGTTGGTCACTCTCCCACACGCCGCTGGGATAGGTGTTTCGCCAATCGGCGTCCGTGTCGATGCGGTGCATCCCGATCTCGATGGCTGATTGCGCGTGCATACGGGCTTGAGCCAGATCGGACGTGCCCTCCGAACAGGTCCGTTCGATGCGAAGCGTCATCAGGGCTGACAAACCTATAACCGTCACCAGCATGGCCGTGCCCAGGACGGCAATGTATATGCTGCCGCGACGGTGTTGGCGTGTTGTGTGTGTCATAGTTCGGCCTCTCCGCCGAAAGCGTGTCCCGGAGGGACATCCGAAAGTAGCCCACCAATTTATCGGTGGGACCGTGGTGTTGGCAAACGAGCTCAGTCCTGTGGGGACGGATGAGAGTCGTTCTACGGTTCAGTCGTCCCTACGGGACTCGGATCGTGTCCGGTCCTTCATCCCAGCGATGAATCGCTGGGATATTTGCACATGCCCCTACGGGGCAAACGTGTCGGCTGCCGCTGTGCGGATCGCGACCATCGATGCCACCACTATGTCGTTATGCTCGACGGTCACCGTGATTCGCTTGACACCCGTATCGCTTACCATCTTGGCAACGAGGTTGTCGGGATCGGTGTACTCGACGGTTACCTTGCGTCGCCAGCCGGTCGAATCGGGGATTTCGGTGCCATCTTTCTTCTGTGGCGGCGAAGCCTCCCAACGGTCGTAATCGTCCACGTCATCGTAGTCAGCGCGCGATGTAGAGGTCTCCGGTGCCTCGGGACCAAAAAAGGGGACGTCGACCGGCTCCTCGTAGGCTTGGGCGAGGATTTCCACCATCAGGTCTTGGGCCAACAGTTGCCCTCGACTGCGATCACCGATGTTTTGACGCCCAACGGTCGCGTCGCCGACCGTGTTTAGAGCTACCACAAGCAACCCGGCGATAATCAGCATCGAGACCAGCGACTCGGCCAGGGTGAATGCGGAATGGTGGATGGTGAATGCTGAATGGCGAAGCAGACCTCGCTTCCGAATTCCGCATTTCCAAGTCCGCATTCTGCGTTCCCCGTTCCCCGCTCCCTGTTCCCTGTTGCCCACTCGCTGTGGTGTACTCATGGCATTACCTCGGGGGCGTTGAGGATTGAGATGGAGGTTACGACGCGGGTGGCTGAGCTCTCGCCGGTGCGAAGGGCAAGACGGATCGACTTCAGAACGACCCGCTCGACGGTGACCTCCTCGGTCGTCGTTGTCTCATAGGTACCGTACACGTGGAAACGAAGGTCGTTCTCCTGAAAGTCTTTGCTGGGATTCCAGCTTGCACCGCCGTCCGTGGTCCAGCGCATCACTGTGCTGTCGACCGGCGCCTTCCTGGAGTAGTAGTAGTCGGTGTAGACCGGGGTCGTGTATTGCCCGGCAACGACCAGGCAATAGTCACCGCGTGCGGGATCATTGACCACAACGTCCGTAAACGTGGACGGGATCCAGTTGGGGAGAGTAGACAGCACGGCTCCTGGAATCGTAGCTGGGGTGCCGATCGGGGCTGATTCGGCAAGGTAACTGCCGTCGTTCAGCGATCGGTGGATTCCCACCGTGAAGCTGGGTGGCGCTGTGCCTGCAGACGACGCCCTTACCATGGCCCGAGTGAATGTGAGACTCGTGGTACCTTCTGGAGGCATGAAGACGAAGTACTCGGAGACTGTACATGAGCTGTTGGCGAAAACCTGCTGCGAGGTCGCGGCAATCCCAGACCAACCATCGAAGGAAGCGAGCACGATCTCATCGCTCTTTATGGTGGTTTCCTGTATCTCGGTCGTGGATTTGGTCTTACCCGCGTAGGCCAGATCGAATTCGTAGACCTCGCGTACGAGCTGCACTTCGGGGCTGCTGTTGTACTGCCATCTGAGCGGGTCGCCGGGCGTTCCGGACCACTCGTAGCGGATGGTCTCGGGCGTGCTGTCGTTGTCGCGATCAACCACCGTGAACTGGACGGCAGTCGCTGTTGCGTTGGAGAAAGACTGGGCACAATAGAGGTCTGCGGCAATTTGTTCGGCTGCGTGAAAACCATCAATGCTTGCAGCCAGTGGGTCTTCTGGATCAGGAACCGCTCGACTGGCGAGAGTGATGGCGGACATGAGACCGCCGATAAGTATGGCGGTGATCGCCAGACCTGCGGTAAGCTCAACTAAGGTGGCCCCACGGCGGGATGGACGTCTCCGATTCATCATCACTCGATCTGCACGGGAAGTTCATCCTTAGGGTCCCTTGCGACAGGGTCCACGTGCCCTACGGGGGCGACGTCTAACACGGTAACTCGCCCGGTTTGCTGGGCTACCGTCAGTTCTTTTCGGTAGTCGCCGATTTGGATTACAATTGTGCCTCCGCTGCCCGTTAGGCCAAACTCGTCGAAGATGATATCGCTGTCACCATCAAAATCGGCTGAGACGATTGCGGTGTTATAGGGCTCGTCGCCCACGAAGACCTGGTAAAGCAGCGAGGGATGGTCCGGATCGCTCATTCCCTCGATGTAGTACTTGTCCAGCGCAGGGTCGAAATGGACCTTTTGCTGAGTTCCGGTAAATTTGGCGTGACGCTGGGCGAGTGCCAGATCCGTGGTGATTCGACGTGCGGCGGCGCTGGCGCGATTCTGGGCGATTGCGTTTGCATAACGTGGAACAGCCATGGCGGCGATGATGCCCAGGACGATAAGGACGCAGAGAAGCTCTAGAAAGGTGAACGCCGGGTGCTGCCTTCCCCTGGTTGCTGTGCTTTCGCCAACAGGGTCCGTCACCATGATGCGTTTTGGGGCGCCAATACGTTTCATAGTTGAGCCCGCCGGATCCGCGCAAGCTGAAGCATGCGGCCCAGGTGCGAGACCGCTAGTTTTGGAGCGTCCGGACTTTGTCCCTGGCCACCGGCTCCTCGATGCCTATATCGTCCAGGGCGGTGTCCGTGGCACTGATTCCGAAGTACCCGTGGGAGAGGACAGCCACCCAGCCCACTGATCCTTCTGCCGGGTCAGCATCTGAAGGCGTTGCTTTCACGTGCACGGTATCCAGGAGGTTCGTGGGGTTTTTCGGAAAAGGTGATCGCAGATAAGGCCCATAAAAGTAAGGGTCTCCGTAGGTTGCGTTCGACGCCCCACTCAGGTTGGTGTACATGGTGAGCTGTTTCACAAAGGCATCGCCGTCGGGGGAGTTTGTACCGGGTGTGTAGCCGGGGTATTTGCCGTGCTCGGCATAATAACAGTCGATGGCTTTGCGGACGTTGGCCAGAGTAGCCTGGAGGGCGTTTGCGCTGGCCCGGGACGACGCCTGCGACATCCGCGGCACCGCGATAGCAGCGATGATGCCGATAATCGTCACCACCATCACCAGCTCGACCAGACTGAAGGCCGAGCGCCCTCGGCGCGCACACAGGTTGGACGGGTGGTGTCGCATGAGTACCCCGCTAAAACGTACGATACCGCGAGTCGCTCAACAAAGAAGGCCGCGCTGGAGCGGTGTCACTCCACGACGCGGCCCTCGTTTCTTGCTGGCGTGAGTTTTCTCGGACGCTGCACGCGACGCGGCAAGGCGTCGTAAATCTCAGCCGTGCTCAACTCCCCAACGCAGGCACACGCACTAGTACGAACTGTAAGCGTTGGTCTTCTCGTCCGTGTCGTCGGTGTTGACGATGATGTCGCCGGTCTGATAGTTATAGATCCAGCCCATGGTTTTCTGAGCCTCATCGATCACCGTGGTCAAGTCGGCGGCCGTCGACATGATGACACCGGTTGCACCGATGTTGGGCCCCACCGGAACCGGGGGGAACCCGCTTCGCAAATAGGGACCGTAGATGTGTGTCCCGGCGGTCGTACCGACGTTCCCGGATCCATCCGTCTTCTTGGTCAGATGGTCGATCAATGTGGCTTCCAGACCATCGTCTCCGGGCCAATCACCGCTGTGCTCGGCGGCGTACATGTCGATAGAGTTTCGAAGGCTCGCCAAGCTGCCTCGAAGGGCCGACTCGCCGGCACCTCTGGCACCCCGACTGATCCGGGGTACGGCAATGGCTGCGATCACGCCAATGATGACCACTACGATGACCAACTCGACCAGACTGAACGCCCGTGCTCGCGATCTCGTATTCATGACTGTTTTACTCACTTGCAGAACCTCTCTTGACACCTTGCTACGTGACACATCGCGTACATAGAGCACGCGTAAGGAACGTACGAGTAGAATATCGAGGGGTAAGGGGGTTTACTTTAGTCCTGGAGGATCGCTTTCGGTTCGACGACTTTTAGGACGACTTCTTGGTCAGGACACGCAAAGGTCGCATCGTTTCCCGAAAGGGCGACGAGCTTGCATCCGTCCAGCTCTTGCCCGATCCGCACCCAGGCGTCGTCAACGACGGCTATTTCCAGACCTTTCCGAATGAGCACACCTGTCAGGCGATGCTGCGTCAAGAATACGGCACCGGTCCGATCACCACCCGTTTCTGCTCCGTGTTTATCGGTCGGCTCACCATCGGTGTTCGGGTGCAGCGCGGAGCTCGGAGGGGCAAACAGATCTCGCATAACCGCCGTCTGATCCAACGGTTTCAGTCCGCGCGGAAAGGGGAGCTCCGGAATCGACAACCCTGGAACAGATTCGGTGTCGGAATGATCAGCGGTTGCCGCTGGCGTGGTAGTCGACAATGCCACGGCGGTGCCTGGCTCGGTCACCGGAGTTGGCAGCACAAAGCGATCCACCGCCAGGGCTCCAGCGCCGATCGCCATCAAGATCAGGTAGGCACGCTTCTTATGACGCGACATCAGGCACCCCCTTCACCCGAGGAACTCTCCGGTGGCAAGGCGGAGAACAGGCTGATGGTCAGTTCCCCGACGCGGGCGCGGGCGGCAACATCCTCTGCACCGGTGCCCCGGTCGACCTTCAGATAACTGACGTCCGCCCAGAAGGCGGTTTCTTCGATAGACCTCAGGAAACGGACAAAGTCAGGCAACGAACCGGTCACGTCATAGGCATACCGCTGCTCCAGCATTCCGGGATAGCTCCGCGGTGTCAGGGGATTGTGTCGGACAACGCGGAGCGAATGTATGGACGCGAATGCCGAGAGAGTCTGGAAATAGCGCTCAACGGGCGCTTCAGCGGGGAGTTGCCCAGTCTCTGCCAACTCGGCCTGATGACTCTCTAGGACGGCGCTTTGTCGATCACAAGCGGCATGCAGCTTTCGCAATTCTCGCTGTGCGTTGCGAACGGACTGCTCGAGCCGATGGACCTCCATTGTCGTCTGACTGTTATGAACGGCAATCAGCCAGACGAATCCCGTTAAACAGGCTGCGACCACACCAGCCCCGAATACGTCAACGATCCCCAACGATAGTCGACTGCCAAACCGCATGTTCACCACTCGCAGATCAATTCGAACCGAAAGTAGTACCCATCCAACACCGGTTCACGTTGGGAGCGTTCTAGAGCCACTCGTGAAAAGACCTCGGTGTGTTTGAGGTTGGCAACAAACACGTGAGGCTCCGCCGCGTCCGTCGCGTAGCCCGCCAAACGCATTTTACGAGGCGCTTCAATGGTCAGCGTCACACTGTCTGCACCCTTTGGATCGCTACGATTGGCCGGGTCGCGTTTGACGGGCGCACTCACGGCCATCCGGCCCATAGCTGTCGGTGTTTCGGGGTCCGTGGCCAGCGAGGTCAGCCAGCAACCTGGCGGCATGCAGCTGCCCACCAGCCCGATCATTCCCGACCATGCCCGCTTCGACCGAAGGGCTTTCGCTCGCTGAAGCTGCAGGAGCAACGCGCTTGCCTCTGTCATACGCGTGCGCAATTCCGTCCGGGTCGCTTTGAGCCGTTCTTGCAGATCTTCGTTCTCGACCCTCAACGCTTTGGCCCTGGCATTCTGATACCAGTTCATCCCCAAAGGTATGCACAATAGTCCAAAGGATGTTAGAATGATGACACCCCACAGCTTGAGATGCCGTTGTCGGGTGTGCATGGTCTGCACGGTTTTCGGAATGAGATTGACGCCCACCATTGGTTATGACCCGCCTATGGCCAGACCGACCGCCAAAGCCACGGTCTCCAGCCGACTCTGTTTACCGGATGCGTACTGGAGCCGGCACGAATCACGTTGGAGGTACTTGGACGACCGATGGACGGGGATTCCGAGGAGGTCATTCAAGTACTCCGGCAGACGACGCAGGGCTGCCCCCCCACCAACGAGAATCAGATCCGCAGCCCGCCGTTTCGGATAGCAGCTCAGCACATACTCGTAGGAGCGTTTGATCTCTGCCGCGAGATCGCGAAGATCACTGCGCAACGCCCCGAGTAAGATCGCGGCAAGCTCACGACCTGGGGGGTCTTCCGATGTCTTTCTGACTCCCCGAGCTGTCAGGGCGATGCCATGATCGCATTTGTGGACCTCCGCAGCCTTGAGACCAAGCTGAAGCGTGTCGGCAATGCGTTGGGTCCAGTCCCGTCCACCCGTTCCCACCCGACGAACCAGAACGGGAACGTCCTCGACACACAAAGTCAGCCGGGCATCGCGGTAGCCTACGTCCAGAACACCCCAGACGTCCTCCGGGCTCCATGCGCTTAGGATCGCTCCAAAGCGGCTCAGCGCCGTCGCCCCGGTGTCGAGGCAGGCGCAGATCAGGCGAGCCTCCTTGCAGGTGCTGACTCGCTGATTGACGGCACCGGATTGGGCAGCCACACCGATGGCGTTTGGAGCTGCCGCCCGTGTCGCGGGTAGTGGCCAAAAACGCGTTTCGACCTCCTCGACCGATTCGTTGGTGAGGCGTCCCAATTCCCAACGCACGATCTTGCCAACCTCCGCGTTGTCGTCCGAGAACACGGTGGGCGGTAGCTCGAGTGTATGGAACTCAACGGACGGCGGGTCCAAGGCCGCGGCAACCTCGCGACCGCGGAAGGTGCCCATGCCGAGGCAGCTTTGGATCCTCAATGCAAGCTGCTGACGGCTGTCCCGATGATCGTCGGGGTCCGCAAGTCCCGAGGCATCGAGTCCGGGCTGCCAATCGCTGAAGGTCAGACCCTCCACCGTGTACCGATAACCATCGGACAGCTGCCCGTGGCCGCCGGACGGCTGTCCGCCGCCGGCCGGCTGTCCGCCACCTGACCGCAGGAGTT
>CAYOQG010000106.1:0-16441 GCA_964405925.1 uncultured Phycisphaeraceae bacterium | reverse complement strand
GTCAAGGACACTCTGGGCAATCCGCAAGGTCAAGAGCGCGTTCAGCTGTAAACTGACAAGAAGTCATCCGAAGTTGACCTTTATGGCCGAACAGGGGGGATGCCAACTTCACGCTGGGTCAAAAACACGGCTCCGCCCAGGTCCGCGAGGGGGAGCGCCTACTCCTGCAAGTAGGATCGCCGCAGGCGCGTGGCCGTAACATAGCGGCGGGCCGAGAACGTCACTCGCCTGGGGTCTCGGTTGCAGGGGAAGACGGTGATTCCGGTTGAACGAAGGCGGGTGTGGCCGGGGGTGTTGAGGTAGCAGTTGGTACGCGGGTCTGGGTGGCAAGCAAAAGGACGATGATGACGATGATGAGAAGGGCTGCGGTCAGCCAGGTCGCGCGGATGCCAGCCACGCGCGGGGGCTCGTCCCAAAGGGGTTCGTGGGATGGCAACTCGGCTACCGCGGCAGAGAGCCGCTTGAGCTCGTTGGTCGGTGTAGCCGCAGAGGCAACATCTGAAAACATGTCATCGCGTGCTGACGCCGGTGGAGCACCTGTCGGAGGTGCTGGTTTGGGCGACTGCACTGCGGCTGGGGCGGCAGGCTCGCGTTGAGCAGGAAGGCTCGGTGTGGCTGACGGTGCCTGCCCGAGACCTGGGCCGACGCCGGGGACGGGAGAGGACCCGGGTTGCGGGGTTGTCGGGGCCGCTTGCGGCTTCTCGAAAGAGAGATGCGACAGACAATGCTGGCAGAAGGCATCGGAGGGTGAGACCTCTTTGTGGCATCGCCAGCATCGGCCAAAATAACGACACAGGCCGGGAACCTCGACGGCGAAGCGCCACTGGTATTCGGAAGCGGGTCCGCGGAGGATCGAGGTCTCGGTGATCAGCCCGCGGCGAATCTGGCGAATAATGCGTTCGAGCGAAACACCGGGGAAGGGACGGACGTGCTCCAGAACGTACCAGGGTCCAGCGTGGATCCGCATTTTCTCGAGCATGGCCGGGCTTAGGTCCTGTCCGCACTGGTCGCATTCGTTCGCTCCGCGTTTGACAAGCTGGCCGCAGGAGACGCATGGTTCGGCAAAACCGTGCCAAACCTGCGTGCCCTGGGGGCTGAGCGGGCCGATCCCCCGCCGAGCGGCAATCTCCAGGGGATGATTCCCTGGGGGCAACTCGAAATCAGCTTGCGGGGGCGGTTCGCGTTTTTCAGGTGGAGACTGCAACTCGCTCACGTCTGGTGACTCCGGGTCAATGGATTCTAGCTGGGCCGGTGCTCGCCGACAACCGCATGTCGAGTGGGTTGTATCCAAGACCAATGTCGATTGGCAGGCCGGGCGGCGGGTGTGCAGTCGCTGCCGGCTCACAGGAAGGTGGGTTCGGGGGCTCGATTGCCGGGGTCGACTCGGGGCGCCGGGCCGTGTTGCCTAGGTCTCTCGGCGGGTTCACGTGGGGTGCATGATCTGACGATAGCGCGCCAAGCGTACGAGGGCCTGTGGGCGTCGCGGCAGATGCGGTGTTACGGGTGTACGGTTCGGCTTGCTTGAAGCCTTTCAGGCTCTCTCTTAGACTCCCTGGATTCAGGGTTTTTGGCGGCGGTGGTCCTGGACTATTCAGGACTGCGAAGGAACAACCGGTACGAGACGCATGGCTGACACGCAAACAAAAAGCAAACCCGGTCGGTATGACCCCAGTACGATCGAGCCGAAGTGGCGGCAGTATTGGGCAAACGACGACACGTTCCGTACGTTGAACCCGGGTGATCCTGGTTTTGACGGCAGCAAGCCGAAGTTCTACATCCTCGACATGTTCCCCTACCCGAGCGGGGCAGGTCTGCATGTGGGCCATCCGGTCGGATACTGCGCCACGGACATCGTAGCCCGATACAAGCGGATGCGGGGATTCAACGTGCTGCACCCGATGGGGTTCGACGCGTTCGGTCTCCCGGCTGAGCAATACGCCATTGAGCACGGTGTGCATCCGGCGGTGACGACGCACCGCAACATCGATCGGTATCGCGAGCAGCTCCAGGCGTTCGGGTTCAGCTATGACTGGAGCCGGGAGGTCGCGACCTGCGACGCGTCGTACTACAAGTTCACGCAGTGGATCTTTCTTTTGATGTTCAACAGTTGGTACGACGACCGGGTGGACCGGGCTCGTCCGATCGGTGAGCTTTTCAAGGCCTTGGAGAACGGAGAGCGACCACCGCGTGTCAGTCAGGCCGCGGCGGAACATGGGGGTGGCAGCGACATCCCTGCGTATCTGCGTGATGGGTCTGTCAAGTGGGATGATCTGGACAAGAAGGATCAGCGTTCCATCGTCGACAGCTATCGCCTGGCGCATCTAGCTGACGTATCCGTCAATTGGTGTCCCGCGCTTGGCACTGTCTTGGCCAATGAGGAGGTAACGAGCGAGGGGCGAAGCGACCGTGGGAATCACCCCGTTTTTCGTCGACCGCTGCGGCAATGGATGCTGCGGATCACGAAATATGCCGATCGGCTGCTGAGCGATCTGGATGAGCTCGAGTGGCCTGAGCCGATCAAGATCATGCAGCGGAACTGGATCGGCAAGAGCAGAGGCGCGGAGGCGTTGTTCCCGCTGGCCCATAAGTGGAGCGTGAGAGACGGTTGGTTTGTCCATCACGGTGATGGCGGCGAGACGAAGATAGCCCATACATATGACACCGCCCCGGACGCGATCCGCGTTTACACGACACGAGCGGATACGCTCTTCGGTGCGACCTATATGGTGCTGGCGCCGGAGCATGAGCTGGTCGAGTTGCTCACGACGGACGAGCATCGGGGGGAAGTCAAAGCCTACGTGGCGGCGGCGCGGGCTCGCTCCGATCTGGATCGGACAGCGGACACCAAAGAGAAGACGGGTGTATTCACGGGAGCGTACGCGATCAACCCGGTCAACGGGCAGTCGATCCCGATCTGGATCGCCGACTATGTCCTGATGGGGTACGGCACGGGGGCGATCATGGCGGTGCCGGCCCATGACACCCGAGACTTTGAATTCGCCAAGAAGTTCGACCTGCCGATCGTCGCGGTCGTTACGCCTGACGACGCCTGGTTCCACGAGCAGGTGGCAATCGGTGCCCTCGATGGGGAGTACTGTCAGAAGCACGGTAAGCCTGATCTGATTGATCGCTTCATGCAATCTGCGACTGGTGCGGCGGGCACGCTGGGTGGGATCACCGCACAGGACGCGACGGCGATCCTGGATGGTGACACAGGCTGGGTGCGGCAGGTGGCGATGCCGGCTTATGCGGATGATCCGGGGTTCTTCATGGAGGCGTTCACCGGCGAGGGAGAGAATCTCAATTCGCCAGGCTCCGACGAATCAGCGGTATCGCTACAGGACTACTGCCGGCTTAACGGCCTGTCGACACCGAAGGCACAAGCGAAGATCACGGCGTGGCTCGAAGCGAAGGGCCTCGGGCGCGGTGCGGTCAACTACAAGCTGCGCGACTGGATCTTCAGCCGGCAGAAGTATTGGGGGGAGCCCTTCCCGGTGCTTCATGGCGAGGACGGTGAGACGATTGCGGTGGACGAGTCGGAGCTGCCGACGGAGCTTCCCCCGATCATCGATTTCAAACCGACACCGGCAGCGGACGACGCGGAGACGCTCCCAGAGCCACCGCTGGGCCGGGCGAAGGACTGGATTACGGTCGAGCGCGACGGGCGTCGCTATCGCCGTGACCTGAACACCATGCCGCAATGGGCGGGTTCTTGCTGGTACTATCTCCGCTTTATCGATCCGCAAAATACGGATCATTTCTGCAAGGCTGACGCGGAGAAGTACTGGATGCCGGTCGATCTCTACGTGGGCGGTGCAGAGCACGCGGTGCTGCACCTGCTCTATGCCAGGTTCTGGCACAAGGTGCTTTACGACCTCGGGTACGTCAGCACGCGGGAACCGTTCCAGAAGCTCTTCAACCAGGGCATGATCCAGAGCTTTGCGTATCGTGATCGACGGGGGATGACCGTGGCCTTTGACCGCGTCGAGGAGCGCGGCGACGACGAGTTCGTGCTCAAGGACACGGGGGAGTCGGTCACGCGGATCGTCGCCAAGATGAGCAAGGCGCTGAAAAACGTGGTGACACCGGATGACGTCATTGCGGAATGGGGAGCTGACACCTTCCGTCTGTATGAGATGTACATGGGGCCGCTTGAGGCGTCTAAGCCCTGGAATACGCGAGACGTGCCCGGGCTCTTCAAGCTGTGCCAACGAATCTGGCGGTTGGTGGTCGACGAAAACACAAACGAGCTATCTGCCTCTGTGACCAACGAAGAGCCGGATTCGGAATCGCTTCGGGCCTTGCACAAACTGGCCAAGCGAATCACGGTGGATCTGGAACAGCTCAAGTTGAACACGGCCATCGCGGCGATTTTCGACTTCGTTAATTTCATGACGCCGCGTGGGCGTCGGCCGCGGGCGATCATCGAGCCGTTCGCGCTTCTGATCTCGCCGTTTACACCCCATCTGGCTGAGGAGCTATGGCAGCGCCTTGGCCATGACAAGACACTAGCATACGAATCTTGGCCCGAACACGACGAGGCGTTGGCGCGTGATGAGGAGGTCGAGATCGGCGTGCAGGTTAACGGCAAGCTGAAGGCTCGGGTCATGGTAGCAGCCGATGCTGACGAGCAGACGATCCGAGAAGCGGCCCTCGGGGAAAAGAAGGTGACCGCAACGCTCAAAGGCAAGACGGTCCGCAAAGTCATCGTCGTCAAGGGACGGTTGGTGAGCATCGTGGCGAATTGACGCGTCGGCGTTTGCTTGTCTACACGCAACATGGCACTCGAACGAGAAGCCAAGTTTCAGGTCGAGTCGCACGGGGAGATCCGGGAGCGACTTGCGTCCGGTGGCGCGCAGCGTCTTGGTTGTGTGCTCGAGACGAACGTCATCTTCGATCGCCCGGACGGTTCGCTTCGCGGGAAAGGAATCGGCCTGCGAATTCGAACGACAAAAGACGTCGAGACGAGCGAGCGATTGACAACCATGACCCTCAAAGGACCCGTTACGCCGGGCCCCTTCAAATTGCGCGAAGAGTTGGAGATCGAGGTCAGCGATCTTGACACGGCAGTTACGATGCTGGAAGGGCTGGGCTTCGTACGAATTCTCCAATATCAAAAGCGGCGCGAGAGTTGGCGACTGGATGATTGTCGAGTCGAGCTCGACGAGCCGCCGCATATCGGTCTGTTCGTCGAGATCGAAGGACCGAGTGACACGGCGATCGAAGATGCACGTCGGGTGCTGGGGTTGGAGCAGTCACCGCACATCAGGGGTTCTTATCCTGCCATGCTGATGTCATATTGCAAGGAGCATGGAGTTGTTGACCGTACGCTTCCGCTCTCGACATCGGAGGTCGAGGATTCATAGGGACGAGTCGGTCCCCCACCCATCCCGGCGAGCTGTCCAATCGGTTTTGGAAAACCTTCAGGCACCGGGATGGATGGGGCACCCTCATGATTCGTGCCACTCTGCGGCACCGGTCGCTTGCGCTCCTGGCTCGGGTTGTAGCGTGTGTGTCAGTGTTGTCCGGGGGTCCAGAGGTACATGAAGCGTGGCGTGGTGCGATCGAGCCAATCGGGCAGATCGATATTGAGCAGATTGACCTGGCCCGGATGCGTGGGTGCTTGGGCGTAGTACGTCGGGCGATAGTCAAGGGGTCGCTCATACATGACAAGACGCGCTCTTCGGATGCCCGCGAGCTTCTTAGCCAACTGGACCGCGTCGCGCAGGGTGGCGATTCGATCGATCAGCCCGGCTTGAAGAGCCTGTTTGGCCGTGTACACACGGCCATCCGCCAACCGGCGGACCGCTTCCTCATCAAGCCCTTTGCGTCCGCGGGCGACGACGCCGACGAAGCGATCGTACATTTCGTTGACGATGGTCTGGAAAATCTCGCGCTCCTCGGGGCGCATGGTGCGGAATGGAGACCCGGCGTCCTTGAGGGCACCGGAGGTGATCGCGTCCGCCCGGACACCGACGATCTCCATTGTCCCGCTGATGTCGAACATCTGCATGACCACACCGATGCTGCCGGTTACGGTCGACGGTTGTGCCCAAATCTCGTCACAGGCACAGGCGATATAGTATCCACCGCTCGTGGCCAGGTCCATCATGACCGCGATGACCGGTTTGCCGCTTCTTTTGAAGTGGATGATTTCGTCGTGCATCAGCTCGCTGGCGACCACGCCACCGCCAGGCGAGTTAATCCGCAGCAGCACAGCCTCGACAGCAGGATCCTTGCGGGCCTTGTCAAGCTGCTCGAGCAGAAGGCTTACAGGGTGCTCGCCGGACCCAAAAAGTTCACGCCGGGGTGCGTTTGTGATCACGCCGGTGACATCGATCAGAGCGATCTTGTCGAAGGCGAGCCAGGAGTCGCGTTGTATCACACGCTCCACCAAGTCACGGTTGGGGGATACGGGGGTGATCAGCAGACCGGGGCTTGAACATCCAGCCATGTGACCCACAAGAACGGCTGTCACGGATGCGAGCGACACGATCATCAGTCTTGCATTACCGGCTGCGTGGATCATGGGTGTCTCCCGTTTCTAAATCAACGTGCGCAATTCCGCGTTGCTCTGTGCCCTGGGGTCAAACCTCTCTACGACACGCGTGCTGCGACCTCGCGGCTGCGCCAGACCTTTGTCCCGGAGGGACATCTGGCAATAGCCCAGCGGTTTATCGCTGGGAACGCAGTGTTTACAAGCCAATCCAATCCCGTAGGGACGGATGAAAGCTCTCCCCGTTCAACCGTCCCTACGGGACTCGAACCTTGTACGACCAAGTCATCCCAGCGATGAATCGCTGGGCTACTCTCACTTGCCCCTGCGGGGCATCCATGGGGACGCGACTAACACCCCGGGAAGGCTCCGCCCGCGGCTCAAAGCAGCGATTATCGGCGTCGTCTCGCCGGACGTCGTAGAAGTGATAGCCCGTTGAAGGCCGTTTGCCAATGGCTGGAATTGCCGACCTCCTCACAGGCCTGACTGCTTGCGGAGGGTCATGTCAAAGTTGCGCACGATTCCGGTATAGATGCGCCAGACAACAAGCGTGTAAAGAGCGACGGCAATGGCTGTGCCCACAGAGGCGGCGATTCTGGTCGCAACAAGCCCTTCCGTGAATTCTCGGCGATTATCGAAGAGTGTCGCGGGGTCGACCAGGAACTTGATGGCGGTAAAGGGCGTAAAGGGGGCCAAAAACACGCCGCCCTCTCCGCGAAGACTATCAATCAGCGGGAAAAATACCAGTGAGGCCACACCACAAAGCACCACCATCAATCCGACGCTATACATGACGGCGGTCACGTTCTTCCGGCTGGTCAGGGATACCCAGAGTGCGATGACGCAAGCCACAGCGGTGTAGATCACCAGGAGGCAGCCAAGCTCGATGGACGTCTCCAGCCAGATGAGCGGTGGTGAAGCCTCACCAAGATAGCTGTAAACCCCGAACAGAAGCAGCACGATCACAGGACCGACCAAAAGCGGCATGGCGAAGCTCACCAGCCCGCGAAGCTTGCCCCAAAGGATGTACTTGCTGCTGAGCGGGGTGGTGAGAAGCAGGTCCATCGTCTTCGATTCCTTCTCTTTGGTCATTGACGTTGCGGCGGTGTTCGTCGCAATAACCAAGGCGAGAGCAAACTGGACCATCACCAGAGCGGCAACCCACTGCGGCACGACGGCGGCCGTCAAAGGGTCCGTCAAATGATTAACAAACAGGGCGAAAGGTCCGGCAAAGCCAGCCAAAACAATCACCCAACGCAGTAGACGACCGCCAGATGCCCTTGTTCTGGCCTCGCGCCAGGCGACGGGGTTGTTCCAGACAGCTCGCGGTGGTCGTCGGAGCTCCCCTGTCACGCGGTGGCGAAAACGGTCAGCAACGGTGTTCAAGAACGTGGTCTCGCCCGTCTTGGTACTGCTGCGTACGAAGAAGATGGCCGCAACGGTGAGCAGGAAAGCTACGAGCGTCGTCCAAAGCACGTACATGGCGGACGGATAGGCCAGCGCGAAGCGGATTAGCGAAGGATAGCTGCCAAGACGACCGTAGGGCGGCGCGTGGACCTGGTTGAGGGCAACCTCCAAAGCCAGGAATGGATGCATCGGGGTAAGCCAACTCATCTTCCGCTCATCCACGTTGGCTGGGGCGACGTCCAGCCAACTTTGTTGCCACCACAGGCCGAGCAAGTAGACGCAAAGCAAGTATAGCGCGATGATCATATAGAACGAGAAGATGGTGCGTCGCGTGCCGACGCCCATCATGGCTATGAAAATAGCCAGGGCCCCCGTCAGGATGGCTGTCGAGCCGGACAGTGCGAAGCTCTCCACGATCTGCGAGGCAGTAACTCCACCATAAACCATGGTCAACAGGAAAATCGGCAGACCGGCGACAAGTAATGTAAGAACAAAATACAGTCGGCTCATCAGAGAGCCGAACACGATCTGGGCATTGGTAAGTGGAGTAGAGAGCAGAATGTTGAACGTCTGCGCGTCGCGCTCCTGTGTGATCGCTGACGCGGTGAACACCGGGGCCAGGAAACACATCAGCGCTAGCTGGGTCATCGAAGCCCACTGAAAGGTCTTGGAGGCTCGCTTGGCGAGTTCCGCCAGAGAGGCGTTCTCCGCACTTAACGACGTAAGAAGGGAGAATAGTACAACAACGAGTATGACCCCGAGGTAGGTGATTCTTATCCAAAGGTGGCGCGGTCGCTTCGACGCACCATGTACCACTCGGACCAGGATGGGATTGGCTGGGACAAGGTGCCAAAACCAGAGCCACAACCTGTGCAGAACCGCATTCATATCTACTGAACCATGCCTTTGGTGAGCCGCATGAAGGCGGTCTCGAGGTTGACCTCCTCCTCCTTGATCTCGCGGATCTTGAAGTTGTTCTTGAGCAAGAGGCGGGCAATGGGGCTGAAGTCGTGGGTTTGCTTTTCCAGTTCGACAAGCAGCCGGCCGTCGCGCTGCTCCACACTCTTTATTCCGCGGGTGCGTTCCAGCAAAAGAGCAGCTAAGTCAATCTGTTCGGTCACGGAAATGTGCAGTCTGGTTGAGGTCTTTGCCCGCCGGAGGATTTCCTCCAAAGTTCCGTGAAAGAGCAGCTCGCCCTGCTCGATGATCCCGATTGTCGTACACAATTCAGCCAGTTCGTGCAGGATGTGCGAGCTGATGATGATGGTCTTGCCCATGCGGTGGAGCTCCTTGAGCAGCTCCCGGATTTCGATACGAGCCCTCGGATCGAGACCACTGGCGGGTTCGTCGAGCAGAAGAACCTTGGGGTCATGCAGCAGCACGCGGGCGACACTGAGACGCTGTTTCATACCTCGCGAAAGTGAATCCACAAGGGCGTCGCGCTTGTAGACGAGGTCGGTCAGCTCCAGGACGTCGGACACCACGCGCGTGCGCTGCTTGCCTGCAATGTTGTACGCGCTGGCGAAGAACTCCAGATACTCCTGGACAACCATGTCCTCATAGGCACCGAAGAAGTCCGGTACGTATCCGATCAGAGGACGGATCTTCCGCGACTCATAACCGACAACGTGCCCGCACACACGGGCTTCGCCCCAAGTAGGCTGCAGAAGCGTGGCGAGAATCTTGATGGTGGTGGTCTTGCCGGCACCATTGGGTCCGATGTAGCCAAAGCACTCACCCTCCAGAATCTCAAGGTGGAGGTTATTGAGTGCCACCAGCTTGCCGTAGCGCTTGGTCAGGTTGATGGTCTGAACGATCAACGCTTTTGTCTCACTCGACGCGCCGCGATCGCGCCTCGATCAAGTCTTCAAGCTCGTCTTCCTCCTGCTCCCCGTCGCCGGGCCCGGAAACCAGTGTAACGGGTATGCGGATTCTGTACATTGTCCAGGAGGCGTCGGTGTCCGGATTGAGCGGTCTGTATGAGCTGTCCCCTGTGCGCCGGAAGAGCCGCATCGGACCTGGATCCGCCGCGAAACCGAGAAGGATCACACTGTCGCGGGTGAGCCGCTGGCGGAGATCGAGCTGGCGCAGACATTCGCGAGACCAACTCGCATAACCAAGCAAATGCCCGGCCATTGTGGCATCCTGTGTCGGATCAAACTCCCCGATCGTTGACATGAGCAGGAGCGCTTTCTGCTCCTGCCCCACGGCTGCACCGATGCTGGAGCCTGATCCATATCCAAGGTTCGACACGACACTACGAAAGGCCGAGCCCCAGGTGGTCTGTGCCTTCGCGAGTGTGGAGCGCTCAAAGAACTGGCCCATGGACTCGTCTTCTGTCAGTCGATAGCAACGCTCCGTCAGTTCGATCCTTTGTCCGTCGGATGGAACGTCACCGACCGGGAAGGCATAGATCGAGAGGCTCCGTAGTCCCGCCCCCTGATCCAGATCCAACACGGGATGGAGCAAGCAGCAGTCCGTAAGATCTACACCAAGGTTGTTGATCAGGTAACTCCCCTCGGACAGCCTTTGCCGGTTGACGGTGATCTCTCCGGAGAGGGTACCATCGAGTGGACCTTCCCATCGTCCACCGAACTGCTTGAGCGTACCGCGGATCCGGACGTCGTCGATAACTGCGCTGCCGGGGAGGAGATGATACTCACTGGGGTCGGCATAGCTGCTCATCGACTCCGCGGTGCGACTTCCGGCGGGCAAAGGGCGAAGAAAGCAGTCGGTAATATCAGGCTCGGAAGCCCCCGCAGGATTGGAGGGAAGCCACAAGTCCATCCTCTTATCCGTCGCGCTCTTGACTCCAAAAAACGCGGTCCCGTAGCCGTAGGTCTTTCCCGCGTCAAGATCAATAACGGAAATCTGATGGAGGGTCTCGCCGAATCCACCACGAATAGAGTTGACAGCCACAAGGGTGATCACGCTCGCAGTGATGGCGACGAGAGCGAAGGCGGTCCAGCTATGACGTCGCCACCTCCTGGCCGACACGACAGACCAAGAGCCCAAGGTCGCCACCAGGACATAGCCGATCGAAAAGACACCTGCGATCGCAAGATACAGGCTCGCCGATGTCGTAAAGGCCACAGCACTGACGACCTGGGAGAACAAAGGAACCGGGCTAGGCTTGCCTGCGTCGGGATTCTCGAGCAGATTCAAGTGAAACATCTTCTGAAAGAACTCTGCCGGTCGGCCCGTTCCGCTGAAAAGGTCGTTGAGCGTAATTCCACAGAAGATGACAGACCCGAGACCTTCACGATTACGGGTGATCAAGTTCGAGGTGTTGTAGGATCGCTTGGGAACCCTTTCGGCACCGGGGCGCAGGCTGCACTGGACGATAGGAACCGAATGCGGAAACCCGGGATCGTTCGGATCGTCGACACCGAGCAAGTGGCGGCGGATCTTGGGGAGATCGTCGACGACGATGAGATCTCCGATGTCCACGGGGAGCACGGCACGTAAAGAATCCGAAAGGCGCAGAGAACCGGCCGACCGCGAGGCGGCGATCAGGAGCGTGCCCCCGCGACGGACCCAGGTCAATAACGCTTCGATCTGGCGCGGTGTCAGGTCCTCCGGGCGGGCATCTTCCCAGACAATGTAATCGACGATCTCGAGCCCGATCCAAAGCTCCGGCAGATCGATAGAATTCATGTGGGCGACGTGAATGGTACGTTGATAGAGGTCCCGCTGATCGAAATCAACCAGGTCCTGGAGGCGACCAATGGTACCGCCGGAGATGGAGAGAATCAGGATGTCGTCGTCGGTGATCGAGGAAGGTCGCTGGGGGCCTTCTGCCTGGAGGGATAGTAGGCCCTGAGAGACGACCTGTACCGCCTCACCGCCCTCATCGAAGACCTCGACGACGAACTGCCCCCGGCTTCTCCCTGGATTGGCGGGTATGTACAAATAAACGCGTTGGGATTCGCGCGTGTCCTTGCGCAGGTGGACACCCACTGCGTCGTAGCACTCGTCGCCGTCGTTATCACACTGACTGACGCGGATGGTGCCGTCAAAAGCTTGTTGGTTGACCAAGGCCACATCGACAAGGATAGGCACCCACGCACCGCTGCGAATGACGGGCCCAAGCTGAACAGTGGGGAAGCCGACGCGCGTCACATTGACTTCGATGTGGGCGCCAGCTATGCCGCTCGAAAGCCCGAGGGCAGCAGCGGCGCAGACCGACATCGTACCGGCAAGCCGCCGCTTTCTGTGGCAACCGTGAAAGTGAGTCGCAACCACTACCGGGACACCCTACTTACGCCACAGGATGGTCCGGTGCCTGGTGCACACCGGTCGATCCGACGCAATCGATCAACTGCCGCACGATTTTATCCGCCGGCAGCCCATTCGACAACCAAGTCTCGTTACTCGCGGGTAACTGACAGGCGTTGGCTTTGCCCACAATTTTGTACACCGGAGCGAAAGGCCGGTCACCGCGGTGCAAAAACCGCGGGGAACGGCAGCGGATCGTGCGGACTCGGGAAGTGCCACGATGAGGAGACCATCCGACAGCATCGCCGGCAGCCGACACGTTTGAGGATGTGTAGCAAACCTTCTCGGACCGGACCGTCTTACTCCTGGACCGCCGGCGCCCAGCCGGTTGGTCCAGCGAATACGTGCCAATACTAGTAACCGGCTGGACAATCTGCCAGGGACAAAAACGACCTACCTTCACTACTGTAAGCGTGCCACTGTCATTAGCCTGACACTCGATGCGCTGCGAGCTGAGATAAGGACGCAAGTCGTTGGCCGCCGGGGGCGAGATCGCCGATGGCATTCGGCGCTTTGGGCCATGCAAGGAGAAGCGTCCAGGACAAACCGGCGGCATGGATTCCGGGAATCATAAGAACTCGAATACCGCTCGCACGATCGCCCTCGGGACGCCCCTTGGCGGTCCTGCTTCTGGTCGGCGACAGACGCACTTCAATTTCGGGGCACGAGATGGCCGGTCTACCAATTCGGGCAAGTGCTCTTGGGCCAGCAGAAGCGTTATGACGCGTGGCCCTGGGAGAGTCGACCTGTACCCTGGGCGTAAACCACAGCCTGTTTTTCTGCTTTTAACTTGGGAGCATTTCGTGTAGGATGTGCAAGAAGGTGAGTGTCATGAGTCTGCATGCGTCGATCATCACCTCCTCTCACGCGCCGCCCACGCAGGTGGTGATTGCGGCGCCCCCAACATCCGTGACATCCGATGGACGAACGGTTCATCATCCAAAGGATCTACGGGAGGGGTTGACATGTGCCGGTGCGTTCAACGAGTCAAGTTTCTGGGGATTGTAGTCGCTCTTATCCTGGCAGTTACCGAGACCTCCGCCGTGGCTCAATGCGAGTTGGCCGAGGTATTCGCCAATGACGGAGCAGATCTCGGGGCCTTCGGGAACGCGGTGGCTATTGGTGGCGATTATCTCGTCGCCGGGGCACCGTCCAACCTTGGGGCAGACCGGCGGGGATCCGCGTACGTGTTTCGGCGAATGGGCGGCCAGTGGTTGCTCGACGCGAAGCTCACGGCCAGCGATGTTGCACGGCGGGACGACTTTGGAGACGCTGTGTCAATCAGCGGCAACCGAGTCGTCGTTGGTGCCTCCGGTGCCGTGATACCGCCTCCTAACGGGAACCTAAAGGGGGCCGCCTACGTATTCCGCCACTTCCACGGTGCGTGGCATGAGGAAGCGAAGCTTACCGTATCCGATTACCCGCGGACGAACCATTTTGGGTTGTTCGTCTCGTTGAGCGGTGAGTGTGTCCTGATCGGCTCACCGACCCAGACTGACGAATTCCTGGCTCAAGGCGCAGTCTTTGTCTTCAGGCAGGAAGGTACGAGCTGGATCCGAGAGGCCACGCTTACGCCAAGCGATCCCAGTGTCCGCCAGCGCTTCGGGCGAGTGTCACTCAGCGGAGAATACGCCCTCGTCGGAGCTCCGGGGGATGACGCAGGCGGTGAGGATGCAGGTGCGGCATACGTGTTCAAGCGCACGGGCACCACTTGGGTTGAAGAGGCCAAGCTGACCGCCATCGATGCGGCACCCAATGACGAATTCGGGGTCGCTGTCGCTCTGCATGATGATCTTGCCGTGGTCGGTGCTGACTGCGACGGCGCCTGCTCGGGGTCCGCGTACGTATACCGGCGACAGGGGACCACGTGGGTTTATGAGGGCAAACTCACCGCGTCAGACGGCGAGGCGACCGAATTCTTCGGAGCGGCGGTTGCGGCTGGTGACGACCTTGTCCTCGCCGGTGCCCGATACGCGGACGGTTTGACCGAAAGCTGTGGAGCCGCCTACGCTTTTCAGTGGAACGGGACCACCTGGAGCGAGCAAGCGAAGCTGGTCGGTGCAAACACCGAGACGAATGATCATTTCGGTTGGGCGGTGTCGACATATGGGAACCTCGGCCTCGTTGGTGCGCTGACTGCTGAGGGTATCGTGGAGCAGTCGGGTGCGGCGTATGTCTTCGGTATCGCCGGCGATTGTAATGCGAATGACCTTCTCGACCCGTGTGAGGTGGCTGAAGGCCTGACAGAGGACTGCAGCGGGGATGGCATCCCTGATGAGTGCGACCCCGATTGCAACGGGAATGGCGAGCCTGATACTTGCGACGTCTTCGAGGGGACCAGCACGGACTGCGATCACGACGGGATCCTCGATGAATGTGAGTTGGACAACGACGCCGACGGTGACGGTGTGGAGGACTGCGTTGACGGCTGCCCGAATGACCCAGACAAGATGCAGCCAGGACAGTGTGACTGTGGCTATCCTGAGGATGACGCGGACGGCGACGGAACCGCCGATTGTCTGGACCCGTGCCGATACGACCCTGACAAGGTGGATCCGGGAGTCTGCGGGTGCGGTGTCCCGGATGAAGACAGCGATGGCGACGGGATTCTAGATTGCGCCGCTCATATTGCCCTCGTGCCGGTTGGTGCAGACGGGCCTCATGTACTCGCTGGCAACGATATCGTGGTCTCGAGTAGTGGGCAGACGGTTACTTTGGAAATCCAGGTCGCCAATTGGGATCCGCATCTTTTGGGTATCTACCAGGCAGTCATCGACATGCATGGGTTCCTGAGTGGTGACACTGGGACAGCATTTCCGCTTGGCTGGGACCGCCCATTCGAACCCGTGCCCTGTAACACTGACGCTGATTGTCCACCCGAGTGGCCTCACTGCTACCAGTTCGTTGGGCCGATGTGCGGGGGACCAGACTACGATCCCGCGAGGGGTGCGTTCATCGACACGCCACACCCAGACTACGTCTATGCCGGAATCACAGACCTACCGGGAGTAGACTACGTCCAGTATCGATTCGGAAATCTGGCCTTTGATGACGAAGATGCGCCAGCGTACGTTCCACCACCGAAGTACGCTGGGACCTTGATTCTCGAGTTGTCCGCAGATGCAGCCGGCACATTTGTCATCGGGGTGGTAGAGGATCGCCTCTATACTTTCCTTCGGAATCCGGAGGAAGATCTCATTGTTCCACTGACGTTTGCTCCCGCGCGGATCATCATTCAGCCGCCGACCTGCGGGAATGGGGAGTGTGAGCTCGGCGAGGACGAAGAGTCTTGTCCTGAAGACTGCACTGAGCAACCGGTGTGCGGGAACGATGTGTGCGAGCCGGGCGAACACGAGGAGAGCTGCCCCGCCGACTGTGCTGAGCCACCAATTGACGGCATCCCAACGCTCTCAACTTGGGGAGTGCTCATTCTGACGATTCTGCTGCTGGTCGGGGGGAAGGTTTACCATTCGCGGCGCCACCCCATGGAAAGGCGCTCTTGACAGGGGAGTCCGGCCGCTAGCACGATAGATAACGTTGTTAACGTACCAGAAATGGGAGGAAGTCAGATGTTCGATAGAAAGTGGATCTTAACCTCGACAATCTGCGCGGTAGGTCTGTTCTTGGCAGCACAGCCGGCTGCGGGAGCAGATGTCGGCTTGTTGCCCGTGAGTTCGAGCGGGCCGTATATCATCAGCAATGAGCACGAGATTATTATCCCCGGCGGGGGACAGGCAGTTACTTTCGAGATCCGCATCGCGAACTGGGACCCGGAGTTGCTGCGGGTCTACCAAGCCAACATCGATATGAACGGCTTCTTGAGCGGCGAGACTGGAACGGCCTTCCCGATAGGATGGGATCGACCGTTCGGGTACGAGGGACTTGTTCTCTATTGTGAAAGTGATGCGGACTGCCCGCCGGAATGGCCCGTGTGCTATTTCTCTCCGAACATGTGCGCGGGTCCGAACTACGTGCCTCACATTGGAGCCTTCATCGACAACACCCATCCGGACTATGTCTTTCTCGGGCTCGACGACCTGAACCGTGTCGATCAAGTGGACTATCGCTTCGGGGCAACATATTTCGGCCCCGATGAAGACAGCCCCCTTTACACCCCACCGCCCAAGTACGCGGGCACGCTCATCCTCGACGTGTCCGCGGACGCTTCCGGAACGTTCACCATTGGCTTCGACGAGGAAGGAAGCTTTCTCAAGCGCCCGGATTTGTTCGATATTCTACCGGTCATCTATACACCCGGGA
>CAYOQG010000105.1:0-16472 GCA_964405925.1 uncultured Phycisphaeraceae bacterium | reverse complement strand
ACATTGGCCCGTCACCGGAAATGGTCGTCCAGGGAGCATTCAGGATGATCTGTGCGGCTGACATTATGTTGGCCTGTCGCGATATGGCGGTGGAGGTTCAGGGCGACTTTGACAATCAGAGCAGATGGCCGCACTTCTTTCATTGGGAGGCTGGTCAGTTATATCTGAGCGGCACGGGCGCCCAAACCTTCGAGGTTGGTGGTATCGATCTTATCACCCTGGCCGAACTCCCCGACCCGCCGCCGGTCACGGGCGACGGGTTCGAGTTGACTGGTTTCCCGCTGCATGATCCCGGTCCCCACTCCAACTTTTCCATGGGGACACTTTGGGTCGACGAGGCTTCCGATGTCACCCTTGAAAACGCGGTCACGAACACCGTTGGGACGGGGGCGTGCCAAGAGGCCTTGTACGTCGATCAGTTGTACTTGGACAACGGCGCGACGATCCGACTCAACGACGTGCGGGTCTACTACCGCTTCCGTGCGGGCCATAGGGCCAACATCATTACCCAGGGATGCGGCGAGCTCGTCCGTGTACCCGGCGCATTCTTACCAGGACGATGCCCCGAGATCCCCACGACATCCCAGTGGGGCTTGGTCGTGATGGCGATGTTGGTCGTGACCGCCGGTTGTTCCATCGTCGTAATTCGGCGAAGAAGGCTCTCGGCAGTCTAGCGCGGTTGGCTTTCTCATGTAGCGGCACCCATTGTGGGTGACGCAGTTTATCTGGTGAGCGCCGCTTACAAGGAGCGGTGCTACATGTTATGCGAGGACGATGAGTTGGTCCGGGCAGGCCCCGCGCTGCACGCGGGCCAAACGGAACTGTTTGAACATCTTCGCGCACTTCTCGCGGCGGGCGGGGTCGTGGCTGTACCGCCAATGATCGACGAGTCCAAGCGCATCCGCACAGTTTGAGGCACTTCCGGGGCACTGCCGCCAATGCTCCGCACCCAATGTCCGGTGGAAGGCGGTCGGACCGCAAACCGGCAGACCTGAGCTCGCACGCAGGACGTAGTTGTAGGCAATCCCCATTGCTGCGATCACACCCTCGATGACATCTTGGCCGTAACGCTCGCCGAGCGTAGCCAGGTGTGTCATGATCTGTTCGTCCGGGATAGGAACGATCTCACGAGTGATGAACGCGTCAAGAGGCTGACCCAAGCGCTCAACCCATTTGTCGATGTGCCGCGAGGCAGCCGCTGAAGCCCGGTGGACAAAAGCCTCCAGCGCTGGTCGGTCATGTTGCCTGGTCTGCGCCAATCGGCGAAGTGCGGACGTCAGGCCGCGCTTGGGGGAGTAGGTACAGAAAACAGCGTGGGAATACCAACGCTCCCAATGGGCAATGGTTTCGGAGAGTAGCCGCCGCCCAAGACCTCGCCACAGACCCTCGGTCGTCGCGGTGATCTCATAAGCGCAAGCGAAGCGTGCCGACGGCCCGGGCGAAAGCGATGGGAAGGAGGGATCCGATAAGCGATCGCGGCTCAGATAGAAATCATCAGTTGCCTTCCATTTCAGATAGGCCAGCAGGGCCCCGTTTCCGGTGCTGCCGTCGTTCTCGAAAAGGACGTCTACGTGGTCGCTATCCAGCTCAGCCACGAAGCGATCCTTGTCGAGTCGACCCTCCCAGGGCGTGGGCCAGGCACGACAGTGGTGGCCGTATGCGGAGTCGTACCACTCAGGGGGAAACTCGCCGGGTGCAAACCCTGCGTGTTTCACGGCCTCCGTTCTGGTCGACGCGTCGAGCATTCCAACTGATTCTAGGGCGGCAAATGCGGCCCGGCTCCCGCAAAGGACTGATCGGCTGTGGAAAGCGCGGGATTCAACAGGAGTTGCCGGGCTGTCTCAAGCTCGGCACGTGGTTATCGCACCCGTTGGCAGAATTCGGTTAGAACGCCGCCGGTGCTTTTGGGGTGTACGAAGGCGATTTTCATGCCGTGGGCGCCGTCGCGAGGGGCCTCGTCGATGAGTTGAACGCCGGCTACCTTCAATGCTACAAGCGTGGCAGGCAAGTTCTCGACACGGTAGGCAATGTGGTGCAGGCCTGGTCCCCTTCTCTTCAGAAAACGGGCGATGGGACTGTCGTCGGATGTCGGTTCGAGCAGCTCGATTCGGACCTCGCCAATTTGAAAAAACGCGACCCGCACCTTCTGATCGGGAATCTCCTCAGTACCGCCCGCGGTCAGGCCCAGCACGTCGCGGTAGAGTGGGCTGGCTTCCTCGATGGAGTGAACGGCAATACCCAGGTGGTCAATCGTCGACGGTGGTCGCATGGCGACCTCCTTCAACAAGGCGAAACGGCGAAAAACCCAAACGCCCAAAGTCCCAAGAGTCGAAGCTCACAGGTCATGCGCGCGTCCATGTCTGGATTGTGACATTTCCACGTTTCGATGTTTCTATGTTTGGTCGTTGTATTCTCTGAACACTTTGCGCAATCTGTCGCAAATCTCGCCGACCGACGCGTACGCTTGCACGGCGTCGAGAATCAGCGGCATGAGGTTGTCACTGCCGCCGGCACCCATTTCGAGGGCGTCCAGGGTCCGCTCGATTACGGTCACCTCACGGTCGGCCCTGAACTTTTTGAGCCGCTCGATCTGGCGCCGAGTTGCGTCGTCACCGATGCTTGAAGTCTTAGGTTGACGATCCTCTTCCGTGGCATATTGGTTGACGCCGACGATGACCCGCTCGCCTCGCTCGATCTCCTGCTGATAGCGAAAGGAGGACTGCTCGATCTCACGTTGCGGGTACTGCTCCTCGATGGCACGCACCATACCGCCCATGTCGTCGACCTTTTGGATATAGTCTTGAGCCTCGGCCTCGATCTGATCAGTCAGTTTCTCGACGTAATAGCTTCCAGCCAGCGGATCGACCGTGTGAGCGACACCGGATTCGTGGGCGATGATCTGCTGCGTTCGCAGGGCGATCTGGACGGACTCCTCGGTTGGTAAAGCCAGGGCCTCGTCGCGGCTGTTGGTGTGCAGCGATTGTGTTCCACCAAGCACGGCGGCCAGTGCCTGGAGTGCCACACGTACAACATTATTGTCGATTTGCTGGGCCGTCAATGTTGCACCACAAGTCTGGGTGTGGAAGCGCAACATGCAGCTTCTGGCATCCTTCGCATCGAAGCGCTGCCTCATGATTCGCGCCCACAGCCGACGGGCGGCGCGAAACTTGGCCGCCTCTTCCAGTACGTCGGTCATTGCCCCGAAAAAGAACGCAATGCGCGGGGCGAAGCGATCGACATCAAGTCCCACACGAACAGCGGCTTCGATGTATGCAATGGCGTCGGCGAGAGTAAAGGCAATCTCCTGAGCAGCCGTCGCCCCGGCTTCGCGAATGTGATAGCCGCTCACACTGATGGTGTTGAACTGCGGAAGCTTGTCGGCGGCATATGCGAAGATATCCGTGATCAGCCTTAGCGACGGCGCCGGCGGAAAGATGTACGTTCCCCGGGCGATGTACTCCTTCAAAACGTCGTTTTGGATTGTGCCGGTGAGCTTGTCCGGGGCCACCCTCTGCTTTGCTCCGACGGCGATGTACATGGCCAGCAATACAGCCGCCGGTGCGTTGATCGTCATTGAGGTCGAGACCTTGTCCAGGGGGATCGAGTCGAACAGGATTTCCATGTCCGCCAGGGTGTCAATGGCTACGCCCACCTTGCCCACCTCGCCTGCTGCCAAGGGATGGTCACTGTCGTAGCCGATCTGGGTCGGCAGGTCGAAGGCAACGCTGAGTCCAGTCTGCCCCTGTTCAAGAAGAAACCGGTAGCGCCTGTTTGTCTCCTCCGCGGTGGCGAAGCCGGCGTATTGACGCATGGTCCAGAATCGCGAGCGATACATCGTTGGCTGAACACCACGCGTGAACGGATACTCGCCCGGAAACCCGACTTGCTCGAGGTACCTCCGGCATGCGTTCTCGTCTGAGGGCCCCTCGGGAAGATATAGTGTGTCAACCGGCCGACCCGACGCGGTCACCGTGCGCTCGGGGTGTTCGGGCATTTTTGCAGCGGATTCAGCCAGTGTCTCGCCTTTCCATCGCTCCAATTGCTCTCTTAGTGAGTCAGACATTGTGGTTGTCGGTTCTCAACTGTCAGTTATCAGCGTTCAGCCATCACCCATCATTCGTCCGCATTCCCTTTTTCGCTCTCTCGCTTTCCCGGTGCCTCCTCTGCGGGTAAGGCGGTCTCCTCGCCCCTCACACACCACTCCTGCAGGCCGTCGACGACGAGTTGGATGACGGCCGACTCGAACGGTACCTCAGCACGTTCAACACGAGTGATCCATTCGTTTGTCGAGCGAGTGGTCAGGCCTGCCTCGAGTGCCCCTTCTAGTATGCTCGCGGCCTTGCGTCGTATTTCTCCCAACAGTCTCCGGCGGTTGTGTGCCTGGCGGTGGTCCGCGGTGCGGGCTTGGTGATCCCTCTCACGCAGCTTCCTAAGCAGCTCATCGACATCTTTACCGGACTTCGCTTCGATCCCGAGAATCTCGACCGACGGTTTATGGACGTCTCGCCTCCCGTCTGTCACCTTTGTGACGTCGACGGTGCTATCTGGCGACGAGGAGACGGCCAGTTCCCCGTGAACAGTCTGTAGCAAATGGTTTGCGTTGGGCAAATCGCACTTGTTTACCGCGACCAGGTCGGCGATCTCCAATAGTCCTGCCTTGATGAGCTGGATGTCATCGCCATACCCTGGTGCCAGCATCACCGTGCAAAAGTCCGCCACGTTGGCGATGTCGAGTTCATTCTGGCCTACGCCGACCGTCTCGATCACCACCGGGTCGTAGCCAGCCAGTTCCAGTAGTCTGGCACAGTGGATTGTGGCATCCGATAATCCGCCCTCACAGTGGTGGGTCGCCAGCGATCGAATGAACACGTCCAAGTCGGTGGCGTGCCGCATCATTCGGACGCGATCGCCGAGCAAGGCGCCGTCGGACACCGGTGACGTCGGATCGACCGCGACCACGCCAACACGACATCCCTCACATCGAAGCCGGCTGATCAACGCATCAATCAGTGTCGACTTCCCGACACCAGGCGGTCCGGTAAAGCCCCACCAGGGGACGTCTCCCGTTGACAAACGGAGCGACTCTTTGAGGGAGTTCACCTCCTGGCTCGTCTGCTCGACGAAAGACATGGCTCGGGCTAAGGACCTGCGGTCGCCCGCACGTATTTTCTCCAAAAGAGCGTTCATGGGGACTGCCGAGCCGCTCCACATCCTGCTTGACTTCTGCTTGTAAGCTCTTCATCAAGGGCCGCCGCTATGTCGGCAAACGGGGTCCCGGGAGTAAAGACCCTTCGGAATCCGAGGGACCTGAGATAGGGGATGTCCTGATCCGGGATGATCCCTCCCGCAACGAGAATGACATCCTTGACGCCCTCCTTGTCCAGCAATTCAGCCACCCGGGCAAAGAGCTCCTTATGGGCGCCGCTCAAGAGGCTCAGGCCGATGAAGTCGACATCCTCGTCGATCGCTGTCCGAACGATCTGCTCGGGCGTTCGGCGAATGCCGGTGTAGATGACGTCATAGCCCACATTACGCAGTGCTTTGACGATGAACTTGGCACCACGATCATGTCCGTCGAGGCCGACTTTGCCGACTAAGACGCGTGTGGGTCTGGTTGCGCTCACGATCTTACCTTTCGACGCTCGGTACGCTTGTCGCGGTCGCTCGTACGGTCAGCATAATCCGGGATGGTTGTCAGCTCAAGGTGTGGAAGTGTGCACTTGTGCGAAGAGTTCGCTCGAGGTCTCGAACGAGCGTGGTGTGACAGAATCCCCGCTCCCGGGCAGACGCACCGGGTCGCAAGCCTATACGCCCGACGCGGCGGGCTGCAACGCCGCCGTGGCACGGTAAACAAACACGGAGGCCCGCTGAACCGCCGTGTTCTGCTTCGGCCTCCGCTCTGTGATTGGGCAGGGCTACTTCTGCTCGGGGCCCCGCACCACGATTCGCTTCGGTACGGCACTCTCACACTTGTTGAGCTCGATGACCAGCACACCGTGCTCGTGCTTGGCCGACACCTTCTTAACGTCAACCGATTTCGGCAACGTCACGCTGCGCGTGAAGGACCCGAACTGCCGCTCCGATCGGTGCCAGTTCTCGTCTTTGGTCTCGATCGACTCCCTCTTTTCACCGCTGATGGTGAGTGTTTGCCCGGTCAAGGTCACCTCGATGTCACTCGGATCGACACCGGGGATCTCGGCCCGGACGGTGATCGCTTTGTCGCTCTCGGATACATCGACGGAGGGGGCCCATCCTGTCAGACCACTAAGCCCCTCGCGTGCTAGACCCTTGGGCACCTCAAAGAAACGCTCGAACAAACGATCCAGCTCGCTTCGAAAGCGACCAAGCGGTGAACCGGGGAAGCCAAGATCGTCGTCCTCCCGCTTGCCTGTCCAGCGAACGAGACTCATCGCAAACACCTCCCTTCGTTTCCTAACGCATCCTGCGGGTAGCGAATGGTGATCCTCGTCTACATCCGCGGTTTATTTCACTTCGACGCTGATCTTCCGAGGTTTAACCGCCTCGATTTTCGGCAAATGAAGCGTGAGTACACCATTTGCGAATTCCGCGCTGATCTTTGCAGAGTCGACCTTCTCGCTGACGCGGAACGTTCGGTAGAAGTCTCCCACCCCATACTCGCGAAACAGTGCCGTCACACCTTCCCGCTCTCGGCTCTCGACCTTGCCGTGGATGGTGAGTGTCCCGTTTTCGAAGTTGATGTCAATACCGTCGCTAGTCACACCCGGCATGTCCGCCAGGACAATCAGCTCATGCGGATGCTCGACGATATCCACATTGGGGCGATAATGCCGTCCGGGTCGGGTGTGTTCTGCCTGGACAACATCAGCTTGTTCCGGTTTATTCGTGATTTCGGTCGTCATGGTCATTTCTCCAAAGCAATTCGTGTTCTCCTGATCATTCGATGCAGGATCGACGCTTAGCTCTTCACCTCAATCCTACGCGGGACAGCGGCCTGCTCTTTCGGAAGCGTGATCGACAACACGCCATCGTGCAGAGTGGCTTGAACCTTCTCCGCATTCACCCCTGCGGGCAAACGCAGCACTCGGCTGAACGGACCAACACCTCGCTCACGACGATGATAGGTCACGTCCTCAGTCTGGGCGGCTTGCCGACTACCCTTGATCGTAAGCTCGTCACCGAGCACGTAGATTTCCAGATCGTCCATCCTCAGACCGGGGAGTTCCGCCTCCGCGTACAGCGTTTTGTCATCTTCCCACAGATTCAAGGCCGGGAAAGCACGCCTGCCGACGATGCCAAACGGATCTCCGGCAGCCACCGTCTCATAGAAATCGCCGAAAAGGCGATCCATCTCGTTTCTCAGGCGGGTCATGGGGTACCCGCCATTGGCCCTTCGAATCAACATGGCTTTATCTCCTTCCTTCGTTAGGTACGTTTTCCTGTCCCATCAGCCCGGACCGCTCGCTACCTGCAAACCTGTCGTTGATCAGCCGAGCTTTGCCAAGATGCACAAAGAGCACGAGATGTACCAACCGTGTTCGGACAGGTGCATCGCTTTAACTTATTGTAAATAAAGGATTTACAATGCGTGGCGGTCCGGCCCCATCCGCCGCGGTGTCAACTTGGCAGACCCTGGACGGCAGATGGCAGCGTGGTCGTTATCGGGCGCACCACTTGAATGTCAGCGTCTGGCACCTTCCTTGAGGGTCTACGAGTCAAGAACTTCGAGCCCGACGATCGTGACGTCGTCCCGGACGCTCTGGTTCTCGCCGCCCCTGTCCAAACAGGACTCGAGCTGCTGCAACATCGCGCCCACGGGAAGATGGGCCAGTGATCCGAAGGTCTGCTCGTAAAGCGGTGGGTCGTGTTGGGCGTGGGCATCCGGCGCGATCGCGGTCTCCAACCCGTCTGTGTAAAGCAACACCTTGTCACCAGGGCTCAGCCGCGTTTCGTACGTGGGGAACTCACTCTCTTTGAAGATCCCAAGCAATCCGCCTGGTGTTCTCAGTTCGCTGGTCAAACCGTCGGGCGTGATCAAGATCGGGTAGGGATGACCACCACGAGCGTACCTCAGCGTAAGTGACGGATGGTCAATTAGACCGTAGCAAGCGGTGACGAACTGACAGTTTGGAAGCGATTGCTCGGTGAGAGCGTCGTTCAAGATGACCATCGCTTCCGAAGGGCTCAACACGGTGTAACCGTCGCTCGCCACGCGCTTCGAGACGATCGAGCGCTTGATGAACATGGTTAACAAACTGGCGGCCATACCGTGGCCAACCGCGTCGGCGATGTAGAACCCCGTCGTGTCCTCGTCGATTCGGAAAACGTCAAACATGTCACCGGAAACCCAGGAGGCAGGGCGGAAAATGGACGCGAAACGAATCCCGCGGATCGGCTCGTCGAGCTGGGGCAAAAAGTCGCGCTGAAGTCGAGCAGCCAGGCGCATCTCCTCATCAACTTCCTGGAAATGCTGGTTGAGCTGCTTGCTGAGCCGCTCCATGTTGCCTAGCTCACGTTCCAGCTCTTGTACCAGTCGATGATACTTCTCCATCATGGCCAGGCGTCCGCGCAGCTCGGCGAGGGACACCTGTGAGTCGACGAAGTCAATCAGAGACCGCGGATTCGTAGCTCGGTGCCGCGGATGATCCGTCACCATAACCGCGGCGATCCGCCGGGCGTCGATCAAGCGAATCAGATGCTGGAATTCCCGATTCTGCTCCTCGTCCGTATCTGGGCCATCGGGCTCCGTCAAGATGACCGCGTCGATCGAACCCCTGTGGGTAAGCCGGATGGCAGACCGGTAGTCGGCGACGGGAGCGATTGTCCATCCGCTTTCGCGAACCAGATCAGACGTCCCGTCGGGAAGGGCGTGTTCGGGCGGATCGACTAGCAACACCTGCATGACCAGTCCCGTGCGTTGATCAAGTAAGCCACAGGGTCGCGCGGCCTTGTTATCGGAACGTCACCAGCTTGGCAGACACGAAATGCGCGAACCGCGATCGCCCGTGTGGCTAACCCGACAGTCGACGGGTTAGGGTGTGCGGTTTAGCACGGAGGCGGGAATCGCGATGCGGTCGCCCTCCTTGACCCCGAGGTTATGGAGGACGTCGGCGTTGACCTCGATGGCGTATCGGGCTGGGCGACGGGATGTGTATTGCCCCAGGCGATCATCGAGTGGAACCATGGTGTGTATCGCAACGATAATGCCCTCTGAATCGAGGTAAGCGATGTCGAGCGGAATGATCGTATTCTTCATCCAGAAGCTTCGGTACCGCTCATGCGCGAACACGAACAACATGCCGCGTTTAGTGCCGTCCGGTAACGGTGCCATTTCCTCGGCTGTGATGAACATGAGACCGCGTTCCTGCTCCGCGTTCTCGTCTGCGATCCAAAGCTCAAACGGCTGGTCGTTAATGGTGAGGTGCACGGTCCCCAGGCTGTTGAGCCGGTTGGGCTCCCTCCGCGAGCAGTCGGACAGTGAAACCGCGGCGGCAAGGCTCAAGAGTCCGATCATCAGCAGTCTTATAACCATGGCCAAAGTCCATCTACAGCTTGCGCCGAGGCGTCAGAGCTACGTCAACCGAGCCTTGCGGCGCGAACCTCCCGAGTACACATCCTGTGGGGAGCGGCAGCTCAATCTGGGACCGATACGCAATTGAAGACATTACTATCATCTTACCGAGAGACCCCGGGTCGGGAATACCAACGTTAATGCATATCGGGCTGGGGCGATTTGCGCCCTTCGACCGAACAGAAGGTGTGCGTTCACGGAATTTCGCGGGATCTTGCCTTTCCTTGCGCTCGGTTCCTGGCCGGAACGGCGGGCAGACAAGTTCCTTCATATCCGTTGGGGTCCAGGGGATTGCAGAATCGCGCCCCCCGACCTAGACTCCAGCATTCGGATGGCCGGGGAACCCGAGGGCCGGGTTTGCTTTTTCTGGTTTTTTGATTGGGAGTCGGGCTACGCTTCAGTAGGCTGGACTGGGCGTACCCAAGCGTGCGCGCCAGGGGTCTGCGGCTTTGCCCCAATCGACAGGGAGAGGAGGGTCGAATGTCTACGAGGCGATGCCTTTATAGCATGCTCATAGCTTGGACGAGTCTTGTGTTTCCGGTCTTAGCTCAGGTGGACGATCCTCCCGACCCGGGTCCACCACCGGAGTGGAACCGGGCTGTGCTCTCGATCACCATCGGGCCTGGATCATCACCGGACCTACACAACATCTCCGCCAGGATTGCGTTCGAGAGCGCCGAGACCGGACGCCTGGACCGCGATCTCAGCACCGACGTGTCGTTTCTGGTCAACGGAACGGTCCAGAATACGGTCTCGCAGATGATCGTTATCGCAGCAGGCTCAGGGTCCGGGTGTGCCGAGCTACCCTGTGACGATTCGGAATGCGGTCATGTTACGTTCGCCGGCTATGCGGCGAGCATCTACTGCCGCGAATCGAGCTTCTGTGCGGACGGTCCCGTGGGTTGCGAGTGCCGGTGTGGTGACGTGATCGAGGTCTTCGGTTTGCGCGAACAGGGAGTGCAGCCGGGTGATGAGATAACCGTTCTACTTAGACCCGCACCATCGGCGGAACCCGAGCTATTCGACGAGGATGACATGTTGGCGATTCCATTCGCCGCCCGAAGACCGAATGGGGATATGAACGGTGACGGAGGTCTTACCATCGGCGACTACCGTCTGTTTAACCCCTGCATGACCGGTCCTGGCAGTAGCCGACTTCCGGAAGAATGCTTACCGGGGGATTTCGATCGGAACGGTACGATCGATATGGTGGACTACGCCAAACTGGATCTGGGCCTGTTGGCCCCAGTCGTGCTGTGTTCCACAAGCAGTGTGAAGTTCCACTGGCCGATGCCGGGTGTTGATGGTCGTCACTGGGTCATCAACAACTATGTCGATCTCGATCCCGGCAGCGGGCTGCGCGATTTCAGGGGAAACGTCGGCAGCAATGCGAAAACCTACGACGGACACCGAGGAATTGACATTGACGTGCCTACGTTTAGAGCCATGGACAACGACTTCCCGGTGCTGGCAGCCGCCCCTGGATACGTCGTGAAGACCCATGATTCGGAGTTTGACCGTAATACATCGTGCACGGGAAGTTGGAACGTCGTCGAGGTCGAGCACCTGAACGGGTTTGTCATCAAGTACGGCCATCTCAAGAAGAATTCCATTGTCGTATCGGTGGGGGATTGGGTCGTTCCCGGGCAAAAGCTCGCTGTGGTGGGAAGCGCCGGCTGCTCAACCCACCCACACCTGCACTTTGAGGTGCGCGATTGCGATGGTAATGTTGTCCCGCCGTTCCTCAACAATATGTTCCTGAACCCGCCCGTCTACGACACGCCGTTGGGGTTCATGGACGCCACCGTCCAGGATTCGCCGGTCAACGATGTGGCACAGATCAAGGACCCTCCGCCCAATACTAAGCTGCTTGCTCCGGGCGATACCCTGGGGGTGGGGATCTCGATGGCCGGCGGACAATCCGGTGACGCGACGACCTTCACGATCCGGCGACCCGATGATAGCGCCTTCAGTACGATGACCTGGAACTGGAACCAGGTCTATCGCCATAGCTTCTGGTGGGGCAGTCGGGTGATCGAGGAGCCCGACATACCTCTGGGCTTTTGGAAGGGGCAGGTGCGGACGAATGGCAGCCTGGTCAGGACGTACACATTCGGTGTTAGCACGGTGTCACCAGACTTCTTTCAGCAGGTGCGACACGGGGTCCCGAAGGCAAGCTATCAGGCCGTATTCGACAACATCCACGCCGCGGGCTATCGACCGGTGTGGGTGGACGGGTACGACGTCTTCGGGGTGACGTCCTTCAACGCCATCTTCGACCGAAGCAGCGCCGGACCCTGGGTCGCCCGACATGACATGACCGGAAGTGCCTATCAGGATTTTGTCAACGAGTTCGACGCTCTGGATTACCGCCTCACCCATGTGGACAGCTATCGTGATGGAGACGGTATCCGCTATGCCGCTATCATGGTCAAGGATGGGGGGCCTACCTGGACCGCCTACCATGGTCGGACTGCCGCTCAGCACCAAGCTTTGTTCAACAGTCTGACCGGTCAAGGCTATAGACCGGTCATCATCTCCGCTGTTGAACTTGGTGGCACGACCTACTTCACCGCGCTTTATGACAAGAAACCAGTCGGCGGCTTCGTAGCCTCAGCTGGTCTGACCAGCTCGCAGTATCAGGACGCGTTCGTCGATAACACCAATGCCGGGAGGACCCTGGCCTATCTTGATGGCTACAACGAGGGTGGTGTGGCAAAGTTTTCGGCGATTTGGGATTCGACCCCATATGACAACTCGGTCGGCCGTCATGACCGAACCTTTAACCAGTTCCAGGATGAGTTCGACAATTGGTCCTCACAGGGGTATCTGACGCGGATCGTGACCGGCTACCGCAATGGCTTGGAGGCCAACTTCGCAGGGTTCTGGACAAAAGACTGACCCGCCAGCAATCACCGATAAAAACGGCGACGTCCCAAAGGCCATCCGGTCTTATGGGCAGAGGCACGCGGACGAGAGCGGGCATGTACCGCACCTGACTCGCGGTGTGGTTGAGATTTCAATCGACGTGGCCCCGCCTACGTGTCGAGGGTTTCTTTCCGACACCCGGTTTTGCTACAATGTGAAGCTGTGAAGGTTATAGACACCCACGTTCTCATATTGCTGGGACGAGCAGCGGTGTGGAAGGAGGGGGCAAAGACTGTGTCACCATTACGCACCAGGCGATTGGTGGTCCTTAACACACTCACACTCGGCGTGTTGGTTTGCTCGTTCTACAGTGTTGCGGGCGAAGCGCGTGCGGATTGCGACCCCGATGGAGTGCAGACGAGCGGAGCGGTCTATCGAATCTGCATGCCGGAACCGGGTCGTTGGAACGGCGATTTGGTGATATACGCGCACGGGTATGTCGCCCCGGATCGTCCCATCGAGATTCCGGAGGAACAGCTCGGCATCCCCGATGGTCCTTCGATACCCCAAGTTGCGAATCTGCTGGGCTATGCGTTCGCCACGACCAGCTACAGCACGAACGGTCTGGCGGTACGGGAGGGCGTTCAGGATCTGGTCGATCTCGTGGGCGTCTTTGCGGACACCTACGGTACACCGTTTCGTGTCTTCCTTTTCGGACTGTCAGAAGGGGGGTTGATCGCGACGCTCGCGGTTGAGCGCTATCCGGATGTTTTTGATGGCGGATTGGCTGGTTGCGGTCCGATCGGAGACTTCGAAAGGCAGATCAACTACTTTGCTGACTTCCGCGTGGTGTTCGATTACTTCTTCCCTGACGTCTTACCGGGTACTGCGCTTGAGATACCACAGGAGCTGATCGACAACTGGGACGGTGTTTATACTCCGCTGATCGCCGACGCGATCCGCTCGGATCCGGATTCTGCCGAGCGTCTTCTTCATGTCACCGGTGCGCCGACCGAACGGGGGAACCCGGACTCGGTTGAGGCGACGGTTCTGGAGCTGCTGTGGTATAACGTCCATGCGACGAACGACGCGGTCGAGAAGCTGGGCGGCCAGCCTCTGGACAATGGGAACCGACGCTATCACGGCGGTGGAAGGAGCTCGTCATTGAACCGAGAGGTCGAGCGATTCACTGCCGATCCTACTGCCCTGGACGAGATCGCACTGCACTACCAGACTTCAGGTGATCTGATCCGTCCGCTCGTCACGCTGCACACGACCGGCGACCCAGTGACGCCATTTTGGCATGAACATTTGTATCGCCGGAAGGCGTTCCGGGCCGGGGCTCAGTCTTTCCTGGCGAATGTGACGGTGGATCGATATGGCCACTGCAACTTCACCGTGGTCGAGCTGCTCGTCGGTTTTTCCGTGCTTGTGTGGGAGGTCAATGGTGAGGAGCTGGTGGGTGTCGACGCGGTTTTACCCAAAGGTCGAGCCCGGGCGGAGTTTATGAGGCTGATCAGGATGTATGGGGTCGGCCGCTAGGCTGCACCTCTGTTCGCGAGCGGATCGCCACCGATGTCTTTGTTGCATTGAAGAGAAACGCTATGATTCGGTTCAAATTCGTGCTGCCGATGATTCTCATGGCATGCCCGCTGCACGCAGGCCCTATCGAACTTCAGGTTGACCCCATCCGCTCGACGGCACAGATGGAATTATGTCTTTCCGTCATCACAACGGCTTGTGACACAGACACATCACCCGTTGCTGGCATGATCACCCTGTCTCTTGACTGTCCACCGTCACCGGAAGCGATCACGTTGCACGACTTCGCGCTCTCGATGACGGACGACGTCACGTTTGAGCTGGACTACGGCGCACAGGGACAATTCTCCGCCGTGGGCACTGATGTCGGATTGGACTACGCCGATCCCGGTAACCCGATGCCGCCAACCTTGTTGGTCGAAGATGCGTTTACCTACACGGATGTACCCGCAGCCGCGGTGGGGCAGCTAGAATACTCAGTGACTGGTGCGCTTTGTATCGTGTTCCAGCTGGCTGGTTATAGCTGTCATGACGTGATCGATCTCACAACCATCACGTTGGAGCCTTTGGCGCTGGATGGCCTGCTTGACGTTTCTGGAACTGACGTCGAGCTGACGGTCGACGTGAACATCGTGGGTCCGGTCGATCCAGACAACCCGGATTTGGGAACACTGCGAATTGACGCGACGATCGTGGCGACCGGGCAGGTTCCACCTCCGTGTTGTCCGGGCGATCTGACGGGCGACGATCTGGTCAATCTGGATGACCACCGGAAGTTGGCCGACTGCCTGACCGGTCCGGGTGGCGGTGCCGTCGGTGCCTGTCAGTGTGCGGACCTCGATGAAGATGATGATGTCGATCTCGAGGATTTCGCCGATTTTGAGATTCTCTTGACGGGTCCGTAGGGCACGGTCACACGTCGAACAAAGGTCCACGCGGATGGCACGGGTCTGCCCGCGGCGGGACCGTGCCATCCCCAATCCCCAATCCCCAATCCCCAATCCGTACTCTGCATATCTCCGGGATTCGATCCCCCTCGGGGACTGTCGGCTCCTCGCCCTTGGCCGGGACCTCTTATTCGAGTATAGCGTTCAATCACGCGTATGACGGGACATCGACGACGCACAAGGAGCAGGACCTTGGCTATGTGCGCTGAGATATTGGGTGAGCAGGGCCGCATCGCCCAACGCCTTCCCGGCTACGAACTGCGACCTCAGCAGTTGGAAATGGCTGAAGCGGTTGCCGCCGCCTTCCAAAAGAAGGAGCACCTGCTCGTGGAGGCGGGGACTGGTGTGGGCAAGAGCTTCGCCTATCTAGTCCCGGCAATCGAGCACGTGACGGGCGGCGGTGGTCGTGTGGTCATCAGCACCCACACCATCGCACTGCAGGAACAGCTCATCGAGAAAGACATTCCCTTCCTTCAATCCGTGTTTCCTGATGAGTTTAGCGCCGTGCTCGTCAAGGGAAGATTCAATTACCTTGGGCTTCGCCGTCTCGCTCGAACCAGTGCCCGGCAAGAGCAATTGCTCGGCTCGAACAAACAACTCTCGGAGTTGTGGCGGATTGAGGATTGGGCGTACGAGACTCAGGACGGCTCCTTGTCTGATCTGTCCGAGGAGCCCGACCCGACCGTATGGGATCGCGTCCGGAGCGATGGTGATGACTGCCTGAGCCGCCGGTGCCCCCACTTCAAGGCGTGCTTCTATCAACGTGCACGCCGTCGTGCGGATAGCGCCCAACTGTTGATCGTCAACCATGCACTCTTGTTTTCGGACCTGGCCGTGAAGCAGCGAGGGGGGTCGATCCTGCCTTCCTACGACTGCCTGATCCTTGATGAAGCCCACACCGTCGAACGGGTTGCCGGGGATCACCTGGGTGCGAGCATCAGCCATATGCAGATTCAATATCTGCTCAATACCTTGCACAACGAGCGCACCGGGCGCGGCGTGTTGCGTCGTAAACGGGGAAGGAATGTCGTTCCTGTTGTCAAAGAGACGCGTCGAGTCGTTGGAGCCTACTTCCACGACCTCTCGGCTTGGCACGAGAGTCAGAGGAACTGGAATGGCCGGCTTCGCGAGCCGCCGCCGGTCGAGCAGCGTGTCACCGCAGCCCTCATGGACCTTCGCGATCGCCTACGCCTCTTTAGGGACGAGCTTGATGATGCTGAGGATCGATCGGAGCTTGACGGCCTCATGCAACGCTGCCGTGACCTGGGCAAGTCCGTCGATGATTGGCATCAACAAAGGAGCGAAGGATATGTCCATTGGCTCAGCGTGGTCAACCGACCACGCAAGCGCGTTACCCTGTCTGCCAGGCCCATCGACGTCGGGCCGAGGCTCAAAGCGTCCCTTTTTGACACCGTGGACAGTGTCGTGTTGACGTCGGCGACGTTGACCACAGCCAGTGCCGCGGACCCATTTGCGTACCTCCGTGGCCGCCTCGGTTTGGGTGATTCACGAGGTGTCGCCCTTGGGTCACCATTCAACTATCGCGAGCAGCTAAAGGTGTACGT
>CAYOQG010000104.1:0-16473 GCA_964405925.1 uncultured Phycisphaeraceae bacterium | reverse complement strand
AATCACTGGACAACCGATTCCAGGCGGCCCATCCACGATGATCAGTGTCATGGCCTGTTCCTTAGCGAGCTGTCTAGCTCGTTGCCGCACAAGGCTGACAAGTTTGCCGGAGTTCTCCGCCGCCACACCGAGCTTGGCATGGACCATCGGCCCACAGCGGGTTTTGGATACGAACAGGTCTCCGTTCACAACCGGGCCAAACTCAATCGCATTCTCCGGACAAACATGGGCGCAGACGCCACATCCTTCGCAGGCGATGGGGTCAACGCGGTATATCTTCTCGCCTCTCACGTTGGCTAGCCCGTCGTGGTGAACCGCATCGAAACGACAGACTTCCTCACATACCCCACAGCTCGTGCAGTGCTCCGCGATGATCCTGGCTTGTGAACCTCCGGAGAATGCCTCTTGATGGACGATCGTCGGCTCAAGGACCAGGTGCAGATCGGCTGCATCAACATCGCAATCTGCCAGGATGACTTCTTCAGCCAACACGGCGAGTGAGGCCACGATCGACGTCTTTCCTGTCCCACCTTTGCCGCTGATTATGATTAATTCGTCCATGAAGCGGTTCCCCGACTTCGGGTCCGTTCCGGGCGGAAGCCTCTGACCCAAAGGAGCCGGCGTCGCTCAATCAAACGGGCCACCGTCTCCTGATACCCGGCGTTGTCGAGCATCGCGGCCAACTCCTCCGGGGCGTAGTAATCCTCACTCCAGAGACGTTCCGCCAGCGAACCCCGTGGAAACTCCACAATCAGGATCTCCCCACCGGGGCGCAAGACACGCTTGGCTTCCCGCAGGATTTTCCTAGCGTGTCTCATCTCGTGCAGCGCCCACATCACTATGACCGCGTCCATGGACTCGTTTGCTGCGAAGTCAAGATGAGTTGCGTCTCTTCGAACGCAGCGAATCCGCGCGTACCCGGAAAAGCGACTCCGTGGGGGGAAGTCTGCCGCGGAGATGTCGACCCCGGTAACATGCTGGCTATATGCTTGCGCCAGGTATTGCACCAACTCACACGCGCCACAGCCGAGATCGAGGACGTGACCAGCCAGGCGAACTTCACGCCCAATCCGGCGATACAGGCGTGGCTTGATCCTGTCGTAGAAGTTCTTCTTCGGTGTCCTGTCGCGCATCCCTTCAACCTCAAGACGTCATGATCCTCTGTCCCTCTTTCGTACCCCAAGGAACTCTTCTTGCCGTCACCGAGTACGTGCGAGACCTCTGCTCACACTGATCCAACGGGCGTTGCTCAGCCTGCCACTTTTCATTCCACAGTCACCCCTGCTTCTTCTGTAACGCCCTTCAACAGTTGTACAAATAGTGGTTGGTAATCCGCCAGAACCTCGCAGACCATTTCGCCCCGAGAATACGCCTCGGCAATCCTTCGATCATCCGGGATCTCCGCAAGGAGTCTGATGCGTTCCTTAGAACAATACACGCGCACCGCGCGATTGCCAACGTCCGCCCGATTGATGAGTACGCCAAAGGGAAGCCCGAGAACGCGAACCATTTCGACGGCCAGCTTCAGGTCATTGAGGCCGAACGGCGTCGGCTCAGTCACCAGCAGCACGAGATCGCACTTGCGAATGCTCTCAATGACCGGACACGATGTTCCTGGCGGGGCGTCCATAATGACCAGATCCACCTGCGGGGCGCCCGCGGTAACGGCCTTGATGACAGGTGGACTTTTTGCCTCTCCGACGTTCAGTGTTCCCTGGACAAACTCGACCGAGGCCGCCTGCCCTATCTCAAGAACTCCCAGCTCACGCGGAACCTCTGTGATCGCATTGTCGAAACAGACCAGCGAACATGCACCGCAGGCATGGCAGAGTTCAGGAAAAGTCAGAACCTTCTTTGGAAGACAAACGATCGCGCTATACTGGCAGATCTCGCCACACTTCCCGCAAAGAGTGCATTTCGCTTCGTCGACTTGGGGGACCACGGTGCTCACCGGAACCCTATGTGTGATCTCCGGTTTCAGGAAGATGTGTCCGTTCGGTTCCTCCACATCACAGTCGAGGTAGGCCACGCGCTGGCCGCTTCGCGAAGCCACGTAGGCGAGATTCGTCGCCACCGTTGTCTTTCCCGTGCCCCCCTTGCCGCTCGCGACCGCTATCTTCATAATGCGCACTTCTATTCGCAGCCCTTTGCCCTTGACACTTGCGAAGACCCTTCATCACGACGCGGAACTCCTTCCGCTGTCGTGGCAAACAGGTCCTGATACTTCTGTACTTCATCGATCACGGCGCGCAAGCACTCACCGTTTGCCGGGCACTTGAGCCCCAGCAAGTAATCCAGATCCACATCCGCCAGCGAGCGACCCAGAAGGTATTCTCGAAGAACGCGCTCCATGTCTCGACATTCCGACGCGTCTGCTATTGTGAACTCTTCGAAACGAAGCACGCCGCTATCATCGGCTAATCGAAACCGGAGTCTGTCACGACACTCTCTTGCGGACATCTGAACGCCCCGAACTCGTTTTGCATTGCTTCTGTTTAACAGGTCGCTGCATGGTCGGCACACCGCCAACGGGTCGTACACCGCCCGTCAGTTTCGTATCTCGCCTTTGCCGATCCTCGAGCTTGCGTGCGTTCCTTGTACCCATGCAACATGACTACAACATGCCGCCGCCTCTTCCACGACCCTGACCTCCGCGTCCGCCGCCCCGGCCGCGCCCTTGCCCTCCGCCTTGCCCCATGCCTCTGCCTCTACCCCCACCGCCGAGCCCGCGGCCCATGCCCATTCCACTACCGGGGATCGGCCCTGGTTGTGATGGGGCAGGCTCGCCCATTGAGGGGGACGGTGGATCGCCCATTCCGCTGTGACTGGCAACATTCGGCGCATTGGCAGGGGTAAGTCGGCCGGCCTTGAACCGCCCGATAGCGTCTCGCACGACGCCCGAGCAGCCGAGTACCACCTTGATCCCGGCCGCAGTAAGCGTTTCATGCGCATTCGGCCCGCAATTACCGGTTAGAACAGACTCCACCTTCTTTCCCGCCAGCAACTGCGCCGACTGCACGCCGGCACCTTGCCCGAGCCCCACGTTGGGGTTCTCAACAGCTTCGAGCCGCATGGTGTCCGTATCGACGATCAAGAAATAAACGCACCGGCCGAACCGAGGATCGACTTGGGTCTCCAGCGTTGGTCCGGACGACGTGACTGCTACCTTCATGAGAGTTCTCCCTTTCACAGATCAAACGTATGGTCCCTCGGCGTAACCTGCCCGCATGATCCCACCTCCTCCCCGGTTTCCGTACCGGGCAGCACCGGGCTGGCTACCCTTGCCATGCTACTGAGAAGCGCTTTCTGCATCGAGCAGAAGTCCCTCCAGCATTTCAGCGATCTCATCGTTGAAACCCGAAAACGCCTGCCCCTCAAAGAAGACGATTGGCAAATATCCGAAGCTCGTCGACACGCCCTGGCTCGTCTGGAACTGTGCCTCAAGCTGTGCCAGAAGCTCGGTTTCGCCAGCCTCATAGGTCAGATGCTCTTCGACGGCCAGCGCCGGGTGCTCGGGCTGCACACTGTCAAGCCAGTCGAGCGCTGCGAGACACATCGGACCGCTATTGTTATGGAAGATGAGCAGCGTGTAGGTCTCGCCTTCGTATTCGCCATCACCCTCACCATCTCCTTCCCCGTCGACTCGTATGCACACACTGTCGACGCATTCCAGCCCGAGGTTGCATGTGCCATCATAGAGGCACGACCCCCCTTCCTCTCCCGGCGTGAGAGGGCTGGTGACGCAGCCAACAAGCAGACTGAGCATCATTAAAGTCAAGACGCAAACACTGCGACTACACATTACTGACGGCTCCAAACGAGTCCTTCTGAAATCCCAGGATGACCGCGGTCACGATAACAGACCTCATGGTGCAGCGCAGGGGTTATGCATCTGGTCCAGGTCCTCCAGTTCGTCTAAAGGAACGGCCGGTGTCGGTGTGGTGTACTTCACTTCACGGTTTTCCGGGATCATGCTCAGCGGCACGGCTAAGTTGACACCACTCTCCGGCCTCACCCATTCGTCGAAATCCGCGGCCCATCGGATCTTCCCGCTATCCAGCAGTCTCGCATATGGGGCCCACCAGTCCTTCTTTACGCCACCGAGATAGGCATGTGATACAACGATAATTCGCTTGGGGTGCTTGGCCAGGCTCTCTTCCAAAACCTGTTCGAACTCAGCTGCGGTCGAGCCGCGTGCCCAGAGCGAATAATCGCACAGGCTACCCCGACCCATGTCCTCGAAGGTCACATTGCTGACCGAGATGATCTTGCAGTCGTACTCGTCCGGCTCATAGATGAGAGCCTCGACATCGCTGGTACCCCGTGCTAGGATGTATTCTACCCCCAGCTCGTCCGCCGCCTTCAGGGTGTTTTCGTCGCAGGCGAAGTAGCGGCTGCCGAACACCCGCATGGGTTTGTCCGTCACGCTCTCCACCGATTCCTTCGTTTCCCGCATAATCTCGAGTTGTGTCTCATACGCTACGTCACAGAACGTCTCTTCGGCGTACCCGCCGCCAATCTCGTGGCCCTGGTCGGCCAGCCACCTGATGTCTTCGGGGTACTCCTCGAGCATGTTCGGTTGGATGAAGACGAGTGACTTCAGGTTTCGCTGATCCAGTTCATAGGCCCAATTTCTGAGCCCTTGGATGTCATGGAACTCGATCAACTGGACAAGCCCTACCGGCTTCTGCACGCCGGCCGGCTGAGGCTCTATCAGTGGGCACCCACTGCAACACGCAAGAAATATGATAGAGAAGATAAGAATGACCATCCTGTTCATGATCGCTCGACTCCTTCCTGGGGACGATTCTTCCTAAACCAATCACCCAACAGGCTTCATCCCCTGCCAGCGGATACCGATGCTGTCGAACTTGCCTTACGCAGCGTTGGGTGATGATAGCAAATACGTGCTTCTCCCACATCACAGCCGACGTCGCAGGCAACCACGGGGCACTTCACCAAAAAAACGAAGAAGATGTCCCGATCTTCCCCGTCTAGCGTTTCATAGTTTCCCTGGCCTTTGGCGATCACTAGATCGCATCTATCAAAGCGACTTCGAAAGGCAGGCGAGCAGGATTCAAGAATCGTGCCCGGCACGTCGCTGCCGTTGTCCATTATCGCCACGGCAGAACCCAAGCCCACTGCTTCCGCATCCTCGCGCGTCGCATCGTTGATAACCGGGCGGCCCCTGACGACAAGTGTAACCCGATCCGCTGGCATCTCTTCGATGAGGAAGCGGTCGAAGACAAGCTCGCCGGCGTTGTCAGCAAGGTAAAGTATGTCTTGCGCCTCCGCAACCGCCTGGCGTAGATGCAGTACCACGTCCTCGTCAACCAAGTCGTCCATTGCCTTCTTGATGGCTCTATGGACATCCCCGTCGTCCGGGCTGCTTCCACACCCGAAGTCAATCACGTTTCCCGCGATCGCCAGGCGAACGGCTGCCGCGAACGGATCCGCTGAGGACCGGACACGCTCCTTGAGAGTGGGGTACAGCGCCAAAGCCAAGGCGGTGGAGTGTCTCTTTGCATCCTGGTACGGGTCAGGGTTCCCGGTAGCCTCGCGCAGGAGCCGATGAATCTGCTGTCCCATCGAAGGGGGCGAACGGTCAAAAGACATCTCCGTCACCAGGCGCAGCGTCTCGCGCAGCACGCGCTCGTGCACAGCCGGATCATCGGTCACCATGCGCGATGCTTCCAATGCCTGTCGAACGAAGCATGGTATGCACTCAAGGTAGGTCCGCATCCCTGGCAGCCAATCCTCCGAGAGGTGAGACTCACCTCGCTTTAGCGCGCTCACGTTGGGCCGTTGCAGGCGGTTCTCAAAGCCTGGGCGAAGTACTTCCTGTCCGCCTCATAGTGGCACCTCTTGTACTTCTTACCGCTACCACACCAACACGGCTCATTACGCCCGAGGTTTCCCGCCGCCTTGGGTGGTCTGCGATGAAGCAGCTTGTTCAAAAACGCCATGTGCTCTTTGTCCCTTTGCCACTGAAGGCCGGGAAGCAACAACGTGCCGATCCTTTGCCATCTCCGGTCATGTCACGACCCCTCCCATCGCAGCCGGATGCTTCAATTCAACCGGATGGCCTCATTAGGACATACTTCCACGCAAGCCCCACAGCCGCAGCACAGGTCCGCGTTAACCCTCACGGCATCCTGACCGAGGGCAATCGCCTCGGTAGGACACATCGCCTGGCAAGCACCACATAGCGTACACCTTTGCTCATCGACATACGCCACTGGTGTTACAGTGACCCGTCCGAGGCGGGCATCCCGAGTCTTGACCACCCGATGAGTGTGTCCGACGGGGGCCGCTCCGCTTTCCGCCCGGCCGATCGCTTCCGGCATCGTGCGCGGTGTCAACGGGCGTAATGCCACTGGTCTTGCTGGTTGATCATCTCTGGTCGCTCGGCAACGTCGCTGCAAGCGTTTGCCCTGCCCCCGCCCCTGGCCACGTCTGCGACACATCCCAGAACCGCGTCCACGAGTGTAAACACGTGCCCCTGTCGGTCCCATTCCGTTACCTCGCCCCACGATCAGCCCTCTTCTTCCTGGGTGGTCTGCAGTTCTGTAATTCGCTTCTTGATCTCGTTGAGCGTACCTTCAAGGTGCTCTGCCTGGGTCCGGAGTGCTTGCAGTTCGTGTTTACGCGAAGGCGCTGGGTAAAACGGAACTTCTCCGTAAATGGGTGCTACATCAGGAGCGGCCAGGGGGTAGTACCCGTAGCCCCATCCACGGCCTCGACCTCGCCCTCGACCCCAACCTCGACCCATCCCGCGACCGCGTCGCGGAATGGGGTTCATGTACCCGGGCATCGAGAACCCGGCGCAAAAACCTGCTGCCCGTCCTGTCATTCCCCCAAGGCCCAGCGGCCCGGTTCCGTCGCCTGCTGGCATTTCAACTGCCCCCTTTCTTGTCTCTGTGACTAACGAAACCCTCTACCGTCCATTCCCGTGCCTATGCTGCCTCCGTGCGCGGTTTGCGGACGCTTCCAGTCGACACAGCTGCGCGGTTCTGTGGCTTTGCTCGCCGAGCACGTTGTCCCAGACGTCGGAATAGCGATTGCCAATGACGGACTAGCAGCAAGAGCGGCTCCGAATGCCCGTTTGGTGCGTTTGGGTTCCTTAACCACTTTCATATAAGGAAGTTATGAAGATGTACGTCTTTCGTGCGCATTGGCTGGGGCGTGCATATTGCAATGGTCTAACACGCCCTGCTATTGCACATTGCATCTACTCTGTTCGCTTCGCTATCGGGAGGGACTGGACTCACATGCCTCGATCTCCGCTCACTCGATCCTGCGAAACGGCGCGCTCATATTGGTCCTTCGCACCTCCCATGGCGACCGGGCCGTTCCCCGCGTGGTTACGGACCGACCGCTTGGTATGTGCCGTTCTGAACAAGTTCAGTGGTCGGAGGTTGCTACACGCCCATGCCAGAGGCTCGCAGGTAGCCAGGCTCATGCGTGCGTTCCGTGGCCTCAGATCCGGGAGGCCACTGCCGGTTTGTGCGTTCCGGCGGAGGGTCGATAGTGAACGGTGACTCCACTCCCAACCGCGTTCGATATGGTTCGCAGAAGAGTCAGCCCTCTGTAGGCTGTCTTGGAGGTGCCAACAGCGTCGTCGAACTGCTCGAGAGCCACCTCATGGAAACGGCTCGGGAACGGTCGATCCGCCAAGCCGTGGCTGGCGGGCGCTTCTGTGCGGTCGTACTCGACGACGGTGGAGCTGGCGTCGCGAATTTGTGCCCTGACGTGTGCGGGACTCCATCCCGCGGGGCTGTGGGTGTCCTGCCTCGACCGGGGACTTCAGCAACGGAGGCGTTGGAAGCCCTGACCTTGCGCGATCACTCAGCCATTGGACTTGCCACAGCCAACGCACTGGCTAACCGGTTCCGGACCCTTGGCATGCAAGCCGACGGGGCCGTCTTTCCCGGTGATCTGCTACGTGTGCTCAAACTGAAGCCCGATGATCACGTTGGTATGGTGGGCTGTTTCAGCCCGATTGTCGAACCGGTTCGCCATCGCGTGCGGCAACTGTCCATCTTTGAGCGGGGCCAACGTCAGGCCTCGGGTCTTCTCGATGAGGATCAGGCTTACGGGTTGCTTCCCGAGTGTTCGGTTGCCCTGATCACAGCCACAACGCTGCTGAACGGCACGATCGACGCTCTGTTGATTGCGGCTGCGAGCTGCCGTGAGGTTGTCCTGCTCGGTCCTTCTACACCGCTCACACCCGATGTTTTTGCGAGTTCGCCAGGACGTGTCACTCTACTGGCCGGTGCAGTCGTCACCGATGCTGAGCAAATCCTTCGCACAGTCGCTCGTGGCGGCGGCACGCGTGACTTCGGGAGTGGGGCAGCCAAAGTGAATGTGAGAGTCAGCAGGATTGGCAAAGGTCTGCTGCCAGGATAATGATGGAGCCGTGGTCGTGCGGAGCGGAGCCTCCTGATCAGGAGAATACGGAATGCCAGGCAAACCAAGAGTATCTGACCGCGTGCGCAGAATTGGCAAATCCGCGATCCACGAGATGACCCGGCTATCCAAAGAGGTCGAAGATGTCGCGTTCCTATCATGGGCGAAACCGACATCCGACACGCCGGATCATATCAAACAAGCAGCGATTTCAGCCATCAAGGATGGTCTTGTCGGCGGGTATTCTGATACCTCGGGCTTGCCGGCTCTGCGGGAGGAGATCGTTAAGAAGCTTGCCCGAGACAACAATGTTCACGCGAACGTCAATCAAGTCCTTGTCACCGTGGGCGCTATTGAAGGCTTGGCTGCTGCGGTCATGGCGGTGGTCGATCCCGGCGACGAGGTCATCCTGCCAACGCCCACGTATTCCACGCACATCCGTCAGGTAGTCATTGCGTCCGGGAGACCCGTTCTGGTTCCCACCATCGAAGAAAATGGGTTTACTCTGGATATTGCCGCTATCCGAAAGAGCATCACGCCCAGGACCAAGGCCATCATCTATTGCTCACCAAGCAACCCAACCGGCACTGTCTCTGCCGAGGCGCAATTACGGGAGTTGGCAGGCGTTGCCCTGGAGCATGACTTGATGGTCATTACGGACGAGGCCTATGAGTACTTTACGTACGATGGCCACAAGCACTTCAGCATCGCCTCGATCCCCGAAATGCGAAAGCATGGCGTAAGCTGCTATACGTTTACGAAGACCTATGCCATGACTGGATGGCGAATCGGTTACCTGCACGCTGACGAGGAGTGGATTCCGCAGATTACCAAGGCACACATTCCCTTTGCCATCTGCGCGCCGGTGGTATCTCAGTATGCCGCGCTGGCGGCCCTTCAGGGCCCTCAGGACTGTGTCGCAGCCTTCCGCGAGCATTACTGCAGCGCACGCGACCTGATGTGCCAACGGCTCGACCGCCTGGGTTCCGTCTTCGCCTACCAGAAACCACACGGCTCATATCTGATGTTCCCAAAGATCTTGTTAAACGAAGGGAAGGACTCGGCTTCGTTCTGCAAGAATTTGCTCAGACAAGCGCGGGTCTCGACGACTCCCGGTGTGGCCTTTGGACCAACCGGCGAGGGGCACCTCAGGTTGTCGTTTTGCGTCTCGGAAGACGAGATCAACAAGGCGTTCGATAGAATGGAAGCGTTTCTGCAGCGATAGCTGGAGCAAGGAAGTAGGTGAAGCTGATTCCCTTTGCTACCATAGACTGTTAAGGACCATGGCAACCACGTCCGAAATCGCTGTCATTGCCCGACAAATTCTCGATCAGCTAAATGCCGCGGTCGAGGCAGACGAGGACCTGGGCCGAGAGAGACGAGGCATCGGCACGCGGCTGCGCGCCTTGCTGACAATGACCGATTTCACCACCGGTCCAGCGCACGACGCTCGAATCAAAATCTTGACAGCAATCGGGCGGACCAAGATCAGTGACGAGATCCGCCGCAGTGGCGGGTGTCACATCGGTGCCGAACGGTCGGTGCAGCTTGCCGAGGACGCAAACCTGGCCATGCTCGCGGACGGTTTACGGCAGCTTGCCGGGCTTGAGGACGACTTCGCGTAGATGGTGGAAACCGGATGTTCTGGTCCGACACCGACTCGTCGCAGAGAGTAAGCTATGGCTTGATCAGACTCAGGCCAAGGAGTGCAAGGTTCCCAATCGGGCGATCCTGCTTGGGGCGGACTGACCGTCGGAAACAAAGGAGTAGAGCTTCGTGAGAAATGGTGAAAAGCTAGTAATCATCGGATGTGGGGGAGCGGGTGGACCCGCCGCTATTCTGAGCAGGAAGCTCATGCCAGAGGTGGATATCACGCTTATCCGAGCCGAGCGGCGTTTCATCGTCAGGTGAGCGCTGCCGCATGTGGTGGCCGGTCTGGTCACGCCCGACTCAATCGTCAACCCAGATACAATGTTTGCGGAGAATAGAATCAACCTCATTATTGACAAGGCCACGCATATAGACGTCAAAGGGAAGAAAGTCGAGTTCTCCGATGGACGACAAATCCCCTACGACAAGCTCATCCTGGGCACAGGTGCGAGCCCATTCATTCCACCGATCGAAGGGCGTGATCTCAAAGGGGTTTTTGCTTTGAGATCACTGAGCGATGCCGAGCAAATCAAGAGTCACCTCGACAAAGCGAAGCCCCAGAAGCTCATTTTCGTAGGTGCGGGCTTCATCAGTCTCGAAGTTGCCAGCCTCCTCGCTACCGTCCATCCGGACACCTACGACATGACGGTAATCGAACTACTGACTCATCCACTGCCGCTCATGATTGATCGTGAGCTGGGAGCTGAGATTCTGAATTACTTTGGACAAAAAGGCATCAAAATGCTGATGGCCCAGAAGGTGGAGAGAGTCCTGGAGCATGAGGGTGCGGTCTCTGCTGTGGAGCTTGGTGACGGGAGGAGAATCGATGCCGACGTGGTTTTCATGAATGCGGGCGTCCGACCGAACCTCGAACTGGCCAGCGAAATGGGACTCCAGATAGGGGATTATGGAATCAAGGTCAACAAGTTCCTGGAGACCTCCGATCCCGATATACTTGCCGCTGGCGACTGCGTGGAACAGGAGCATTTCATAACCAAGCGACCTGTCCCCAGTTTGCTTCGCGGCCCGGCTGTGATTCAGGGGCGTTTGGCCGCCAAGAGGCTGGCCGGTTTCGAAATCGAGTTTCCCGGCGTTCTGAACAATTCCGCGTGCAAGCTCTTCGATACGAGCATAGCCTCTACCGGGCTGACTGAAGAGCAGGCCCAACAAGAGGGCTTCGATACGGTGAGCGCGACAGTTGTCTCCCGGAGCAAGCACGGCATGATACCGGAGGTCAAGCCCTGGACGCTGAAGCTCGTGTTCAATAAGAAAAGTCAAAAGCTCATTGGAGGCCAGATCATAAGCGATACCGAGGTTCCGGCAAAGGAGATCGATAACATCACTGCCTTGATTCTCGGCGGCAAGAGCCTGTCGGACCTTACCACATTGATGTGTGCTGGCAATCCCGATCTATCATCAGAGCCCAGCCTGGAGCCCATCACCATTGCAGCGGAGCAGGTTCTCCAGAAGCTGATGCGCACAGGGGCAAGACGCAAGGAGTCCATGTAAAGAGGAAGGGGGGAAGCCGAAAGAATGCCGGTGTATTTGTATCAATGTCAAGCCGGCGGCAGCAAACAAGAGCTGTTGCACAGTATCACGGACAAGCGGTAGGCGCTTTCTGCAAGACTTCCCTTGACGCTCACGAAGCCGCACGCATGTTGCACAGACGTGGCCACGCGGATGCCGAAGTCCTGGGCAGAGGCGTCGTCATATGGCCTTCCGAGCTGCCTGCCAGTGAAGATAAACACCGGATCGATGGGAAAGATGTTCGGCGGTGACATTGCAAGGATAATGGAAAACAAAGGTATCTCGTATTGATGCGGCGATTCTGGCACCTGCGTAAAACGGTTAGCCGATGGTGGGCAGCGAGCGATGAGACGGTCCCAATGCTGCAAATTGTCAACGGAGCGCTTGGAGAAAGAGGCGAGGATTATCGCTTACTTGGACACCCACATCGGCTGGCCCTCTGTGAGGTTTTTCTACACCGGCAAAGCTCTGTCGGCGAACTCGGTGACCACCTGGGGCTCAAGCAGAACGTCGTTAGCCAGCACCCTGGTATGATGCGCGCTCACGGCATAGTTGCACCCCGGCACAAGGGGCGGCTCATCTTTTACGAGATCACCAGCCCAGTTCCAAAGCGGCTGCTTGCCGGTATCCGCGAGCACTCAACGTGACAATCGAATGAACACAACCTAATGATGGCTCGTGACTTCAATACGTTCTTTGCCGGATGGAACACCAGCACCGGGGGCGTCGTGGCTTCACCTGCCTTTTGCTAATCCGGCTTTTGCTGGGTCTGTGAATCCAGGACCGCCATCACAGCCGGTACATAGACAAACGCTGGGCCGCCTTGCATCATCGTGGCAACCGCCGCAGCTTCAAGCACCTGTTCGCGTGTTGCCCCCGCTTTCAGGGCACCACGCGTATGGAGGTAGACGCACGGCTCGCAGCGCATCGTAACGCTGATTGCCGTTGCGATCAGTTCCTTCTCACGTAGCGTCAAGGCGCCGTCTTTCATAACGCCCTGGTAAAACGCCGCGAAACCGCGTCCCAGGTCTGGCGCCTCACGGTTGATCCGGCCGCGTTCAGTTTTCCAACTGTCATAAAAAGCCTTTAGATCGGTCGACATCAAAACTCCTTTCGAAGAAGACAGCAATATTTATCGCGCACCGCGTTTGAAGTCCAGGAGCGGCCGCGCCTAGAGGTAGCGCTTCAAGCCGGACGACGACAAGCAGCCCTCCGAACAACACGAGTCTCGCCTCAGCCGCCCAGTTCACTCACGATGGGCCCCTTTGTCTTCGATCGCATCAATCCACGCCGTCATCGTACCCTGCCTTAATGCCCCATGGCAACACCACGGGCCAGCGTAGCTCGCTCTCACTGAGGGGACCACGGCTCTAGACGTATTCTGGCTCGCTCGGCAGAAGCACTTCTAGGAATTGGATAGTGCTTGGTGCAAGCAGGGTGCCGTGGAGTCTTGCAGATTCTCGTCAGCCAGGGGCCAGGCTCATGGCATGTGTTAACCGGGGCTGCTGTCGTAGATGGGGTCCTTAAGCCACTGAGCTTTAGGGTCGGTGGAGATCAATAGACGTACCCAACACTCTCCAGAGGTTGATACACCGCGCATTCACCTAATTGGTCTTGTACCTCGGTGTGCTGTGGCTGACACCTAGGACCTGCGCACACGACTGCAAAGCCCGCAGTCGCGCAGAACCTCACGGGGTAAGTGGGTCACAATTTGGGTCAGTCGCACCGTGGCTATATCGCCGATATGCTGATTTGCCCGCAAATGACAAGTTGGCATGAGAGTGTTTCTTAGCACCCTGCTCAAAGCCCACCCTCTGCGAAGAGATTGGCACCCCTGCCTCAAGCCTTGGAACCAGTTGCGTAATGTGCAAAACACCCACCTACTGTGTGATCCCGAAGAAGGCCTCCGCTTCCTCCATCAACCGACGTGCAAAACCGGCGTTGTGCGCTCCGTAGGAACGGTCGGCCTTCACAAACTCATAGTCGAACTTGGCAACGTTGTACCGTGCCAACTCCTCGGGGGTGAGCGTAGCGGGGTCGACGTACAGGGCATCGCCTGGATCGAAGTAGCGGGCAACTACAGCCAGACGAGGTTCGATCTCCCCGCGCACGTTTGCCACGCGCTCCGTGCCATCCTCCTCGGTGTGGCAGGGGGAGCAGGCCCGCGTGTTTGCCTCGAAGGTGTGTCCGCTGTTGGCAGGTTGATCCGGCCCACCATACGCTTCGAGGTACACGTGGCAGAAGACGCATTTGCCAGGAAGGGCCGTGAAGGCTGTCGGATAGAGCCCATCAAAACTGGTGCCGTCCAATGCAAACCCACCTGCGCCGTGCATGAATTCAAACTGCGCTTGGTCAGGTTCCACGCCGGGAGAAGCGTCACCCATGGTGTGGCACTGGGCGCACAACGACTCGGGTGCGATGCGAAGCTGACTGGCGTTTGGGCTGCCCTGTGGCCGATGGCACGCAACGCATTCCAGGTTGTAGAAAACGCCCGGCGCCGGGGGCTTATCATCTACCGGAGCAAGCCGATAGTCCGTCGAGTGACATTGCAGGCACGATTCCTCATACTCCGGGAGCCACCTGATGTCCCAGAGGCTCATCGAATGTTTTGAGGTGGACCATTGCTCGAAATGAGGGTGGTAATACACCCCGCATAGACCGTGGCACGACTGGTGACACTCACCGCATAAAGATGAATCCAGGCTCACATCGATGCCCACATTGTCGGGGTCAATGGCGTGGTTGCTCCCAGGCCCATGACAATTTTCACATTGCACGTCGGCCAGATGTGGCGTTGTCTGGAGATCGACGAACCCGCTGGGTTCACCGTATCCCACTGCGTGGCATGGGAAGCACAGTGGATTGTCTCCGTCACCGTCGGCTACCAGCGTGTCGAACGCCGTGGCATGGAGCGTTCCTGACCAGTCATTGTGGTCGTCTTCATGACATTCAATGCACGCCGCCGAGCCGACGTACAGTGGGGGACTCGCCAGCGGACCGCTGAAGTTGACGATGAACGTAGAGAAGTCTGCAAGGTCGACTGCAGTGTCGTGATTGAGGTCCAAGCGGTTGAAGCTGCCCACGTCGCATCCTGGCGGCGGACCCGCGTCAGGACCGCCAAGGCACGCCGCGAGGATCGTCAAGTCGTTATGGTCCACGTCGCAGTCAAGGTCGACGGTCCCCAATGACCGGCCGAACGTGTCGACCCCACCAGGTGCATCCACCTCGGCACACGAATCGCACACGTCGCCCACGTGGTCGGCATCGCTATCATCCTGGTTCAAGTCGTGCAGCACGGGACAGTTGTCGCACGCATCGCCTACACTGTCCTCATCCACGTCGGACTGATCGGGGTTTGCCAACGCGGTGCAGTTGTCGCACAGGTCCCCAACATCGTCGCCGTCGGCATCGTCCTGAAACGGATTATAGCGTTGCGCACAGTTGTCGGTCTGGTCAGGAATCCCGTCGCCGTCCACGTCGCCGGGGCTGGACACCAAGGGCCACAACCGCGTCGCCGCCTGATACACCTCGGCTGGGCCGTTCTCCACCGGTTGTTGTGCCCAGGCGATTATCTTGATGTTCTCTGGATCAGCCCAACTTTCGGCATCGAAAGTGAAATCGTTCTCGATCGCTTGCGATTCGCCCGGGGAGAGGGTGATGTCAGAAGCGGGTGCGGCCTGCTTGAACGTGTTCCGATGATAAGGCCTCGAAGCTGGCCAGTGATCGAACACCTGCACCGTGACGATGCGCATGGTTTTGGCGGTCCCCTCTGTCTCGATGCCTACAAGCGCGGAGACACGATAGGCTTGTCCGCCGAGGGGTTCAGCAGTCAGGTCGATCGTGACGTCTGTCGGTACTGCCCGCAGTGGAAGAAAGTGATTGCCCCGATAGACAATGTATTGCTGATCCACATCGTCGAGCGCGCCCTCGACCATACTAGTCCCATCGAACAGGGCGGTGGGGGTGAAGGGAGCACCGTAGAAAACTGCCCGGGCGTCTCCCCAGGGGGTGGACTCGCTGCTGAACATCTGGTACTGCACGAAGGCGAACGAGTCAGGATAGACATCCAGCAGTCTACTTAGCGCCGGACCCGCCATGGCACACGCTCCGCAGATCTGATCGGTGAACTCCTCGCAAAGCACCGTCCGTTCCGTCGCACAAGCGGGCGCCGGGTTGCAGATCGGCAATACGGCATAGGCAGCCAATCCCACCACAAGCAGCCTGGGCCGCCACGGCCCGTCTCTCCCCAAACGTGATCGGTCCATGAGCGCCTTCTTGTTCTGTTCCTGAAGGGACCCCCGTGCAGTCGACCCCCTGGAATGATGACTCCGTTCGAGACGTTCCATGCCCGCAAACCCCCTCTATGTTAACCTACATGCCGCTGCAAGGTCAAGAAAGTAGGGCCTCTCACGACTGCGATGGTTATAGTGACCGCTGGACCCGCCGAGGATCTGTTGTCGTCCGAGGCCGGTCCAGGTATACTTGACGACACGAAAGGAAGGGGGATGAAAAGGGACACTTTCGGGGTGCGAAACCAGCTTCGCCGAGGATGCGTCTGCGCTGCCTTTGCGGCTGCGGCTTCCGGCCTCTGTGCTAGCGCCTTTGCGGCTGACCGCGTCGTGCTGTGCGAGGAGTTTACCCAGTTGACGGGCTTGCCGTGCGAACGCGCCGGCTTGGCGTTGGAAATGTTGGTGGACGACTACCCGGATACGTTCGCCTTGGTACAGATCCACGTCGTCGGCGAGTACGCAACCGCTTGGGGAGCCAATAGGTTTTGGAACTTCTATGACTTTTGGGGCACACCGTCCGCCTCTTTTGATGGGATTAACACGGTCGTCGGGGCGAGCTCCGTCACGCAGATATACAACTTGTACTGCAGTAAGTACA
>CAYOQG010000103.1:0-16526 GCA_964405925.1 uncultured Phycisphaeraceae bacterium | reverse complement strand
TAGGTCTGGCCTCGGCGGCCAATGCCGGGATGGTCGAGGTCGAGCTGATCCCGGACAATCCCGGTCCGTATTACGGGGGTGAGTCGCTAACTGTGGACATCTGGATCCGAAGTAGCCAATCCTATGAGACGTGGATTCGATTGGTCCAATTCGACTTCTCGGACACCGATCCACTTTTGTCGCTGAACGATGCGCTACAGTTTGACTACAGTACCCTCGAACGACCGTATGTACTCGGATCGCCCAAGCTCCCGGTCGCCTGGGCCGCACGTTTCCTGGACTGTTACTGTCCGAGCTGGTACCTCCGCCTTCTTCCCGAAACACCGTTCCATATTGCCACGCTCGGGCTTGAGCTCCCGCAATCACCCGGTCAGTACTCGCTTGATGCCCTCAACGCCGATCACCCCGACGTTGACCACGGCGCCCGGTTCGTTGTCAACGCGGTCGACGACTGGCGAGCATATACCGGGGAGGTGACTGGAGATCCACTCGCGTTCACGGTTGTTCCGGAGCCGGGCACGTTACTCCTGGTAATCCTTGGGGGGCTGGTCCTATTTTTTGGGGCGCCGCGGCGCGAGGGCTTTCTCGCCTTTCGGCGAGGCCTGCACCAGATAGTGTACCGACGGCAACGGTTGAAGAGGGCAAGCACCAGCGCACTCGTCGGGGTCCTCGGAAGCTGGTCCGCGGCGGCGGTGGGCACGCCGCCCCTGGACGAGCCAGCTTCCGTCCCTAGCGAGACCGTAGTACTGAACGTGGATTCAGGATGGGTCTCGTGTTCCGGAACGAGCGATGGTTCGACAGTCGTGTTTTCACGCGTCCTGAAGTGGGAGGGCGCGCACTGGGTCCGTGTGCACTTTGGCGAGGTGTACCTTAGTGAAGCGCCCGACGGAACGAACGCCTCATTCATACGGGTCGCATCCGTAGAGGACGGCGATGTTCAGTCACTGGACGCACACTTACTGCGGTCATGGGGAAACTCGACTGGGTATTTCAACGGGGACACCGTCCGGGTGGAGGTCCATGCGTACGCTAATGCGGGAAGTTCGCGCGTCGTAATCGACGCCATACGTGCCGGAATTGTCCGGGAGGCGACGCGCTCTTCCGAAAGTGCGAAGAGCCAGGACTGCTCGGTTGACGATCGTGTTTTATCATTCGACGATCGAGTCGCTCGCGTTGTGGTTGAGACCGCGGAAGAGACGAAAGTCGCGACAGCCTTTCTACTCGACGATCGAGCCCACTGTTTCTTAAGCGCCGGACACGTCTGCGACCTGTTTGACTTCCAGTTCTGGCACCCGGTGGTGCAATTCAATGTTCCCTTGTCTGACGGGGGAGGGAACATACAGCACCCCGGGACGGAATACGAGTACCCCATCGACCAAGAGTCAGTACAATTCGACTTCTATGAACCGGTCATCCAGCGAGATTGGTGTTACTTCGGGGCGGAGCCCAACGGGGAGACAGGGCTGAGTCCCTACCAGGCCCAGCAAGCCTGTTTCGCGTCGGTCCAAACGGTCCCCCCTGCTACCGACGAACCTTTGAGAGTCACGGGGTATGGGGAAGATTCCACACCCCTGACGCACAGTAAGACCCAGCAGACAGATTCAGGTCCATTCCGTTTGCTGAACCAATACGGCGTCATGCGTTACGCAGTATACACGACGTACGGGGTGTCCGGCTCACCCGTGGAGGATCTCTGTAGAAAGCTCGTATACGGCATTCATACGCGCGGGGGATGTCCGCCCACGAACACGGGCGTAGCAATTGACATTCGGGACCTGCAAGACGCACTTCTCCCAAATTGGATCGACTTCGGAGAGCGAGAACCGCAGGGCATCTGCGGGGCCCCGCAGGACTGCAACGACAACGGGATCGAGGATTACTGCGATGTCACCTGCACTGCACCGGGGTGCACGCAACCGTGCGGAGGTAGCGAGGACTGCACGGGTAACTACCTCCCTGACGAGTGCGAACCGGACTGTAACAGCAACAGTGTGGCTGACAGTTGCGATGTGCTCTACGGGACGAGCCCGGACGTGAATGACAACGGTATGCCCGACGAATGCGAACCAGAGGACTGCAACGACAACGCGATCCCTGATCCATGTGACATCGCGTGGGGGCTTAGTGAGGACTGTAGCTATAATCTGATTCCCGACGAATGCGAACCTGACTGCAACGAAAATGGTACCGCCGATAGCTGTGACATACTCGATGCGGCGAGCGAGGACTGCGACGAAAACGGGATTCCCGACGAGTGTGACGCCATACTCCAGGTCGACGGCACCGCCACGGATGGAGCCAATGACGGGTCGACTTGGGCGAATGCGTACCTGGAGCTTCGCGATGCATTAGCCCATGCCGCCTCACCGCCTTCATGCGTGGAGATCACCGAGATCTGGGTGGCTGAGGGTATGTATGAACCTGCCGTGTGCGATCCGGCTCCCTGCGATTCGATGTCGCCTGAGCGGGGCGAGTCCTTCGTCATCCCGGCGGGGGTGTCGCTATACGGAGGTTTCCCGGCCGGTGGTGGCGACGGCACCTTCGAGGCCCGAGCTTCCTGGGATCACACAACGACGCTCAGCGGTGACCTGAACGGTGACGACGGAGCGAACTTCGCCAACAACGATGAGAACAGCTACCACGTGGTTGTCACGGAGTTCTCGGGCACAGACTCCCCGTTGCTTGATGGTTTCACGATTACCGGGGGAAACGCAGACGCAGGGTTTCCGGACAGCTCAGGTGCTGGGATAATGGGTCCCGGAAATGCGACGATAACTCATTGCATCTTCCGGACCAACTGGGCGCAAGGCTTTGGTGGTGCCGTGTATACCAACTATAATCCCCAGTTTCTAGATTGCCTGTTTGTCAACAATCACGCAGGTGCCCAAGGCGGGGCGGTCTACGGGACCCCATCGAATGCGTCGCTTACCAACTGCACCTTGAGCAGGAACTGGGCCGGGCTTGGGGTCGGGGGGACCCATTTGTCGGGAGGGACGGTCACGAGCTGCATCGTATGGGGCAACACCCCCGATCAGATCAGCGGTGACCCGTCCGTTTACTACTCCGACGTTGAAGCTGTTTGGTCTGGGAGCGGTTCGAACAACATCCACGACGATCCGGAGTTTTTTGATCCTGACGGTGAGGACGATATTCTCGGGACCGAGGACGACGACTTTCGTCTATACGCCAGCTCGCCGTGCATCGAGTCGGGGGACACCTCGGGTGCGAGCGGTCCGACCGATCTTTACGGCAACCCCCGAGTTCTCGATGCGGACGGCGATGAAACGCCTGACGTGGATATGGGCGCGTACGAGTTTCCCTGTCGGCGTGTTGACATTCCTGTTGCCGATCCGCGTGTCCCCGACCAGGGGTTTGGGACGAGGAACCGGTACCTCTCCTTTGAGCCGGGCAATCCCAACCAGCCGGTCGGTCTTCGCGTGACACTCGTGGACACGACGATGACCGCCGATCCGGATTTCTCCTGCGCCGTCGGAGAGCAGTGGTGGGTGACCGAGCCGTTCGCCGTGACGGAGGCCTCGGGGTCAAGCGGCGACGCACCGCCGCCTTTATTGTGGGCTGCGACGCGTACTTGCACACCACATTACACCACTTGGACCGATTACGACGTGGTGCACGACTACGGCCCGGCTGTGTTTCCTGACACGATCTACCACTTGCAGGCCATACACCAGGCGTGCGATCCCGGCGAGGGAAATCCGTTTGACGAGTCGCATTTCTCGGGTCCACTGCTCATCGAGACCAGCGCGTACGGTGACGTCGTCGGCGATTGCGGTGTCTTGCCGTGCTCATCCCCCCAGGGTGTCGTGGACGAGGTCGACATCGAGGCCGTTGTTGAGAAGTACAAGAACACGCCTGGTTTTCCCCAGAAGGCTCGAGCGGATGTGGGGCCATCTAACATCCTCGAGCGGGAGCCGGACAGGAAGATCGACTTTGTTGACATTACGGCGATTGTAGACGCCTTCCGAAATGTGCCCTACCCTTTCGGCAATCCCTGTGATCCGGGCAACCGAGAGGAAGACCTCTGCTCTTACTAGACGAGCGGCAGGGGCGTGGGGCCAGGCCTTTTGCAGTTGACAACGGGTCTGCCGAGTGTATGATGGGGGCGGTTTCTGAGACGCCCCAACTTATCGACAGGAGGTCATTCCATGCGACGGACCGCAACGTATCTGCTAGCCACCCTGGGCATCGCCCTCACGCTCATCCTCACCGGATGCAAGAGCACTACCAAGAAGGAGACGAGCTGGGATTCCAAGCTTGATCTGACGGAGAGCTACGCAGCCGCCTCCGAACAGGCAAGCTACGACGAGCCGGACCGCTACCCGGTGTACGGGGCGGGTACGTCTGGCCAGGAGGTGGCTACGCCTGGCGAAACGACCTACGAACCCGCCTTGACGGCTCCTGCGCCCGTGTCGTCCGGGTCTCGCTACCACACGGTCGTCAAGCACGACACACTGTATGGGCTCGCGCGAACCTACTACGGCGATCACCGCCGTTGGAAAGAGATCTACGAGGCCAACCGATCCATCATCGGCAATCCGAACAGGATTCTCGTCGGGCAGCGGCTTGTGATCCCCTAGCCAAACGCTGCTGCCGCAACATCGGAGCCGGCACTATGGCTTGGTCCGCGCGCTGCCCTTGACAAGCCGGGACGACTGGTAATCCTGGGTGCTCGACGCGGTCCGGCGAGGTTGCCCGATGGGGTGGAGTGTGGGCTTTGGCAAGTCGGCTGACCCTCGATTCTGATGTCCAATACCTTCGCGGTGTCGGGCCGGCGCGGGCGAAGGAATTCGCTAAGCTCGGAATCCAAACCGTCGCAGATTTAATCGGGCATCTTCCCTTCCGGCACGAGCTTCGACCCAAGTCGCAGCCCATCGGCTCCCTCGAACTCGACACAACCGCCACCATCGTCGGGACACTTCAGCGGGTTCGCAGCCGCGGCTCGTTTGCCAAGCCGGTGCTTACCGCCCGCGTCGTCGATGGCACGGGGACGTGTCGCGTGCGTTGGTTCAACTCACCTTTCCTGATCGACAGGCTTCACGATGGCCAGGTTGTTCGCCTCACGGGCGACTTTGAGGTAATTGATGACCGGCCTTGCTTTACCAACCCACAGACACACGTGATCGAGGATGGGGGCGATCCGTTCGAGGACGACCATGATCGATATGATCCTGTCTATCCCGCCACGGCCCAGCTCCCCAGCAAGCAGATCGCCAAGATCATCGACGGGGTGTTGGACGACGCCCTGGGCGCGGTGGTTGATGTCTTGCCTGAGGCCATCCGCAATCGGCGTCAGTTGCCGCCGCGACGGACGGCGATTCTCCGCTGTCACAGGCCGACATCCATCGATGACGTTGGCGTGGCACGAAGGAGGCTCGCGTACGATGAGCTTTTGCTCTGCCAGTTGGCTTTTCAGATCAGCCGGCGGCGTCTGAAGGAAGGACCTCCCGCGAGCCCAATCAAGACGACCGACCAGATCGATCGGCGGATTCGCGGGCGTTTCCCCTTCGATCTGACACCGGGACAGGATCGTGCGGTCAGCGAGATTCGTGCGGATCTCACTCGATCTGTGCCCATGAACCGATTGTTGCAGGGCGACGTGGGATCTGGGAAGACAGCCGTGGCCGTTTATGCGGCGTTGGCTGCAGTTGCCAACAAGCGGCAGGTTGCCCTCCTTGCGCCGACGGAGGTATTGGCCTCGCAGCATCGATCGAAGGTCGAGCATTATCTCGCGGGTAGTCGTGTGCGGACCGGATACCTTGTGGGGTCCACGACGACCGCCAAACGGACGCGGATGATTCAGGATGTGGAAGGCGGCCACGTCGACCTGTTGATCGGCACGCACGCGATCTTGGAGCAGGACGTCCGTTTTGGCAACCTCGCCCTGGTGATCATCGACGAACAGCACAAGTTCGGTGTGGCGCAGCGGGCCAAGCTTCGTGCCAAAAGCACCGCACCACACACCCTGGTTCTCACGGCGACGCCGATCCCACGGACCCTGGCGATGACCGTGTTCGGCGATCTGGACGTGTCCACGATCGACGGTGTCTTGCCGAATCGCCAACCGGTTGTCACTCGCCTTGTCCCGCCCGAAAAGGCCGATGAGGCGTGGGCGTTCGTTCGTTCACATTTGAAGCAGGGCGAGCAGGCGTACGTTGTCTATCCGCTGATCGAGGAGACGGAGGCGTTTCCGCTCAAGGCAGCCAGCGTCGAGGCGGAGCGGCTCGCACAGTCCGTGTTGCGAGGACATCGGGTCGCCTTGCTGCATGGCCGCATGAAAGCGAGCGACAAGGCTGACGTGATGGCCCGGTTTCGAGCAGGTAACATGGACGTGCTGGTGTCGACGACGGTGATTGAGGTCGGTGTCGACGTGCCCAGCGCCACCATCATGATCGTCCAACACGCGGAGCGGTACGGACTGAGTCAGTTGCACCAGCTCCGTGGTCGCATCGGTCGCGGCAGCAAGAAGTCATTCTGTCTGCTCTTCGCCGAGTCCGCCGGCGAGTTGGCCCAAGCCCGCCTCTCCGTTTTGTGCGAGACGACTAACGGATTTCGGATTGCCGAGGAGGACCTGCGTCTGCGCGGGCCAGGAGAGCTCCTCGGTACCCGACAGCACGGGCTGCCCGCTTTCAAGATAGCGGACATCATGGCGGATTTCGACTTATTGGAGCAGGCCCGTGACGACGCAGCCACGATCCTGCGCAGGGACAGCAGCTTGGCACTCGCTTCGCATGCACATCTGCGGAGCGCTGTTCTACGGACGTATGGTGAGGCGCTCAATCTCGTCGACGTCGCCTAGCGCGGGTTTCGAATTCACCTCGCGACGTGTCTGGCGATGGGTGGCTCAGGTCGGTTCGACGTGGGTGGACGATTGGGCGCCGAATGTGCCTATGGATCTGCGAATTGCGAGCCGATCCGTGCATGGACGGGCATGCCGTTGGACTGACGCCGGAGCATATTTGCCCACCCAGTCGTGGCAACGTCCACAGGCACCCGCGACTCACACACACTTGACTCTGTCTGGGGCATTGAGGTGCACAGGGAATCACATTGCGGGAGGGCTTCGGGGCTACCCCAGGATCGGTACTATCGGTGGTCCTGGAAGACCGCACAGGGGGCCCCGCGTTTTCGTGTGTCCCACGTGTTACAGGAAGCCTTTAGTCGCTTGTTGGGGAAAGGCGACTTCTGGGGTCCAGGAATAATCCAACTTATCCGGCGGATGTCTTATAATAGGCGTCAAGCGCGGCGTAATCGTCACTGGGCTGGATGGGCCGTTAATGACCGTTTGGATCCCCGAGGGGGGGATGAGGTTTGCCCCCGCAGTGCCCAGCCGGCTCTGTGGGGGGCGTATGTACGAAGCAGTGCCGCCAGTATCAGGTGAAGAGGAGCAAGCCGATGAAGCATGACACCGTTTCGTGGCTCACACCCAGCGTTGTGGGTCTTATACTCACTGTTGCGCCTTCCGCCCTTGCAGAGTCCGTCGCTGAACCGAAGGCGGCGAGGCCGCCAGTCCTGGAGACCCCGGTCCACCCACCGGCTCAGCCGCCGACGCAAGAGATGCGGATGGTACGACCGGCACAGGTCTGGACGCGTGGTGCCTTTACCAGCGTGCAAGTGAACGTCGACGGGGACGGGAACAACATCGTGGGCGACGCAGCCAACGAACCGTAGATCGCAATAGACCTCACGGATCCGGACGTGATCCTCATCGGGTGGCGGCAGTTTGACACGATCAGCAGTAGCTTCCGCGAGTCGGGTTATGCCTACAGCCATGACGGCGGGCAAACATGGACGTTCCCCGGGGTGTTGGAGCCTGGGGTGTTCTCGAGTGACCCTGTGCTGGATTTCGATCTTGACGGCAACATTTACTACTACGCCCTTCAGTCGAACCGTGGTCCGGGACCATGGTCCTGCTACCTGTACAGAACGAGTGACGGTGGTGTGACCTGGCCACAAGAAGTCTACGCCTATGGCGGTGACAAGGCGTGGGTGACGATCGACCGAACAAGCGGCATCGGCACCGGCCACATCTACGTGGCGTGGAGCCCAGCGGGGGGATGTTGCGGCGACGCCCTGTTCACTCGCTCGACGGACGGGGGGCTGACGTTTATGACGCCGATTGCACTGCCTTACCAACCGCATTGGGGCACCCTCTCGGTGGGGCCGGAGGGGGAACTGTACATTGCGGGCACCAGCGACTACGCGCCAAACATCGTGATCAAATCCACCAACGCACAGGACGCGGGGGCTTTCCCATCCTTCGGGCAAAGTGTGGCTGTGGACCTCGGCGGTTCTGTCAGGATTAATCTAGACCCGAACCCGGCAGGACTCATGGGCCAGTTGTGGATTGCAACCGACCACTCCGGCGGAACGACACACGGGAACGTCTATGTGCTTGGATCGGTCAGCACGGAGGGCACCGACCCGCTGGACGTCATGTTCTCGCGCAGCACTGACGGAGGTCTGACGTGGAGTCCAGCGATCCGAATCAACGACGACCCACAGCATACGGAGGCGTGGCAGTGGTTCGGCACGATGTCGGTGGCTCCGAACGGGCGAATAGACGTCATCTGGAACGACACCCGCAACTCCGGTGTGGGCAACCTGTCTGAGTTGTACTACGCCTTTTCGTATGACGGCGGGTCGACCTGGTCGGACAACGTGCCGGCAAGCCCCATGTTCGACAGCCACGTCGGTTGGCCTCAACAGAATAAACTCGGCGATTACTATGACATGATCTCGGACAATGAGGGGGCGAAACTGGCTTGGGCTGCTACCTTCAATGGTGAGCAGGATGTCTATTTCCTACGCCTCACACCGGACTGCAACGGAAACGGGATCGCCGACCACATCGACATCGCTGATGGTACGAGCAGCGACTGCAACGGCAACGGGATGCCCGACGAGTGCGAGCCGGACGAGGACTGCAATGACAACGGCAAACAGGATATATGCGACGTGGCGGACGGTACAAGCGACGATGTTAACAGCAACGGCGTACCCGACGAGTGCGAGTGCACAACCGAAACGGTGGTGCCACCCGTCGGATCGGGTGTGGTGAAAAACCGGTACCTCTCGCTTGTTTCGGATAACCTTGGTCTGCAAACGGCCCTTCGCGTGACGCCGGTAGTGGTACCTAACGGGTTTGAGGCCCTCGAAGGTAAGCACTTCTGGATCGGTCCACCTGATGAGTACTGCGAGCCTTCGGCGCAGGCCAGACCTGAGGACTCGCCGTGGGGCCACTGCGGCCCAAACCCCGGACCTCCAGCTCCGACCTTCCTCGGCGCCCGTCTCCGTTGCACTCCACATTACATGGATTGGGCTGCACTTGGGGTGTTTCACGTGTTTGACGACGAGATCGTTCCGGGAGCGGTCTACGAAGTCCAAGCGATCATCGAAGGTTGCCTGATCACGTTTGAGCCGAACTTTTCGGATCCTCTCTACGCACGCACGAGCGTGGTCTGGGGCGATCTGACGCGTAATTTCAACGGCAGCGAATGGACCGCTCCGGATGGCGGAACGGACTTCTTGGACATCACCGCGATTGTCGACAAGTTTCGGAATCTCCCTACGTCTCCCAGCAAGGTCCGGGCTGACCTTGCCGAGGATGGACCGGACGCCCTCATCGATTTCCGCGATATTTCGTTCTGCGTCGAGGCGTTCCGTGGGTTCGCTTACCCTTTTGCGGTACCCGACGATTGTCCATAGGGTCGCCCGGAATTTCGAATGACGAATTACGAATGGCGGTTCGCGACTGCGGCCGGAGTTTGTCGTGAATCTGCAATCTGTAATTCGCGGTTTGCGTTCGTAATTACTTGTCGGTTGCCGCCGGCGCTGGTGCGCGCCTTGTCCATATTATGTGACTGAACGCACCTCCTGAAGGCCCGGAGTTTTGGAGAGCGAATGTGGCGCCCAGTCGCGACGCTGGCTTCGGGAATACACGCCCGTGGGCGGCAGTTGAGTAGGTGACTTACCCAGGTTCTTTTTTAGCTGAATGTCGCTTTAGGCGGATGGAGTTGCATGATGGTCGGCTACCACTCTCTGCGTCCGGTAATCACGAAGGCGTCGTTTCTCATTCTCTTGCTTGGTCCAGCAATGACTGATGATGATTTAGCACAGGCGGCGGAGCGGTCCCTTGCAGGCGATCGCCACGTTCTGTCAAACGAGGTCGTCCACATGAATCCCACCTTTGTCCCTGCGGAGGCGAAGGTCGACGGTCCTCTTTTGCGCTTGTTGAGAGACGTCGGCAGCGAGGAGCCGGTGAAGGTCTGGGTGTTTTTCACGGATAAGGACACCGCCGCGAATAAGGGGTACGAAGCCGCAGTTCGAGAGGTCGCAGCGACATACGATCCTAGAGCGTTGAAGCGCCGCACTTTGCGGCGAACCTGGCCGGGGCTTTTCGATTTTCACGACATTCCCGTTGCTCCGAGCTACATCGACGCCGTTGAAGCGACGGGGGCCCAGATGCACGTTACCAGTCGTTGGCTGAATGCGATCAGCGTCCGGGCGACGAAGCGGCAGGTGGAGCAGATCGCCAAACTGCCCTTTGTTCAAGGGCTTGAGCCGGTTCGAGCAGGCCGGCGCATCGAACCTGTGGGTACTTGCGGCTTGACAGCCGAGCACCCGGCTCCAAATGCAGCTACACAGGCACCAGAGGGTTTCTACGGAGAAGCCGAAGCTCAGTTGGCCCAGATCAACCTGATCGCCCTTCACGACTTGGGCTTTACCGGCGATGGTGTGGTCATTGGGGCGCTCGATAGCGGGTTTCACCGGGTGCACCCGGTGTTTAACGACCCCTCCCACCCGGTCAACGTGATCGCCGAGTATGATTTCGTGGACGAGGATCCCATCGCGAGCATCGAGCCGGGTGACCCGCCCGGGCAGGGGCACCACGGCACGTGGGTGCTGTCGATCATCGGCGGTTATCTGCCGGACGTCTACGTGGGTGCCGCCTACAATGCGTCGTTTATCCTCTGCAAGACCGAAGACGACACGAGCGAGACCACAGCTGAGGAGGATAACTTCGTGGCGGGGCTCGAGTTCATCGAAGCCCATGGCGGTGATGTCGCAACGTCGTCACTCGATTATCCCAGCTTCTATTCACAATGGCAGATGGACGGGCGAACCGCGGTCATCACGCAGGCGGTCAACATTGCGACAGCCAACGGGATGTACTGCCTCAACTCCGGCGGCAACTACGGCCACGACGCCGATCCCAACACATCGAGCATCGGCGAACCCGTCGACGCATTTCAGGGTATCGCCGTGGGCTCTGTTGATCTAAACGGGAACATCGCACCTTCCAGCTCGAGCGGGCCCACGGCGGACGGGCGGGTCAAACCGGAGGTCCTCGCACGAGGCGTCAATACTCTGGCTGCGGACGTCGAGAGCGGGTATATCAACATCAACGGTACGTCTTTTGCGGTACCTATCGTTGCGGGAGCGGTGGCGTGTCTAGCGCAGGCTCACCCGACCTGGACCGTCGATCAGATGCGAACGTATCTCATGCAGACAGCCGATTATTACGTCGCCCATCAAACATTCGAGCCGACATACGTACGCGGATACGGCATCGTCGACGCTCTGGCAGCCCATGGTGGCGACTGCAATAGTAACGGGATTGAGGACGAGACCGACATCACAGACGCTACGAGCACCGATTGTGACGGTAACGGCGTCCCAGACGAGTGCTTCATGCGCGACTGCAACGACAATGGCATCGCCGACGGTTGTGACATTCTTGACGGCCCTTCACTGGACGAGAATGGCAACTGGATTCCCGATGAATGTGAGTGCCCAGTGCTTGCTGCCCCATGGCCTTCGCCCGAACCCCAGAGAAGAAACCGCTACCTGTCTTTTTCGAGCGCCAACGCCGGGAAACGAACCGCTTTGCGCGTCCATTTCACCACCATGCCGGAGGCGTTCCAGCAGTTCGAGGACCTGACCATGTGGGTGGACAATCCGTACGAGGTCAGCGAGCTCCCCGGACTTACGGATGACACGCCACCCGTGTCCCTCTTAGCCAGGCTGTCCTGCGAGCCCGTTGTCCGAGATTGGGGAGCGGACGGACTGGTCCATGTTTTTGACGACGAGATCGTCCCCGGTGCTACCTACGAAATCCAAGAGATTGAAATTGGCTGCGGCGACGTGGTCGTTACCGATACAGGGTACTCAGCCCCGTACGTGATCGGTGCTTCACAGTGGGGCGATGTTGTTGCACCTTTCGCTAGACCCGGTCTAACGCAACCTGACTTCGTGGATATCACAACCATCGTCGACAAGTTCCGGAATTCGCCGGATGCCCCGTCGAAGGCGGTCGTCGATCTCTATCCGAATCTTCCCGACCAAGTAATCGACTTCAATGACATTGTGGAAGCGGTCGACGCCTTTCGCGGCTTCCCGTACCACTTCGACGGACCGACTGGCTGTGACTAACCGATTGGGGATTGCGGATTGACGATTGGGGATTGATGGGCGATCGAGAGGTCTGCTGTCCCGGACGGGTTGGCTGAGCCCGATACACATCGCGGTGGAGTCTTTCCCTCACGGGCCGAAGCGGACCATGTGACCCGTTGAAGATGCCCCACGTCTGGACTCCGGCGGTCTCCGCCCTTACAAATCACGCATTGCGAATGTCGAATAGCGAATAGCGAATAGCGAATAGCGAAGGAAGGCGCTCGTGCGTCCGTCGGCGTATTCCTCTTCTAAATTCGCCATTCGCCATTCATCATTCGGTTGGAGCGTTAGCGACACAGATGTTTGTCCATCTTCACGTACATACGCATTACAGTCTGCTCGACGGTGCGACGCGCATCGACGAGTTGATCCACCGTGCCCAGAAGTTCGCAATGCCCGCGGTCACCATGACCGATCACGGGAACCTGTTTGGGGCCATCGAGTTCTACACGAAAGCGCGAAAGGCAGGGATCAAGCCCATCATCGGGTGCGAGATGTATCTTGCATCCGGTGATCGGCGGGTGCGTGAGACAGCCGGTGTCAAGGAGGCGTACCACCTTCTGTTGCTCGCGATGAACCGCGAGGGCTATCAGAACCTGATGCGGCTTGCGAGCATCGGATATACCGAAGGCTTCTACCGGAAACCCCGGGTGGACAAGGAGGTGCTCGAGGAGCTTTCCGGCGGGCTGATCTGCACGAGCACCTGCATCAGTGGGGAGATTCCACAGACGTTTTTGCACGCCGGTCGAGCGGCGGCCCAGCAGATGGCCGAAACCTACCTTGCAATCTTTGGACCTGATCGGTTCTTCATCGAGTTGCAGGACCACGGCATCGCTGAGCAGCGCATGCTCAACCCCGAGCTTATCGAGCTGGCAAAACGACTCGGTGTAGCCACGATCGCCACGAACGACGTGCATTACCTGGAGGCTGACGACGTCGAGGCCCACGAGGTGCTGTGCTGCATTAATACGGGTGCACTGCTTAGCGACGAGGACCGCTTCAAGTTCTCCACCAGTGAGTTTTACTTCAAGAGCACCGAGCAGATGTCAACGCTGTTCGCCGAGCATCCCGAGGCTATCGCCAACACCCTCCGCGTGGCGGACATGTGCAACCTCGAACTGGACCTGTCGGAGCGGCATGCACCGGTGTTTCGAGTGCCAGACGACATCGTGGGCGGAGATGGGCAGCCGGTCGACGACGCAGGCTATCTCCGACAGCTCGTCTATGAAGGAGCGAATCAACGATACGGCGAGGTCGGACCCGAGCTTCGGGAGCGGATTGACTATGAACTCGAGGTCATCACCTCGAAGGGTTTTGCAAGTTACTTCCTGATCGTCTGGGATTGCGTGAATTATGCCCGGCGACATGGTATTCCGGTCGGTGCTAGAGGCAGCGCGTGCAGCTCGGTTGTGGCGCATTGTCTGCACATCAGCAGCCCCGATCCGATCCGGTACGGTCTTTACTTCGAGCGTTTCATGGATCCCGACCGCGACGAAATGCCGGACATCGATCTGGACATTTGCCAGAACGGGCGGGCGGAATTGATCGACTACGTTCGCGGCAAGTATGGCCACGTCGCTCAGATCATTACCTTCGGCACGCTGAAAGCTCGGGCGGTGATCAAGGACGTTGCCCGGGTGATGGGTCTGGGGTTCGAGGAGGCCAACAACCTGACAAAGCTGATCCCCAACGAGCTCAACATGACTCTTGACAAGGCTCTGGCACAGGAGCCGGAGCTGAAGAAGCGTTGTAATGATGATCCGGCCGTCAGGCAGATTGTCGAGATCGGTCGCAAGCTGGAGGGGATCGCCCGAAATGCGGGTGTGCATGCGGCGGGTGTGGTCATCGCGGACCAACCCCTGGTGAATTTCCTACCTCTGTACAAGGCACCCGGCCAGGAGGGTCTGGTCACCCAATACGACGGTCCGACGGTCGAGCGGGTCGGGCTGCTGAAAATGGACTTCCTCGGTCTGCGCACCTTGACCACGTTGGAGCGGGCGAGGCAGCTCGCCCAGCGGAGCACGGGAAAGACGATTGATCTTGACCGGATCGACCTGACCGATCAGCACGTCTACGACCTGTTCGCTTCCGGTGATACGCGGGGAATCTTCCAGTTCGAATCTGGTGGGATGCGCGACGTGATCATGCGGATGAAGCCCAACCGCATCGAGGATTTGATCGCCGCCAACGCCCTCTACCGTCCCGGACCGATGAAGCACATCCCGGACTACATTTCCCGCAAGCATGGTGCCAAATGGACGACACCGCATCCGATCATGTCGGACGTTTTGCAGGAGACGTACGGCATCATGGTCTACCAAGAGCAGGTGTCGCGACTAGTGAACCGCCTTGGTGGGATCGAGCTCAAGGACGCATTCCGGTTGGCCAAGGCGATTAGCAAAAAGAGGACCAGCATGATTGAGGCGATGCGTGCGCCGTTCCTTGACGGCTGCATCGCCAACGGCGTCAAACGCGATGTAGCCGTCCAAATCTTCGACGATATTCTCGAATTCGGCGGCTATGCGTTCAACAAAGCCCATTCGACCGGTTATGCCCTGGTCGCGTTCCAGACGGCCTGGATGAAGACCTATTACCCGGTCGAGTTCATGGCGGCGCTGATGACCTTCGAGATGTCCAATACGGACAAAGTGGCTGAGTATCGCGAGGAATGCCGTGAAATGGGCATTGCCGTGAAGCCCCCATGCATCAATACTTCGGAAGCAGATTTCATCGTCGAACGCGGATCGTCAGTGGCAACTGTTCAAGGTGACCAGGCTGCGTCAACCGAGAATGTCAAGCACCACCAGCAAACGAGTGGTGACGAAAGTCCGGCACGACAGACCGCTGCGGTCAGGTTCGGTCTCGGAGCCATCAAAGGCGTCGGAACCAAGGCTGCCACCGCCATCGCCGAGGAACGCGAGTCCAACGGTTCCTACCGCAACCTGTTCGATTTTTGCGAGCGCGTTGATCTTTCGCTCGTGAATCGTGGCACGATCGAGGCGTTGATCTGCGCCGGCGCGTTCGACAAGACGGGCGGTATGAGAAAGGCCCTGATGGAGGCCCTCGACGAGGCGATCGCGTTCGGACAGGCCATCCAGCGCGATCGTCGCAGTGGACAGATGAACCTGTTCGGCGGCGATAGTGGTCTTGCCGGCATGGAGCGACCCGAGCCAGTGCTTTCGACCACGGAATGGAGTGAAGCCGAGATGCTCGCCCGGGAAAAGGCGGTTTTGGGGTTCTATATCACCCGGCATCCACTGGCCAACTACGAGCGGCTTTTGCAAGCGTGCGCCACCGCGACCACCGTTGATCTGGCCCGACACAAGGATGGCGATACCGTCGTCGTTGGAGGGATGGTCACAAACATGCGAACCGTGACCGCACGCGGCGGGCGAAGCCGGGGCAAGCAACTCGGAATCCTGACGATGGAGGACCTCAAGGGTCGAGTTGACGCCATCCTGTTCCCCAGCGAGCTGGCAGAGTACCGCCCTGTTCTCGTCGCGGACGAGCTGCTGTTCGTGGAGGGAGCTGTGGATCGTCGGCGGGAGGAACCCTCATTACGTGTAAGCCGCGTTGTGCCGGCAGGCGAAGCCCTGACCACCTTCGGAGCCGTGCTCTTGCTGGATGTCAACGAGCAGACACCGATCGAGGACCTGGCCGAGGTGCTCAGAACCCACCGAGGTAACTGCCCGGTCTACCTCAACGCCGAGACCTGTGACGGTTTCGTGGCGCAGATCGAATGCCATCCAACCCTCCGAGTGGCGTGTACGCCTGAGCTGCTCCAGGCGTCGGCGGACCTGCTGGGTCATGAGGCCGTCTGCGTGCTCGGATCAAACCGCCGGCCGATCCCCTTTGTCACAACGTCGAGTCCAGAACAGACTTCTGCTGAGGTTCGTGCGGTGTGATTAGCATCTCCTGAGAACGCGGGGCGGTTGGAGGAGGGCGGATTCAACAGCGCGATGAAGGGCATTCCCGTTCCTCGCATCTGTGCAGGGTCTACAGTGTCCGCTGAATGAAGGGCGTCCCTGGACGGGTTGAGTCGTAGCTGGGGA
>CAYOQG010000102.1:0-16543 GCA_964405925.1 uncultured Phycisphaeraceae bacterium | reverse complement strand
CAGCACTGATGATCGAGGTCGAGTCGATCTGGATGCACGTGCGACCCGGGAAGGCCGTCTGGAATACCGACAACGCCGTCGCGTCCTGGGCGACGTTGAACTGCGGAACCAGCACGACGTCATTCATGATCACCGCGTTGGTGTAGGTGTAGTGTACACCACCCGTGTTCCAACCCGGCGTGCGGTAGACGGTGAAGCCCTTCGCGGTCAGATCGCTTACCGCCGCCTCCGTGATCGTGTACGGTGCACCTGTCGAGCTCGCATACTGCCCGATGATCACCGCAGTGTCCGACACCGGCAGCATCCACATGTCGATGTGGCCGGTTGAGTCGAAGCTGCTGGGGAAGCGACCGTACATCGTCACATCCAGGTTGAAGTACTCGTCAATGATGTCCGCGACGTCCTGTTCGCTGAGCCCGGGATTCTCATCCAGAACCAACTCGGTCATGAAGGCATGATCACCGGCTACCTGGAGGTTGCCTCCGCCGTGGACCAAGTCCATCGTGGAAACTGTCTCGCCCCACAGACTACCGAGGAACGCCGACAAGCCGTTGTCACGGGCACGCGGACGATTGTACTCGAAGTCCACAATCTCCCTCACGTTGTCATCGACGACGAAACGCGGGCCGTAGTCGCGAATCCAAACCGTATCCGTCCGGTAGGTGATAAACGACACCTGACTCATGTCCGCACCAGCCGAGGTGAGCGTTGATGTCGCCCTGGACCGTTGCCAGGAACTCGCTACCACCACGTAGACAATGGCGTCCGGATCGTTCGTGGTGACCGCGACCGTCATATCGGTCAGTAGACCGGTGTACGTGCTCCAGACGATCAACATGCCCTCGTTCTGGTCATACTCGGCCGGCGTGTACATGGCTGCGGCCGTGCACGTGTCGGTGTCCTCATCGCACGTCTCACCGGCGCCGCAGGGATCACCCGTCGAGCTGCAGTCAGCCACTGCGTCACAGAACTCGGTGCCGTTGCAGTACATTCCGTCATCGGGGCAGTAGGCGTTGTCGGGGACGTTGTCGCACGAATCCGTACCCTCGTTGCAGGAATCGTCCGTGCAGCCGACGCCGTCGTCGCAATCGACGGCCGTACCAGGCTGGCAGTCAGAGACCACGTTGCAGGTCTCGGCGCCGTTGCAGTACACCCCGTCATCGCAGTGGGCATTGTTCGCGATGTTGTTACACGAATCCGTGCCCTCGTTGCACGAGTCGTCCGTGCAGCCCACGCCGTCGTCACAATCCACGGTTGTCCCGGCCTGGCAGTCGAACACCGCGTCGCACCACTCGGCGCCGTTGCAGTATGCACCATCATCGCAGTTGGCGTCGTTGGCAACGCTCTCACATGAATCAGTGCCTTCGTTGCAGGAATCGTCCGTGCAGCCGACACCATCATCACAGTTGACCGCGGTGCCCGGAACACAGTTGCCACTAATGCAGTCCTCAGCGCCATTGCAGTACAAACCGTCGTCGCAGTCAGCCGGTACGGTGCATTCTGGTCCGGACGTCGCGGTCACGGAGACGTCATCGACGGACATGTCGGAAGTGTAGCTGCTCCCGGTGACGCCTCGGAATCGAATGGTGATCATCGTCCCGCTGTAGGCGCTCAGGTCGACAACGGCCTGATACCAAGCGTTGCCCTGGTTGCCCGACAGACTCCACACGGTTGTCCAGGCCACGCAATCGTCCGAGACGTCGACATACAGCGTTCCCATGCCCGTCCCGTACATGTGGTACCAGAAGCTCAGTTCCTCATCGCCGGTACCGATGAAATCGAAGCACGGACCTTCCAATATAGCCGTCTTGTTGGGATAGTTCGGGCTCGATGCCTCGGTGTAGACGTAGTACGTCCCGCCGTGAGCCCCAGTTGGTCCGGTGCTGCTGGATGGGGTCGAACCGCTGTACCGCGTCCAGTCCATGTCATCGCCTGTTACGTTGACCCAACCGCCGAAGCCACTCTCCCAGCCCTCGGTGTAGGGGTACGAGGAGACGGTGCTGGCGCATTCGTTGTAACAGACACCGTCCACACAGGTGTCAACGGTGCAGTCGCTACCGTCGTCGCAGTCGTCATCGATCAGGCACTCGACCGCCTCACATGCATCCGTATCTTCGTTGCAGGCCTGACCGGGGCAAGGATCAGTGCCCGGTTGACAGAAGTTGCCAGCGCAGACCTCGGCACCGTTGCAGTAAACACCGTCGTCACACTCTGGATCGCCACTACACGGGATCGCCGGAGTCACATCGACCGTTATGTCGTCGACAGTCATGTCGGAAGTGTAGCTCGTTCCGGTCACGCCCCTGAAGCGAATGGTGATCGTGGTCCCGCTGTACGCAGACAAATCAATGTTGGCTTCGTACCAGGTGTTGCCCTGGTTACCGGAGAGGCTCCACACGTTGGTCCAGCTAATGCAGTCCTCGGAGACCTCCACGTTCAGGGTCCCCATGGCGGCTCCGTACATGTGGTACCAGAAGGTCATGTCTGCGTCGCTGGTATTACTCAGGTCGAAGCAGGGACCTTCCAGTATGGCCGTCTTGTTGGGGTAATTCGGGCTCGAGGCCTCGGTGTAGACGTACCAAGTACCACCGTGGGCGCTGGACGGACCGGTGCTGCTCGAAGGTGTTCCACCGCTGTCGCGTGTCCAATCCATGTCATCGCCGGCCACGTTGACCCAGTCGCCCCATCCGGACTCGAAGCCTTCGGTGTATGGGTACGAGCTGACTGTGGCTGGGCACGCGTTGTAGCAGACGTTGTCGATGCAGTCATCGACGGTGCAATCGTTGCCATCGTCGCAGTCAGCCGGGACCGTACATTCCACACTCTCGCACGTGTCTGTTGTTTCATTGCAAGCAAGTGGTGTGCATGGATCGCCGGTCGAGCTGCAATCGGCCGTCGCATGACAGTACTCGGTGCCGTTGCAGTACAACCCGTCATCCGGACAGTAGGCGTCGTTGGCCACGTTGTCGCACGAGTCTGTGCCCTCATTGCATGAATCATCCGTGCACCCGACGCCGTCATTGCAGTCGACCGCGGTGCCTGGCTGGCAGTCGAGAGCCGGATCGCACACTTCCGCACCGTTGCAATACAAACCATCAGCGCAGTAGCCGTGATCGGGCGTGTGGTTGCACGAGTCAGCGGCTTCGTTGCAGGAGTCGCTCGTGCAGTCAACGCTGTCGTTGCAGTCAACTGCCGTGCCGGGTTGGCAATCCAACGTAGCGTGACACCACTCGTCGCCGTTGCAGTACAACCCATCGGCGCAGTTCGCGTCGTTGGCGAGGTTGTCGCACGAATCAGTTCCCTCGTTGCAGGAATCGTCCGTGCAGCCGACCCCGTCGCTACAGTCGACGGCTGTCCCGTCCTGACATACCCCTAGACCATCGCAGGTCTCTACGCCGTTGCAGTACAAACCGTCGTCGCAATCGCCATTGTCGAAGCACTCGACACAAAGATCGTTGATCTCGTCGCAACCGAAGAACCCCACACAGGGGTCACTGCCAGCCTGGCAATCCAAAGTGGCGTGACACGTCTCCGCGCCGTTGCAGTAGGCTCCATCATCGCAGTTCGCGTCGTTGACAATGTTATCGCACGAGTCGGTGCCCTCGTTGCACGAATCGTCGGTGCAACCGACGCCGTCATCGCAATCCGGTGGAGTGCCTGCCTGGCAATCGAGTGTCGCGTGGCAGGTCTCCGCGCCGTTGCAGTAGAGCCCGTCGGTGCAGTTTCCGTCGTCGGGGACGTTGTCGCAGGAGTCCGTGCCCTCGTTGCAGGAATCGTCCGTGCAACCGACGCCGTCGTTGCAGTCCGGCGCGGTGCCCGCTACGCAGCTTCCGCTTACGCAGTCCTCGGCACCGTTACACCATAATCCGTCGTCGCAGTCTGCCGGAATCGTGCACTCCGGTCCGCCGCCAGCCCCCCAAATCTCGATGTCGTCGATATTCCAGCCGGAAAACTGCCACGAACTGTCCGTGGTCCCCATGGTCCACCGGATATAGACCGTCGACTGGTTGTCAGCCACCGAGGAAATGTCGTAAGACTGGAGGCTCCACGCCGCATCATTCACCTGGGCACCGTTCTGCCAGATCGTGGTCCACGAGGTGCCGTTGTTGCTGACCCGCAGATAGGCATGATCGTACGCGGGCTGCTCGACGTTGAGCCAACGCTGGAAGTTCAGGGTAACGCCGGTGAGACCGCTACAGTCGATCGCCGTCGTCGTCAGGTGGGTCTCGGGAAGATTGTTCTCGTAGTCTCCGCTGAGGTTATAGCCCAGCACGTTGGACCCGGTGGCACCGCTCGTCGGATCGGGGTTGCCGTACTGACCGCCGCCGCCCGTTGGCTGACCGTATGCCCAAAGACCTTGCATGGTCCAACCAGGGTTGCTGTTGAGGTTCCAACTGTATTGGAGTGACGAGCACGTGTCCGTGGCCTCGTCACACGGGTCACCGCCGCACGGGTCAGTACCGGCCTGGCACACCTGGGCGACACACGTCTCCGCCCCGTTGCAGTAAAGTCCGTCGTCACATTCGGGATCGGAGTTGCAACTGGTCTGCGGCGGGTCGAGGTATTGCTCGAGCCACGACCAGCTAACCGCGAACGCTCCGTCAATAGTCGAGTTGCTCGCGTAATCGCAGTCGTCGGCGCAATTGGTTCCGCAGCAGCCATAGAGCTGCCCGACGACCTCGCCGGAACTGTTCAGCACCGGTGAACCGCTACTGCCGCCCATGGTACCACCCAGGTTGTTCTTGCTATAGATGATGTTTCCACGCGTAAGACCGGTGCAGGTCCCGGCGCTGGTGTCCACGTCCTGCTGCGAGTAGACCTGCGGTCCGAAATTGGCGTTGCTGATCCGGTACAGATCGGCACCGTTCGTAAACGCCACCGGTGAGGTGTTCCATCCGAGGAAGTATGCACCGGCTGGGGGATCCTCATTGAGAGTCAAAAGGCAAAAGTCGCTGGTGGCGTTCTTTACCACGAGGGTCGTGCCGATCGTATCAGCCGGAGGTGGTGTGCCGCCGAACACGAGATTGCCGGGGCAGGTCCCGTTGCAAGAGGCCGTCGTGTAGTTGAAGAAGGTCTCCAAGTTGGGCGTATCACCGACATCACAGTGGTTGGCGGTCAGGAAGTACGGGATCTGTGTGCCTGGAACCGTGTCCGCAAGGAGTCCGCCGGTGCACGTATAGATGTATGATCCGATGATCCACTCCATCTTCGCGATGGCATCTTTGGCTGCCTCCGCGGGTCCACGGTCTGCGCAAGTTGCGTCGACCAGACAGGACACATTGTCACCGCAAGGCCACTCGTCCTTTGTCGCCTGGGGCACCCGCCTGCCACTGATGTGGCCCAACTCCGAGATGGTAAACGTCATCTTCTCACGATCCGCCTCGTTGAAGTGGAGTTGGATGACCACGGTGTCTGATGCGATGGAATGTGTCCAGAAATCACCGTTGCCGTTGCGGCCCTTGCCGGTGAACGGCCCATAGGCTCCGCCGTCCGGGCTGAAGAAATACATCTCCGCACCGTCCGGGAGCGAGAAACTCTCCAGGTGTAGTCGAACGGCCTGGGCGCCGAGCGACTCAAAGCTCACGGCCCAAGTGCGTTCGCCATTTGGTGCCTCTTCGATGACACCCGCCTTGAGTTCTCGCCCGCGCGTCAATGTGATTGCGGGGGTGATCGACTTGACTACGCCAATGCGCAGCGGGGTCCCGCTCTCGTACGGCTCATCGAGATCGGCATGATCCCAATCGCTGAGTTCGATGCGAAGCGGGGCGTCCAGCGCCGCCTCGGGCATGACCGCCTCCAATTCAGCGAGCAGGTCCATCTGCTGGGCGATACGCTCCGCCCGGGTAATGCCGCCGATGGCTGGTTCCGGTGCGGCTCGTTTAATCAGCCTCTCCGTGCCTGCCATCGCAACCGTCGTAGCGAGGGCGACGGTGGCGGCGGTCAAGACTCGCCCCAGAATCCGCCCAGTACTTTTTGATGATCGATTCTTCATAATGGAACTCGCCTCCGAAAATGACGTGCCAAGGAAGGCGGACCACGCATCCGCCTTGACGACCGATGTCAAACCCCGTGACTTCCGCCTCATGATCTGATGCCTCCTAAAAGTTGAGTCGCCCACCCATCGAGGTCAGCCGCCTTCACGGGTGACAGCGTGATCTCGCCCACAACGAGTCTGTTCTTAACGCCGCGACGAAGCCCGGCGCGGCGCACCGTACCCATGTTTAGGATCCCAAGCGTAGGGAGCGGAATTGACGTTGCACAAAGACCCGTGACACCGGGTGCGACGCACCGGACTACCCGCGCTCGAGAATCTGACAGGGTGAGTCTAGCGACACCCCCGGAGGTGGGCAAGGTTTTTTTTGTTTCTCCGGCCGAAGATCCCCGCCGCGAACGTTGCCTGTCGCAGAATCGACGCCGGCCTGCACCTCTACGGTTGCGACCGATTGAGATAATCCGACTCTTGGACGGTTTCGACGGTTTCGTTAAAGCACTACACAACGAGTAGGCCGCTCCTTACGCCGGATTAGTAGGCTGGGTCGAGGTCGGAGCAGATCGAGCGTTGCCCCGGGTTGCGGGCATCGATCCTGGCCCCCTGCCGCTTATTGCACAGTGTTTTTGGGGTCGTTTCCTTGGTGCGGGCCAATCGAGTGCTACTGTCCCCCGGCAGGCAGATCCGCCAGGGGGCACACAGAGCCAAGTCGCCCGTGGCACATTCGAGCAACCGACAGTCTGAGTTCCGCCGTTTGGTAGACCGTTGAATCACGCTGCCATATACGTGTGGCACGGGCCTTTCGGCTCTGAAATCATGGACTTTGAGTCCTCGGCACGCTCATTCCAAAGGGTCGCTGCCGATTTCAAGACCATCAGGTAGGGTCGCCGATACTAATCGTTGGCATCGCGATTCTCCAGCCAACCCACGTGAGCGATGTGTGCCGGGTCCAGCGATGTGGCGACGCGCTGGCAACAGCAATGGATCTCGAGGTCGACCGAAACGACGATGACGGTTCTGAAATCGGAGCGAACAAAGAACAAACTCATCGAGGAGCTGCGCGCCCGCCGGCTCTGGTACCATGATATCGAGATTGAACCCGGTCTCCGGACGAGGTTTGCTGAGGACTACGATGTCAACCCCGTGCTGCGCAGCGTGGATGCAGCCAATGTCCGGCACGTCGGTCGACTAAACAGACATCTCCCTTCTGACCTGACGGGCTGGCGTGTGCTTGACCTTGGATGTGCAGATGGTCTGTACAGCATTTGGGCAGCCCGACGCGGTGCGACGCACGTTGTGGGCATCGAACGAAACCGCCAAAACTATGGACGGGCCCGTTGGCTTTGCCACACACTGGGAGCAGACCGCATCGATATACGGTGGCGTAGTGTCAAAGGTTGTCAGGGAGAAGATTCTTTTGACCTGGTGCTCTGTCTGGGCTTGATCTATCATCTTGTCGATCCGCTCGGGACGCTTCACGCGATCCGCAGGCAGTGCGCGAGAGCACTTGTCCTCTCCAGTGCCGTCGATCTGCCGGATGATGATAGTGTGCCTTTGGCGCGTCTTGATCGGTATGCCACGAATGCCCACGGTGTCTGGTCGTTCAACGTTGCGATGGTTCGGCAGTTGCTCGTCACGGCGGGCTTTGATATCAGGGTGGAGGTGGTCGACGGCGAGGGTGCTTCCCCGTGTTACTTTGCGATCGCATACCCGGGAGCCTATCCCTCGCATCACATCTTTGCGGAGACGATCGACCAGGAATTCCCGGTGGATGTCAAGCGGCGGCGGGAAATTGTGCGCAGGGCTTGGCGCGAATTGGCCCAGACGGTGACCAGACCGATTGCCATCTTCGGTGCCGGAACGCACACCCCTTGGATGTTGCAGCAGGTGGCGGATATTTCGGGGGTTACAGTCGCATGCATACTTGACGACAGACCTTCACCGTGCGGCGAGCTGGCAGGGCTGCCCGTTCGGCGCCCCGTAGAGATCGACCCCTCGTCGTACGACGCGATCGTGCTGTCTTCGTGGCACCAAACAGGCACCCTCTTTGAGCGAGCGGTCACGCTTTTTCGAGGACGCGTGAGAGTTGTGCGCCTTACGGTGGACAGTTGAACCTTCCAGCCTGTGCTACCACGTTGCGGTAGAGGGTCTCGTGCCTGTCGAGGAATTGCTCCAGGGTCCATTCGGAACAAGCGTGCCTTCGAGCGGACTCACCAACATCGTGCAACAGCGATCGGTTCTCGAGAAGGTCGCGGGCTGTTTGGGCTAGAGTTTCCGTATCACGTGGTGGCACCAGAAAACCCGTCTTGCGCGACACGATTTGTTCGTTCACACCGTTGATGTCGAAAGCAAGTACGACGGTTCCAGCTGCCATCGCTTCCTGAACGGCGCACGGGTAATTCTCGGCAAGCGACGTGAAAAGAAACAGATCCGCCGCTGCGCAGCAGTTGGCGAGTACCGGGCGATCCTTGATGTAGCCCAGCGGCCGGATTTCGTCTTGCGGCAGCGCATCGATGAACGGTCTGGGCTCGCCGGCGCCGACGACCAGGATCGTCAAGCCGGGTAAGTCTATCTGCCTTAGAGCCTTGACCGCATCCACGATCCCCTTCCTCGGGTCATTCAGGCGCGGCGCCATCAACAGCACAACCCGATCTTCGTGGGAAATGCCAAGCTGTTGTCGAGCGCCGTGCCGCCCTGGCTTGAAAAGGTCGGTGTCGACCCCGTAAGGGATGATGTGAATCTCGGCACGCTCGAACGTGCCGCTCCGCCTCACCGCGTCGGCAAGATGTCTCGACGGTGAGATGATCGTGACCGGCAAATCGCGGAAATACTTGCGCTTGATCGAGTGTAATCGTCGGGTGCGGTCCACGTGCGGCCCGATCGGATATCTGCCCATCTGCGGGCAACGCCCGCATCGTGTCATCCACCGATCACAGTCATAAGGGAACACACATCCACCGGTAATCGGAAAGAAGTCGTGAGAAGTCCACACCAATGGCAACAGGCGGGCAAGGCGGGATATGGCGGGGATCGAGAAGTAATGCCCATGCAGGTTGTGCAAGTGGAGAAGATCAAACTCAGCCAACACACCCGATTCCACGAACCGATCCGACGACACCACGCCGAGACCAAAATACCCTTTCAACGCATAGCGCTGAGCGCTGCGATGCTCGGCATCGGTGGCGGGAAGGGCACGCGTGAACGTAGGGTCCTCACGGCTGCGCCGCCGCCCAACCCAAAGTGTCGTTTCGTGTCCATGAGCGCGCAGCCCATCCCGCAGGAGCCGTACGACGTTCTCCGCGCCTCCCCCATAGTCGCTGTTGTTGACTAGGACGATCCGCATCTGTCGCCTGGACTGCCCAACAACATGGATTCCAACAGGGTGATCCATCATCCATCGGGCCGAGCCTGTCAAGCGACACCCGTGCCGGTGGGAGTTTTCTGGAGCGAGGACAGGCTGACAATATGCGGAAGTACCCTTTGTGCGCCCAGGAGCATCCTGCCCACGCGTGCTCTAGCCGCCCTTGTGGCGCATCGGCACGCCTTTCTTCAGTCGTTCCCAACCGTGTCCGATAACACATTCGGGAACCGACACGTTTGGTTTGCCGGTTCCGTTTGTTCTTGGGGAATCCGCATGAAGACCATCAACATTGGGCAGATCGGCTGCGGAGCGTGGGGGCTCAACCTTGTGCGCAACGTTGTGTCCAACGAGAGGATGCGACTGGTGGCCGTCTGCGACCCCGATCCTGATGCCCGGCGAGCTGCCCAGATCAGATCCGAGGCGACGGCATACACGAGCCTTGATGCATTCTTGGACCACGCTGATTGCGATGCCGTCATTGTAGCATCACCGTCAGCCTGTCATTTCGAGCAGGCGCAGCAGGTCCTGGAAGCGGGGCTCCACGTGCTCATTGAGAAACCGATGTGCATGACCACCGAGCAAGCTCGGTCGCTGGTCGCACTGGCCAACGCCAAACAACGTGTGCTGATGGTCGGACACACGTTTCTATACAGCAACCTCGTGCACGAAGTGAAGCGGCGGATAGACAGCGGTGAGTTGGGTGACATCCTCTACCTGTACAGTCAGCGTCTCAACCTGGGGCGGGTCCGGCAGGACATTGATGCACTCTGGAACTTTGCCCCTCACGACGTATCGATCACTTGTTTCCTGTTGGATGCCTGGCCACAGACGGTCAATGCTCGTGGCGCTACCCTGATCCAAGCCGGTGGAAGTAATGCAGACGTCGCCTTCTTCCAAATGGCGTTTTCCGATGGTCGGTTCATGGGTGGACATGTGTCATGGCTGGACCCGCAGAAGCTGCGACGCATGGTTGTCGTCGGAACGGAGAAGATGCTCGTCTATGACGACGTTGACAGCCTGCATCATATTCAAATATACGACAAGTCTGTGGCGGTCGAGTTCCAATCCGGTTTTGCGGATTTCTCCGACTTCAGAACGCGCATTCGCGCGGGCGACCTGGTTGTGCCAAACATGCGACTCATTGAACCGCTGAGGGTGGAGATCGAACACTTCGCCGACTGCGTTGAGCGTGGGCAAACGCCACGGACCGACGGCCTACATGGGTCGAAGGTCGTGGCGGTTCTCGAGGCCATGTCGCGATCGATGGCCGGCGACGGGGCGGCGACGGTTGTCGAGTTCGAGCGACCGACACACCCGGTCATTCGTCAGAAGCCGATAACGGGGATCATCCACACCCCGTCCTCCGCGGTCTCAAGAGCACGCCCATCGCCAGCTGCATTTCACCCATAAGCTGTTTCGATGGTAGTTCGGGCGAAATGGACCGGCGTGATCGACCCATCCTCCGCTTGGCCCGAGAAAACCGGGGTTTCTTGCTTGACTTTGGGTTGGTTATCGGATACTCAAGTGTGAGCTGAGACTTATGGGAACTGCCGGTGTGCCATTGAGGTATCTGATTAGATCCAGGGCATGCCGGGAGGGGTGTTCGTTGGCCGGGTGAGCTTGAAGCAGATCGCACATCATGGGGGAGATGTCTATGCGCCTAAGGACGAAGTCCACACCGGAGCCCGCTGAGCGAATGTCACAACCACTTGTCCGGCCAGCCTTACTCTTCACGATGGCCGCGGTGGCTGCGTTGTCATTGCCGTCCTCGACCGCTGCCCAAACGGTGTACGATTTTAGCACCGGTGCGGGTGTGGATCGGTTTGCCTATGGTGATTCGATTACCTCGAGCCCCATCCCACCCACGTCAAATACGATCCCCGCGTCCCAGATACCCAGTCCCATCTATCCGTCGATCGCCGCCTCGGACTCGTCGGTGTATAGCACCGGCACGTTCAGCGGTAGCTTGCGGGCGGCGATGCGATACGTGTTTTCCGTTGTCGAGCCGCGGTCGACGATCACCGATCTCGAAATGCTCTGGGAAGGCAGGGGCACCTCGGGTGGGGTCATGCCGAACGACATCGACGTATGGGCCTGGAACGCCACGACAGCCGTGTACACGTTGGTGGGAAGCACGCAGCAGGGCTCAACACCTGACGCCGTCATCTCCAAGCTCTATACGACCGACGCCCAGGATTACGTTGACGGTTCCAACCAGGTGACAATGCTCGTCACCAACAGCACATCGGATAAAGGCATTCTGGTGGATTACGTGAAGATCACGGTCACCGGCTTCATCTGCCAAAACGACGGCGAATGTGATGATGCGAATGTATGCACGGATGACGTCTGCAATGTGGGGGTATGCGAGCACACGAACAATACGGACCCCTGCGACGACGGGCTCTTTTGCACGGCGACGGACGTCTGCTCCGACGGGTCATGCGTTGGGAGCGGCGACGCCTGTCCCGGGCAAATCTGCGACGAGGACGGGGATGTTTGCGTGGACTGCATCGTCGACGGTGATTGCGATGACGACGTGGGTTGTACAGATGACACGTGCGTGACGGAAAGCTGTGTGTTCACACCGATCGATGCAAACTGCCTGGACGACGGTGCGTATTGCAATGGCCTTGAAGTCTGCGATCCCGCTTTGGATTGCATCTCTACCGGCGATCCATGTCAGCCGACCGAAATGTGCAACGAGGCAACGGATTCCTGCGATGAGTGCCTTATCGACGGCGATTGCGATGACGGAATTCCCTGCACGGATGACACTTGTGTGTCTGGCGTCTGTCAGTATACGCCGGCCGGCGAGATTGCTGTCGACGTTCAGATCGAAGGTCTTGATCATGCGGTTGATCGCGATGTCACCTTCGTGGTTACGACGTGCGGTGGGTCCGTCGATACGCGAGTCGAGACCGTGGCGTTCGCGGCGGACGGCGTCGGGGCGATCGGCCTGACCGGTGTCGATACCGACGCGACCTGGATCAGTGCAGCCGAGGGGCACACGCTGCGTCGCGTGGAGCCGCTCTCATTCGTCTCCTGCACGGCTACGGTCGACTGGACGGGGGCGAACGCCCTCAGATCCGGTGATTTCCACACCGGCGCGGTGTCCAAGGACCAGGTTGTGGACGTTACTGATTTCTCGATCCTGGCAGCCAACTTCAACCTGCCGATCGATCCCAATCTGAGCACCGGCGCGGATGCGACCGGGAACGGTGTTCAGGGAACCGAAGACTTCACCGCGATACAGGTCAACTTCTTTAATGTGGGCAATCCGGTCGATGGATGCCCAGCCAGCGCTGAGGACCAAGGGCTTACACGCTCCGGTGACGGCTCGTCGGAGCATCTACGAGCGAAGCGCGCCCCTATGGCGGAAATTGCTGTGGAGCTGCTCCCGTTGGACAATGCCCAAGAGGCCGATCTGAACGGCGACGGCGTCGTTAACACACACGACATCCGGGCGTTTGCCCGAGCGCACGGTCTTTCGCTCGAACCTCAGTTCGTTCGTCGCTTGAAGATGCTTGAAACGGGGCACTAACCCCCACCGGCAGCAGCATCGTGCGCGGTCGTGGCAGGGTTACCAGCGGCCGATCGTTCACCGTGTCCGCTCCATCCACCTTGACTCCCACGCGGTTTCACATCCGAAAACGATTAAGTCGACCAAGTCTAACGCCGATGTCGTTGGCGGGAGGTTGATCACTCGCCCGGCGCGGGCCGGGATTGGTGTTTGCCTTGCCTAGGGAGCGGTCGCCCGGTTGACGGTTTGCGTTCAAGCCTCACCGAGTGCGCCAAGCGGAGTCAGTTGCCGGATGAAGTCGAACCCGGCCATACCGTTGGCGGATCTGTCGAAGCAGCATGAACCATTGCGTGAGGAGCTTGACGCGGCGATTGCCGAGGTCGTGTCCTCAAGCTCTTTCATCGGAGGGGCCCCGGTACGAAGGTTCGCGGAGTCCTTCGCCCAGTTCTGCCAGGTCGAGCACGCGATTCCCTGCTCCAACGGCACCGAGGCCCTGCGGATCGCCCTTCTGGCTGTACTCGGCCCGGGGAACGAAACCTGCGAAATCATAACCGTTTCCCACACCTTCGCCGCCACCGCTGAGGCGATCAGCCAAGCTGGGTATAAACCGGTCTTTGTGGACGTGGACCCGGCTACCTTCTTGATGGACTTACAGCAGGTTGAGGAGGCGTGCAACAATTCCACGATTGCCATCGTTCCGGTTCATCTTTACGGCCAGATGGTTGACATGAAGCGGTTGGGGGCCTTGGCAGATCGTCGTGGGCTGGCCATTATAGAGGACGCAGCCCAGGCTCACGGTGCGCGGTTTGATGGGATCGGCCCTGGGCGGCTCAGCAACGCGGCCACTTTCAGCTTCTTTCCGGGCAAAAATCTGGGGGCGTGGGGCGATGCGGGTGCCATCGTCACCAACGACGGCGAGGTGGCAAGCTGCGCCGCCCAGCTCATCGACCACGGGCGGAGTGACAAGTTCACCCACCGACGAATCGGAAGCAATGCTCGCATGGATGCGATTCAGGCGGCTGTGTTAGACGTTAAACTGCCTCATCTCGCTGATTGGAACCGCGGCCGTCGGGAGGTGGCTGGATGGTATGACTCGCTCCTCGCTGAGTGTGACGACTGTGTGATCCCGATTGTCGCCCCTGGTGCCGAGCACGTTTTTCACCAGTATGTCGTTCAAGTTACCGACCGCAACTCGGTTCGGGCAACAATGCGAGAGGCCGGGATCGCCACGGGCGTCCATTATCCAATCCCGCTCCATGAGCAGCCTGCGTTTCGTCAACTCCGGCTGGCGCCTGACGCTTTACCGGTGACCCATGCTCTTTGCCAGCGAATACTCTCGCTGCCTATGTTCCCTGGAATCACCAGATCGCAGGTTGAGGAGGTGACGCACGTTCTAGGGCAGGCCCTCGCGGGATCGGCGGCGGTTCTTGTTTGAGCCCGGGTCTTGTCCGCACGTTTTTGAAGCCGGTGTGTTGCCCGATCCGCACTCTGACCGTAGCATCCGCCTTTCGACGGACGCGATGAATCTTTGATCCAACCGACAACTGTCGGTCCAATCCAACAGCTGTTGGTCCAATCCGACAGTTGTCGGTCTAATAGTAGTAGAAGGGCGGTTGCCGGGACTCTATCGCTTCTCCATTCGGTTTCCCAAGCTGGTGGTGGCGATCGCACTGCTCGCGACAGCCGGTGTCGCGCCCGGTGTGCTTCGGTTGAAGGTTCGCACCGACGGGCATGCCCTCGTCCCCACCGACGCACCCGAGATCCAGCACGACGACGCAATCCGGGAGGAGTTTGGAGCGGAGGATCCGATCGTTGTTCTGATCCGCTCCGCAGACGCCAACGGAATCTTCAACGTTCATACGCTCGCGCTTGTCGCGGAGTTGACCGACGAGCTTCGTCAGCTCGAGGGCATCCACCCGTGGACCGTCTTCAGCCTGGCGACGGAGCGCGGTGATCGCGTCAGGAAGGGTACCCTGATCTTCCGGACCTTCCTCGAGATCATGCCGCGCACCCAAGCGGAGCTTGAGCAGCTTCGCGACGACCTGCGTGCCATCGAGCTCTACACGGGGACGCTGGTTTCATACGATGAGACCGCCACGTCGATCATGGTCGGCGTTCCGCCGGGCACGGATCGGACCGATCTGCACCGTAGGATTTGCGAAATCCTTGATCGAAAGGGGGACATTCCCGAAGAGATTCACGTGATCGGCGCCCCCATCGCGGAGGCCTTGCTGGGTACGCACATCCTCGAAGACCTGGGTGTTCCGTCGGCCATCCTCGGTCATCGGACAGATCGTCTTCGGGGTACGCCCGAGCTGGTGTGGCCTCGATCCGTGTACGAGCTTCGCATCCTGATCGCCCATCATATCGGCCTGGTGCCGATCGCTCTGGTCGTCATGGCCCTGGTCTTCCTTGTGAGTTTTCGCAGCTTCGTGGCAACACTGCTTCCACTGATGGAGGTGGGCGCCTGCCTGATCGCCGTGTTTGCGTTGATGGGTTGGTGCGACGTGCCCGTCTACTTAACGATCGCGGTGTTGCCGGTGATCCTCACCGCGATCGGTGTGGCTGACGAGATTCACATCTTCGCCCGCTATCGGGAGCTGCTTCGTGACCGGCCTGGCGATGACCGGGTCAGCGTGTTGAAAGACACGATGGATGAGATGTGGATCCCGGTGACCAAAACCTCGGTGACGACGGCCATCGGCTTTTTGTCGTTCGCCCTCTCGGCCATCGCCCCAGTCCGAGCGTTTGGGGTATTCATGGCCGTGGGCATCATCTTCTGCATGCTCTGGTCGCTGACGGTGATCCCGGCCATGCTCACGATGATCCGGTTTAACCGACCAAAGGCAAGGGTGGCTGGCACCGTGGACAAACCCGTGGCACGAATCCCGCTTTTTGCCCATTTGGGGCGTTTCTTCGTGCGATACAGGTACGTGGTGCTGGTCTTGGCTCTTGGGATCACGGTGGCGGCCCCTTATGGTGTGCGGCAGATCGTGGTGCAGGACAGTTGGATTGACGGATTTGCACCGGAAAGCGAGTTCCACCAGGCTACCACCTTCTTCAATGAGCAGTTCCTTGGCACCCACATCCTTCTTGTTTGCGTGGATGCCGGTTCCGGCCGCCGCATCACCGGTAAACTCGAAGGTCGAGCCGTCGACCATCGGTGGCTTCATATGCCGGTCGATCTGGTGGATGATCCAGAGACGCTTGTCGGGCAGCACATCGAGCTGCGCCGGCCTGACCCTCCTGGCGGGTTCGAGAACATCCCTCCAAGGCAGCGATTCCGAACCACGTACAGTGCACGGATCGAGTCGGCCGTCGCTGCGGGCGACCATCTCGTCGTCACCCCCGAGCGGCGACGCGGGTCAGCCAAGTTGGCGTTGCGCCTAGAGCCGGACACGCCGGTGACTTATGAGATCACACCACAACCTCTGAAGTGGCCCGAGCCGCTCGAGCGAATCGAGGCTTTGGAGGCGTTCATCGAAACCTGCCAGGATGATACCGTCGGCGGTGTGATCGGCACGGCTTCGTATATGAAGACGACAAGCTTCATGGCCAGGGCCCGGAAGGAGGCCGAGCGGCGGACTCCCGACAACCCCGCCAGCATCGAATGGTTGTGGGCACAGTATGGCCGGGTGCGGGGTGAGGAGCGATTGCGACAGGCCGTCGA
>CAYOQG010000101.1:0-16725 GCA_964405925.1 uncultured Phycisphaeraceae bacterium | reverse complement strand
AACCTGGGCAACGGCTTGTGGTCGGTGTTCGACAACGGGACCGTTACAGCAACGCGGGTCGACGACTTTGGCTTCGCCACGCTGCTCAACATGCTTACCGGGTCACCCGGTTCAGGGGATGACGACTTATGGACCGACGGGACAGCCACCGCCATGGCCGAGGCGCGCTTTGCAGGGAACAGCCAGGAATTCGGCTTCGACGCCGGCCTCGGTTACATGAAGCTCTTTGACGTCATAGGGAGCGGCTTCTCCACGACCGGGTCTGCCGTCCTGAGCTTCGGTACAGGGGCCATTTGGGAGTGGGCCCGGGCCGACGATTCTGATGCCGGTTTGAACAATCCGCACTACTCCGAAGAGACCTCCAACAGCGATGGCCTGGACCACTTGGTCACGTATCAGGTGACAGGAATCCCCGGGCTGCCGACGACGACGAACGTCTGGTTGCTGTTCTGGGAGGACGTGAGCGGGGGGGGATCCGACCGCGACTTCAACGACCTTGTCGTTGAGATTCAGGCGGTTGACTGCATCGAGGACGCCGAGTGCGACGACGGCGAGTACTGCAATGGTGTCGAGGTGTGCGTGGATGGCGTGTGCGAACCGGGAACGCCCGTCGACTGCGGGGATGACGTCGAGTGCACAATCGACGCGTGCGACGACACCGCAGACACCTGCACACACATGCCCAACGACGCCGCCTGCAACGACGGGCAGTACTGCAATGGGATTGAGACGTGCGATGCGATCGACGATTGCCAACCCGGCACATCCGTCGACTGCGGGGACGGGATCGACTGCACCGTGGATGCGTGCAACGAGGCGAGCGACACCTGCACTCACACACCAGACCATGGCGCGTGCAGCGATGGCGAATATTGCAACGGTGTAGAGATCTGCGATCTGACAGCAGGCTGCATCGACGGACCGGACCCGAGTTGTGGTGACGGCGTCGGTTGCACGATCGATGCCTGTGACGAGACCAACGACACGTGCACGCATACACCCGACGATTCTGCCTGCGATGACAGCCTGTACTGTACGGGTGTCGAAACGTGTCACCTGACTGACGATTGCCAAAGCGGCACGCCCATTGATTGTGACGACGGAGTGTCGTGCACGCTCGACACCTGTGATGAAGCCAATGACACTTGCACCAATACGCCGGACGACAGCCTGTGCGACGATGGTCTGTATTGCACGGGGGTCGAGACGTGTGACGCGGCCGACGACTGCCAGCCCGGCACGACCGTCGACTGTGACGACGGGATCGACTGCACCGATGACTATTGCGACGAGGACGCCAACGCCTGTGTCAACGCCCGCAACGACGGGCTCTGCAACGACGGCAATCCCTGTACCGACGACGCCTGCGTCCCCGGTGTTGGATGTACCTTCACACCCGATGACAGCAACAACTGCAGCGACGGTCTGTTTTGTAACGGTCTGGAGCTGTGTGTCGGCGGCGTGTGCCAACCAGGCACCGATCCTTGCGACGACGGTGTGGATTGCACGGTTGACTCGTGCAACGAGGCGACCGACACCTGCACCAACACTCCCAACAACACGTTCTGCAGCGACGGTCTATACTGCACGGGCGTTGAGACGTGTGATCCGGTGAACGGGTGCCAGCCCGGCACGCCTGTCGTTTGCAGCCACCTCGATGACCAGTGCAACGACGGCATCTGTGACGATGATCTGGACGCCTGTGTGAAGCAGGCTGCCAACGAAGACCAGCCCTGCAACGACGGGTTATATTGCACGGTCGGTGAGACCTGCACAGCGGGCCAGTGCAACGGCGGAGCACCTCGAGATTGCGGTGATGGGGTCGGCTGCACCGTTGACACCTGCAACGAGAACACCGACGTATGCGTCAACACCCCGAACGACAGCCTCTGCGACAACGGAGAGTTCTGCGACGGCGACGAGTTCTGCGATCCGACGCTCGACTGCCAGAATGGACCCGAGCCTTGCAATCCCGACTTGAAGTGCGACGAGGTCCTCGACCGGTGCGTCTTCTGTCTGGGTGACGAGTGGTGCGACGATGGATTGTACTGCAACGGCCTCGAAACCTGCAATATGGTCGACGGCGTCTGTGTGCCGGGGACACCGGTCGACTGCGACGACGGTGTTGACTGCACGATCGACGCCTGCAACGAAGACATCGACGCCTGCACCCACGCACCCGACCACAGCTACTGTAGCGACGGTCTTTATTGCACGGGTGTGGAGACCTGCGATCCGCTCCTCGACTGTCAGCCCGGCATGCCGGTGGATTGCGACGACCAGGTATTCTGCACCGTCGACGTGTGCGACGACGACATCGACGCCTGCACCAACACGCCTGACGACACCCTGTGCGATGATCAGCTCTATTGCACCGGCGTCGAGACGTGCCACCCCACGCTCGACTGCCAGGCGGGCACGCCGATCGATTGTAGCCACTTGGATGATCAGTGCAACCTCGGCGTGTGCGATGACGACCTCGACACCTGTGTGAAAGACCCGACCAACGAGGATCAGCTCTGCGACGACGGCGAATACTGCACGGTCGGCGAGACCTGCACCGCTGGGTCGTGCAACGGCGGCTCTCCGCGCGACTGCGGCGACGGCATCGACTGCACCTTGGATACATGCGATGACGTCGCAAACGAGTGCGTGCATACGCCGCGAGACTGGCTCTGTGACGACGCCAATCCCTGCACGGATGACACCTGCGACGTGATGCTCGGTTGCGTATTCACTCCGGATGATACGAACATCTGCGACGATGGCCTGTATTGCAATGGTGCGGAGACCTGTGTTGGCGGCGTCTGTCAACCAGGTGTTGACCCTTGCGACGACGCCATTGACTGCACAAACGATGTCTGCAACGAAGAGACCGATACATGCACAAACGTGCCGGACAACGCCTTCTGCAGCGACGGGCAATACTGCAACGGTGCGGAAATTTGCGATCCACAGCAGGGCTGCATCGACGGACCTGATCCCAACTGCAACGACGGCGTAGCCTGCACCATTGACGGCTGCGACGAGATCGGTGACACCTGCACGCACACGGCCGACCACAGCGCATGCGATGACGGCCTATACTGCAATGGGGCGGAGGTCTGTGATCTGCTGGCGGGTTGCGTTGATGGACCAGCTCCCAATTGCGATGATGCGATTGACTGTACAAGCGACGCGTGCAACGACAACACGGACACATGCGACCACACGCCCAACGACGGTGCCTGCAACGATGGGCAATACTGCAACGGTGTCGAGGTCTGCCTGGTGGGGCAAGGCTGCGTCGACGGACCCGACCCCAACTGCAGCGACGGGGTCGATTGCACCGTTGACGAATGCATCGAAGCGTCGGATAGCTGTTCCCACACGCCCGACCACCATCTCTGTGATGATGGCGACGAGTGTACGGTGGACCTCTGCGCCGGTCTTGGGTGCAACTACGTTGATCGGTGTGGTGCATGCTGCTTGGCGGACGACACCTGCACGGACGATGTTGGTCGAATCGCCTGCGAAAACGCCCGCGGCGTATTCCACGGTCTTGGTACCAACTGCGCCGGCGACAATGATGGCGACGGCCGAGATGACGCTTGTGCCGGGCCCACCGACGAAATCCCGACGACGTCCGAATGGGGACTCGCCGTTGTGGCGCTCCTGCTGCTGATCGGCGCGAAGCTCTGCTTCGGGCGCCGACACGCGTATGCGACGTCGCGTGCGTAGCCGCAGCGGTCCGAATTGCTGATCATTTGAGAAACGGCCGCGCCGCGGCCGTCCGAATATACTGGATGCGCCCGCCCGCCATTCACGCCCCTCGCATCCGCCCGAATGAATGGTGGAATCATTGGCCGAGGCGCGGTATCTTTGCACCCCTCGACGACATCGGGGCGGTGTCCAGATCGCCCACCGTACCCTATTCTCGGTGAATGACATGGGGAGACGACGTAAGAGCAAGAGGCTGAGCGACAAGCGTGAGCAAACGAGCGAACCCCGAGGCGCGGACGACCTGGCAGCGACCGCCCCGGGCTCAGCCGCGGGCCAAAGACTGCGGCTTTGGATTCGCGCGAATTGGTCGGACCTTCGCTTCCTGTTCGTGTTCGGCCTGTGTCTCGTGCTGTACTTCCTTTCGACCCTGACACCACCGGTCAAGGAGGGGTTCTTTCCGGCTTATTTGCGATGGAACGCCCAGGCGTCGGGTGCCATTTTGCGGATCTTCGGTCAAGACGTGAACGTTCGTGATCAGTCGCTCGTCTCAGGGCAAGGCCCTACCATCGACATTGAACGAGGTTGTGATGCGGTGGAGCCGTCGGCGCTTTTCGTTTCAGCTGTGCTGGCCTCGCCGGTTCCCCTTCTGTCCAGGCTCTCCGCGGCTGTGGTTGGGACCTTTCTTCTCATGGTGCTCAATCTGGTTCGCGTCGTGACTCTATTCCTGTGTCGCGTCTACTTCCCGAAAGCGTTCGAGACCATGCACTTGGACGTTTGGCAAGCGGTTTTCGTTATCCTGGCCATTCTGCTCTGGGCCGGATGGGCGTCGCGGATGGCGCGACGACGGGCTGCGCAAGCCAATGGTGCCACCTAAACATTTAGGCCGTTTTTGCCTCGCTGCAATCGTTCTCTGCGCCGTTCTCATGGCACGCTGGCCGGGGCTCGAGCACGGCTACGCCTACTTGTTTCGAGCGGGCGGAAACCTCCTGTTCTCGAAAACGTTCTGGTTCTGGTCCAATGGACGCGTTCATTTCATCGATCTTTACGCCCCGGACCAGGCTGCGGCCATCGAAAGGGCGGTCGGCGTTCCGGTCGGCGAAGGCTTCACACCCGCAAAAGCAGAAGGGGTCAAGGACACCCTCTTGATCCTGATCAACCGGCGACTGGGCGAATCCGAGGGAATGCGAACGAGCAGCCGCCTGGTCGGGTACATGCCGACTGCCATCATCGTCGTGCTTGTGCTGGCTACCCCGCTGCCTTTGCGGCGCCGCGGCTGGGCACTGCTATGGGGTCTTGTGTTGGTTCAGCTCTTCATCGCCTTTCGCCTCACCTTGCTTCTACTGGACGGGGGTTTCGCAGCCGGGGGTGACGTCACTCTCTTCCACCCAGGCCCGTTTTGGAGAGGCGCGCTCTCCAACGCCCGGAAGATCGTGTGCAATGACCCGACGCTGTCCTGGTTGTTTCCCGTCTTCATCTGGTTCCTCGTCGCCCTCCGCAGCCGGATGTGGCGGTCGGCAGAGAGCGAAGCCAAGCGAAGCGTACAATCGAGCTGACCAGGAAACGTCAACGGAAGCCGTTTGTCGAAGGGGCAAAGGATGCGCCGCCGACAAATGGAGTTGGCGCAGGCTCAACCTGGCGTGCCTCCCGCAGGCCTCGCGATACCCTGGGGCGGAACCGAAGGTCAGCCGTCCCGCCCGAGGCGTTGCCCTTTTTCCTTCGTAGATCGGACGAACAGGATGGGCATTGAGGGCATACGCCAACGAAGCAGCTTTGCATCGTCGTTATTCCAGGACTGAGAGGTTACGTTGCCGGCGGGATCGCTCTTATGGTGACGGTTGTCGTCCCGTCCTTCCAGACGTCCGCGGTGAAGGTGAAGCTCCCAGCCTTGCCGGTTGCGACGTCGAACTCGCGAAGGATGAACTTCTCACAGACGTCGAAGTCGGTCAACTGCATGACGGTCTTGATTCGTGACCACGGAGCCGAGGTGGAAATTCAGCCTGTCTCAAGCTTGGGAATTCGCGCGGCCCGCCATTGGGAAAAACAGACCCGCGGTACTTGCCAGTGTCGGCAGGCGACTTGGTGTGAGCTGTTGGACGTGGTTAGAAAGGCCGGCTCAGGGGTGGACAAGGTCGGCGTTCGCTTCTGGGTCACGGGACTTGGCAACAACCATGGGTGCGGAAACGAACCCGAATCGGTGACAATAACTCGCATGGACCTGCGCTGGAGGGTCGTGTGGAGTCGTGGGACGGACCGCCCTGACGCTGCTGCAGGAACAATGCGGACGCAGTTTGGGGCGGGGGCGAGCCTGCACCCGGGCTTGACAGGGGCAGGGGGAAGGGCCCAAGCCCAAACTTTATCTCTCGGGCAGCCACATTGATTCACACGACGGCTGGTATAGAATTTGCATCGGACAGTATGTCCGCCGACCTCTTCGGCCTGGGGGCGGCGACTCGGCACGATCGGCACGGCGTGAGTGGCCCTACGCCCCACGCCTGCGATCGGAGAGGCGCAGGGCCGAAAATCGTACGTTACTGATGTTGGGAACAAGAACCATCGCATGTCGTCCGCTAGCTTCGACGCTCGTACGGGGCTTTTGGGCATCGATGGGTGTGGTGCACGCCTCCGCCCTGGTCAGCGCGTGGTCGGCCTTCTTGAGCGGCGATCCAGAGTCATCGGGGCTGGCTGGCTGTCTGGCGCTCACCCTGGCGATGTTGTACTTCGCCCTCAAGGTCTGCGGGGTCACCCTCCTTCGGTTTCGTCCCGGCTGGCGAACGTGGGTCGTCGCGGGCTTGCTGGTGGTGCTGATCCACGCCGACTGCATTCGTCCCGGCTTTAACGATCTACTCGCCTCGGGTTATCCGGACCTGTTGGCCACGGCGGCCTTCGTCGGCGGAGTGTGCCATATTCCTGGCACCAAGTGCCTGAGGCGTCGCCGTCCCAGCCTGTCGGTCCGGACGGGTGAGTCGACCGGTTGGTCCGTCTTGGCCATTGAGCTGGATGGATTCCTTCCTCATTGTTGGGTTCTCGCCGGGCGCCTGTTCAGGCTTCGAGCCCCTCCCGCATAACGTCACATAGTCGGATTCAAGCGTTGGCCGAACGTCCGTTCGGATTGCACGCTGTCGTCCACGATGCGCGAGCGCATCGTCGCTTCACGAAAATCGAGTCTTCCGAATGTCGGCGCTGCATGGTGCAAAACCACGGCAGCGCATGACGCTGACGTTATGGAGGAGATGTCTATATGAGTTCAGCCAACGAGAGAGGCACCGCCGGTTTTGGCTCGTTGGAGGAGCATTCCCGGACGCGCAGGCGGTTGCGCGGCGTTCTGCTCATCAACCTTGGCACGCCCGACGCCCCGGATCGCCGTTCCGTGCAGCGGTACCTGGCCGAGTTTCTAAGCGACCCGGCGGTGATTCAGCTCCCCTCCGGTTTGGGCTGGTTGAATCGCCCGCTTGGGTACATGATCGCCAGGTTGAGGGCATCGAAATCCGCGGCGTTGTATCGCAGAATTTGGACGGAGCGGGGCTCGCCGCTTGGGTCGATCACCGCAGAGCAGGCCAGCGCCTTGGGGGCGATCTTGCCGCCGGACTGGCGAGCCTTTTATGCCATGCGTTACGGTCAGCCTTCTATCGAACGAACCCTCGAGACCATCGCCGAGGCGGGTATCGAAGAGCTGGTTGTCATTCCCATGTATCCCCAATTCAGCGGGACCACGACGGGGACAGCCGTTCGAGAGCTGTATGATTGCCTGCGACGCAGTGGACAGCACTTCGGCGTTACCGTCCGCAATAGCTGGTATGAGGATGGCGGCTACATCTATGCTCAGGCCAAGCTGATCCAGGAATACGCTGGTGCCCACGGCTTGTCACCCGAGAACACGCGGCTGGTGTTTTCGGTGCACGGTCTGCCAGCCTCCTACGTCAAGCGGGGTGATCCCTATCCAGACCATGTGCGTCGGAGCATCGATCTGATCACCCGGCGACTGGGCTGGCCCGCGGATCGGGCGACGATGGGTTATCAAAGCCGCATGGGCCCTGCAAAATGGCTCGAGCCGAGCTTGGACGGGCTTCTGCGAGAGCTGGTCGAGAGAGGCGACAAGCGCGTGCTCGTCTGTCCGATCAGTTTCACGGCTGATTGTCTCGAAACACTTGAGGAGATTGGCGTCCGGTATCGTGAGATCGTTGAAGCAGCCGGAGCAGAGCTTTTCTTGTGCCCGGCGCTCAACGCATACGAACCGTTCATCGTCGCTCTCAGAGAGCTCACCCTTCGTGGCCCCCGACCGGTTGCCAGTTGGGAGGAGAAGGCGCAACCGCTGCTGTCCAACCAGGGCAGGAAGAAGGATGGTGTGCACCGCGATACCGATGCACTGGTTCTGATCGGCGTCTCCAAGGCCAACAACGTCGGCGACGGACTTGGACCACGGCTTCAGTACAGCACCGAGGAGGGACTCTGTGCCACAAAGAGAGCCCAATGTGATCTTGTCCCGGTTCTTCGAGAAGTCTGCGAGCAGGCCGAGATTTCAGGGGCGTTTGTCTGGAACACCTGCTCTCGGTTCGAGTTCTACGGTTGGCTCACGAATGCAGCTCTCAACGGCGGGCGCGAGCAGGCGATCACGGAAGTGAAGCGACGGCTCTTCCAACAGCGTGAAATGGATGGCCTTTTGGTCAACGTTCACTTCGGCACTGAGGCCTGGCACCACCTGATGCGGACCGCGTCGGGGCTCAACAGCGGATTACCCGGCGACAAGGACATCCTCGATCAACTGGAAACCGCCCTTCGTGTGGCGGAGCGAGCCGGAACCGCGGACCAAAAGACCAAGCGACTCGTCAGCGACGCCTTTGCCATGGAAACGGATGTGCGTGCCCAGACAGCCTGGGGCGAGTTCGATCCCGGTTATTGCTACGCCGCCTTATCCCGCGTTGCGGAGAAAACGGGGCTGTCCTTCGCCGACAGCCGATGCGTTGTCTTCGGCGGTTCGACCACATCCCGCTCGGTTCTATCAGCCCTGGCGGATCGTTTCGAGGTCCCGACCCGGACGATCACGCTTGTCTATCGCGGCCACGGTAGTGGGCAGATGAAGCTGCTGCGCAAGACGATTGGTAATGGGAAACGACTTCGCGTCGGTTCCTACGGTGACCGTGCAGCCCTGGACGCGGTGGTCAACGCCGATGTGGTCATTCTCGGCATTGATGCTGAGCAGCCCGTCCTCAGCGCCGACGACATTCGCGACCGAAGCGATTTCAACCAGCGACCGTTGACCATCATCGATTTCAACTCCTTCGGTTCGACGAAGGGAATGGAGACGTTGGAAGGTGTGACGGTGTGGTCCCAGCAGCAGCTTGACGCAGAAGTGGTCGCATACGGCGAAGGCATGTGTGCCGAAGCGCATTTCGCCCAGGCTGTCGAAGAGGCGGAACAGTGGATCGTCAACCACGCGGCTCGCAGACAATGCACCGTTGCGGTCGAGCCGACACCGGAGATATGTCGGCAATGCGGCCAGCCTCTCGCCGGTCGATGCTTCGGGCAAGAGACTCTAACCGTGGGGGAGGTTGTAGCATGATCGCATCACGATACAGCGTTGATCTCGACGTCTTCCGACGATACGCAGGTTTGTCACTCCCGCGGCACGTATCCTATCCCATGCCAACCGGATGGCAGGATATGGACGATACGCAGGCTTTGGACCTGTGGGCGGACAGCAACGCTCAGGCCCTGCCCCCCGGGCTCTCGTTGTATTTGCATATTCCCTTTTGCGAGTCGCTGTGCAGGTATTGCGCGTGCACACGGGTGGTCCTCGACAGGGGGACGGAAGAGGCCCAGCGCCGGTTGGATGAGTACCTCTTGGCCTTGACGAGTGAGATCGCTCGGATGGCGGCGACGCTCGGCGAAAGCCGCGTCGTCCGACATATACACTGGGGGGGCGGCAGCCCGACCTATCTTTCCGAGCGTCAGATTGCCCGGGTATGCCACGAGATTCGCGACGCCTTCACGGTGGCTCGGGACGCCGAGATCGCCATGGAGATCGATCCGCGAACCGCTCCCGCGTCCAAGCTGCGTGCCCTCCGTGGGCTGGGTTTCAACCGCGTCTCGCTCGGGGTGCAGGACTTCAACGATCAGGTCCAGAAGCACGTGCGTCGAATTCAGCCATTTGACCTGGTCAGCGACACCTTGGCGACATGTCGAGAGCTGGGCTTTGACAGCGTCAATTTCGACCTGATCTATGGGTTGCCGTTTCAGACGGTGGAGACCATCCGGGAGACAATCGAGCAGACGATTGAGCTGTCACCCGATCGCGTGGCTTACTATCACTATGCCCAGATCCCCGAGAAGATCGCCACCCAGCGAGGCATGGACTACACCAAGCTGCCCGACAGTGAGACGAAGCTGGCGATGTTCATGCTCGGTGCGGAAATGTTCACGTCAGCCGGATATGAATTCATTGGTCTGGATCATTTTGCCAAGTGTGACGAGCTGCTCGCGAAGGCGCTTCGCGAGGGGACGATTCAGCGCAATTTCCAGGGTATGACCACCGGCGGCGGGCTGGACCTGGTCGGGTTGGGTGCCTCGTCGATCAGCCAACTCCTCGGCCTCGGTTTTTTGCAGAATGCTCACGCGATCAAGGAATACGTCTCTCGGATAATCCAGGGCAAGCTCCCAACCGTCCGCGGTAAGCGGCTCACCCGTGACGACCGCATTCGCCAAGCTGTTATTGGTAGCTTCTATTGTACGACTCAGATTCACCCTCGACAGATTGAAGACGAGTTTGGCATCGTCTTTGACGACTACTTCGCTCGCGAGCTGGCAGCTGTGGAAGAGCTTCAACGCGATGGGCTTGTTACCGTCGACGGCGAGGGTGTCATTCGTACGACCATGCCGCTCGGCCGCGTGCTTATGCGAACAGTCGCGGCGGTGTTTGATGCGTATCTCGATCCGGACGCCTACCGGGTTGGTGATCAGCGGTGCTTCTCCGCGAACGCGTAGGTTCAAGGGGTCGGTGCAATGACTGCAAATAATCTACTCCTGAGAGCCGCTCGACGGGAGCGTACCGAGCGCACCCCGGCTTGGCTGATGCGCCAGGCGGGACGTTTCGATCCAGAGTATCGCAGGATTCGCCAGGCAAGCGGGCTCCCGCTCGAGGAGCTGTTTTGTAAGCCCGACTTGGCGGCGGAGATATCTCTGCTGCCCAAGCGCTTCGGTGTCGACGCCATCATATTCTTCCAGGATATCCTGACCCCGCTCGCGCCGATGGGGGCCCGCTTTGTTTTTCGCCCAGGCCCGATTTTAGAAGTTCCAATTCGAACGACCGATGACCTCGAATCGCTCGAGCGATTCGACGCGGATCGCGAATTACCCTTTGTCGCAACGACGCTGCGGTTGGTGGGCGACGCCCTCGCCGGTGAATTGCCACTGCTTGGCTTCGCCGGCGCCCCACTCACGCTGGCGTTTTTCCTGATTGGCGGGGGGAGCTCTGGTGCGAACGGGGCGCGGGTGCATACGCTCATGCGGGAGAGCCCCGCCCTGTTCCACAGTTTACTTGATCGACTGGCTGACATGACCGTGGACTATCTGCGGTTGCAGATCGAGTCCGGAGTCGACGTGATCCAGTTGTTCGAGTCCATGGCCGATCGCGTCTCGCGAAGCGAGTACGAAGAGTTCGCCCACCCATACCACGTCAAGATCTTCTCAGAGCTGAACGGGCGAGTCCCGAAGATTCTCTTTGCCAAGGATCAGACCGCGGTCGATCTGATGGCTTCTTCCGGTGCGGATGTCTGCAGCGTGTCGGCATGCGTGGACTTAGCCCAAGCTAAACGACAGTTCGGTGACCGTGTCGCCTTCCAGGGCAACGTGGACAACCGCTTGCTTGTTGATGGTTCCTTTGAAGACATAGACGCAGCCGTCCGCCGGTGCTTGCGGGCGGGCGGTCACGAGGGGCACATCCTCAATCTCGGCCACGGGCTGCTCAAGGACACACCCGTCGAGAACGTCCGCCGCTTCATCGAGGCTTCTCGCAGCGTGCTCGAGAGTGCCGAGTCGACGGCTGCTTATCGGAGTGACTCACGATGATCAACACAACCAGAGATGTAGTTGTTGTCGGTGGTGGTATCAGCGGATTGACACTGGCGTGGCATCTTCACCGGGCGGGCGTTGACGTCTGCCTGCTCGAGGCCCAGAGCGAGGTCGGTGGCTGCACACGTACAGAGCAACGGGACGGGTTCTTCCTCGAGAAAGGACCTTTCAACGTCCTTGTTCGCGATCCCGCGTTTGAGGAGCTTCTTGACGGTGTATCCGATCTTGTCAAGGTCGTCACCGCAAGCAAGGCTGCCCGCAAGCGTTTCATCTACAGGAACGGTTCCCTGATGCCCGTCCCCACAAACCCTGTGAGCCTGGCTGCGACCCCGCTTTTAACGGTGGGTGGCCGCTGGGCTCTGGTCTCGGGGCTGATTGCCAGTCCAAGAGGAAGGGAGCGGGAAGAGACAATCGAGCAAGTGGCGGTTCGCCGATTCGGTCGAGACGTCTCTGATACCATGATCAGTGCCGTCGTGTCCGGTGTCTTCGCGGGCGACATTCGCAAGCTGAGTCTAAGAGCATGCTTCCCAGCCGTGGCCCGGGTCGATCGTGAAGCTCGAAGCCTGATTGGTTGCGGCCTCTCGAAGGCCTTTCGCTCCAAGGCGAAAAGTAACGGCAAGCCCCGACGACGCTACAAGGGTCTGATCAGCGTCGAGGGTGGCCTCGGTGCTTTGACAGGCGTGCTGGGGAGTTCGCTCGGACCAAACCTCTTGACGAACTGTCCGGTGGAGTCCATTCGCGAGGTCGATGAGGGCTACGAGGTGACTCTCTGGACGGACAACGGGACACACGCACCGATTCGATGCCGCCGTCTTGTCATTGCCTCTCCGACAGCGGTCGCTTCCCGATTGCTCGCTTGCGTCGTGCCCCGAGCATCCGAGATCATCGACTCGATCGAAAGCTCGTCGCTTGTGGTGCTCAACCTCGGTTTCCGTCGGGAAGACGTCGGCCATCCCATGGAGGGCTACGGATTCCTCGTCCCGCATCATGAGACAGCATTTCCGCTTATGGGTGTGCTCTGGGCGGACAGCATCTTTCCTCACCACGCCCCTGAGGACAAACGTCTGATGCGTGTCTTCATCGGTGGTGCTCACCATCCCGAGGTGGTGAGCCGCACGGACGACGACCTCCTGGCAACGTCGATGGACGCCCTGCGGAACCTGCTGGCGGTGTCAGGCAATCCGGTTCTTGTCGACGTTTGCCGCTATCGAGCAGCCATACCGCAATACTATCTCGGTCACACGGACAAGATCGAGCGATTGCGGGCGATCGTCGCCGACAAGCCGGGCTTGCACCTGGCAGGCAATTATCTGGGCGGTGTCTCGCTGAATGACTGCATCCGTGCGTCGACCCAGCTTGCGGCGGAACTGATTCGTGAGACTGTGCCCATAGGGCGTACCAGCGACCGACAGCGGTCGACCGCTGTCGATCCCGTATTGGTCTGATAGTATGTTGTCCGTCGAGCAAATTTGTCCGATCGACCTTTTCTCATGAGTGGGAGTAGCTTGATGAGTTTGACATCGGATTTTGGCCAACTTCAACGTCGACCGAGAAGACTACGCCGGACGGATGCCATCCGTAGACTCGTTCGGGAGACCCGCTTGACACCGGATCGGCTTGTATTGCCGCAATTTGTCACGGGTGGTGAGGGACGATCGGAAGCGATCGAGGCGATGCCCGGTCGATTCCGCCTGTCGATCGACCGCACCATTGCCGAGTGTGAACAGGCCATGAGCCTCGGCATTCGCTGCTTTGCGATTTTTCCTGCCATCGATCCGTCACTCAAGACACCGGACGCCCGTGAGGCACTGAACCCCGAGAATCTCGACTGTGTCACGGTTCGGGCCATCAAGCGGGCGATTCCGGAGGCGTGCGTGATCACCGACATCGCCCTGGACCCCTTTTCTAGCCTGGGACACGACGGTTTGATCAGCGACAAGGGCGAGGTTCTCAACGATGAGACTTGCGAGGTTTTGGCAAAGATGGCGGTTCTGCACGCCGAGGCTGGGGCCGACATTGTCGCCCCCTCCGACATGATGGATGGCCGGGTCGACGCCATCCGGACGGCACTTGATGATGCCGGCTACACCAACACAGCCATCCTCGCCTATACCGCCAAGTACGCCTCCGCGTTCTACGGTCCATTCCGCGAGGCGCTCGAGTCTGCGCCCGTCGATGCACCGAATGTGCCCAAGGACAAGAAGACCTACCAGATGGATCCCGCCAACGTTCGTGAGGCGTCAGTCGAAGCGATGCTGGATGAGGAAGAGGGTGCGGACATCATGATGGTCAAACCGGCTTTGCCTTATCTGGATGTCATCGCTGTGCTTAGAGCCCAATCGGCCCTGCCCATCGCCGCCTACCACGTGAGCGGGGAGTACGCGATGATCAAAGCCGCCGCCGAACGCGGCTGGCTCGATGAGCGAAAGTGCATGACCGAGGTGCTCACCGCCATCGCCCGCGCCGGTGCCGACGTGATCTTCACCTACGCCGCCCTCGATTACGCCCGCTGGTGGCGCGAGTCTTGGGGCTAGACAACGACGCGTAATTGGACGCCGTCCCTGACCCGCGGCCAGAAATAGGACTTGAGGTTGTTGGGAGCCCGCGTGCGGAGGATCACGCAAACGAAAGCACGCGGCTCAGACAGTCGCGGAAGTTCTGAAGCACTCCACTGGCCACTAGAGAGTAGGGGTCTGGACGATCACCCGAACATTCTCCCCTGAGCGGGCATGGCCCTTCGCCCCGGTCTCGAGTCTCCCACCTCTAGCGCGGGGGATGGCAGTAGTCCCACTGCGCGAATCCAGAAGATACTGCCGACGATAAGGTTCTGTGCGCGCTGGCGGGAGGTACGAGGACTTGATACGATCGAGTTTCGTACAGGCAAAAACCGTGGATATGATCCAGCGGAGTGAAGATGTGCTGTCTGAAAAGAGTCTGGGATGTCGAAGTATGGTATTCAAGTCAAAGTGGAGAGTCTGTCCATACGGCATCAGCATGGGCGTCGTGAGCGCCTTGCTTGTCATATTGGTGCCGGGATGTACAGGGATTCGCCTCCCGGATCCGCGCGTGCGATATGTAGCATTCGGCGATTCTGCCACGGCGGGTACGGAGCTGAGCAATTATCCGGCGATTCTTCGCGAGCTTCTTGGTGAGCCACCAGAAACGTTCGCCAACGAGGGCAAAGGTGGCGAAACATCGGGTGAAGGGCTCGTCCGATTAAGATCGCTCCTGGCGACGGACGTTTTTCCCAATGCGGAGGTGGTCTTTTACTGGGACGGCGGGAACGACATAACTGAATTCCTCCAGGCATTTGATCCGCTGGTACTGTTTTCGCCGGGCGGGCCCGAGTATCCGTTTTTCGAGGAACTGTCGCTTACGCTGGACGAGACGCAGAGCAACCTGAACCTGGCGGTTGCTGCTGTTCAAGAGGCCGGGCTGCAGGTATTCATGGCCACATACTACCCGCTACGTGAGGATCTTCAAGTGTGTGACGCACTGGCCCTTGACGTCATCTTCCCGGCACAGGCGCAGCGGGTGAACATCTACCTCCAAAGGCTGAATGAGCGAATCCGAACCGTTGCAGTTGAAACAGGCGCGGTTCTGGTGGACGTTGCGGCCGAGGACGAAGCCATCCGTGCCTCTCGCGACAACTATTCGGACTGCAATCACCTTACCCAGACCGGCAATGCAATCGTAGCCGGTTTGTTCTTTGATGCGATGACGTCTGCGGCGGCGCGGCCGTCCGACTGAGGGAGTGGACGACTGCACCGATCATGATTGAGCGTCAACAGTGGGCACCGAGGCGGAAGTAGATATTTTGGTTGTGGGAGCCGGTTTCGCGGGGGCGGCGACTGCCTATCATCTGGCACGCTGCGGTGGGCTTCGTGTTTTGGTCGTCGACCGAGAGGCGGTGCCGGGCGCGCACTCGTCCGGGCGTAACGCAGCCGTTGTACGTCAGCATGGTGTTGACCCACTCCTCCGACCCGTTGTAAGCGAGGGGGCTGAGGTTCTCCGGCGGGGCACCTTGGCAGGGTTCGAGCGAAACGGGCTCATGCTCCTTGGAATGGGCGATGAGGACGTCGTTCCATACTTTCCCCGCGCACGGGGAGCCGGTCTGTGGTGTCCAAATGATGGCACCATCGACGCAGCGGGTCTTCTTGCCACTTACCTGGACGGATTGGATGTTCGATTCAACACCAGGGTCTCGGGTTGGACAGGCGGCAAAGGCCGGCTCGAAGTTGAAACGGACAGGGGCACGATCACAACCCATCTGCTGGTCAACGCCGCCGGCCCGTGGGCTGGTGTGTTGGGCGAACTCCCGCTGACGCCATTGAGCCGTCATTTGTTTGGCACCACTCGAACCGACTGGGTCGACCCGAGCTGGCCTTGTGTTTGGGACACAGAGGTCGGGTTGTATTTCAGACCCGAGTCTGGCGGTCTGCTGTTGAGTTGTTGTGACGAGACGGCAGCCGAGCCCGGGGACTACACGGAAGATCCAAACGCCTTGGACCTTCTGGCTGAGAAGGTTTCCTCGACCCAACCGGGACTGGGTGAGCTTGCGATCCAATCGACATGGGTGGGCCAGCGCGTGTTCGCCCCTGATCGCCGGTTTGTCATTGGCTTCGATCCTCGAGACGATGGAATCTTCCACGTCGCTGGTCTCGGGGGCCATGGGGTGACCGCGTCCTTTGCCGTCGGCAGACTGGCTGCCGAGCTGATCACTCGTAGCAAGACTGCCGAGCCCGAGGCATTCGCACCGTCGCGCCTTCTGTAGAAAATCATGATGCCCGTCCCAATGACTCATTGCGTTCATGTGTGGTACGGGTCCGCCGCGGGCGGACCGGTGACTGTATGAAACGTTCCACGACTCCCCGATGGATCGGGGACCCGTGCCATACCGACGCTGGGTTTGATTGGGTTCGTTTTTCGAGCGGAACAGCATTTTTGATAGCGCCAGGC
>CAYOQG010000100.1:0-16732 GCA_964405925.1 uncultured Phycisphaeraceae bacterium | reverse complement strand
CGCATCGATGTAAGTGGCTGTGACGGTATCACCCTCAGCTACAACCAGAACACCCGCACTATCCACCGTCTCCAGGGCAATGCTTCCCACAAAGTTGGCGGTCTCGGCACCGGTTTCCGTCAATACGACCGATTCACCCGCAGGCTCAGACGTCGAATCCACCGTGACCGTCACCGTCTCAACAAGGTTGTTATCCGTATTGAGATCGCAGTCGTTCACTCGGATCTCGGCCACATCGCTACAGGCGTACTTGCCTGCGTCGAGGGAAATGGTCCCCGTTGACGAGCATTCAACCAGCTCAGGGGACGCACACAGCGAGAACACCTGTGGCCCTTGAGGAATGTTGTAGCCATAGACTTCCACGCGCCACACGCCTGCTGCTGGATTGCTTACATGGACCTGTTCGATGTTGTCAACATGGTTGGCTTGTGTCTGCACGGCGGCCGCGCTGGGGTCGAACTGATCCAAGGTCCACGGATAGTGTTGCTGCGACGATGGGTCGAAGACGCGCAGGTCCGGATCGTTCACCAGTGCCGGGTCGATGTTGGGCGTTCCGGGATAGTCATCCCATGCCATTGTCACTTTCAGCTCCGGATCGGCGGCGTCCACAAGAACGAGGACCGAGAACGTCTCATCCTGATCGACCTGATTCTCGAGGAAGTTTCCGGTTCGCATGAAATCAACCGTCTGTTGGATGCGAACCGATCCGTATCCGTACATATAGTCGGGGCCGGTATTGCCCAGGTCCACAGCGTTGTGAGCGAGCAGGATTTTGAGCGTCGAGTTCCTCGGATCGGGCTCCGCCGGGAACTGGGCGTGGAAGTCCTCCAACAGCAGCGCGGACAGACCGCACACGGTGGGCGAAGCCATCGACGTTCCGCAAAGGGTCGTGTAGGCGGTGTCGCTGCTCGAATCGGTTGAGGTTACCCCTCCGTCCCCATCGCTTTGACACCCGGGTGCAGAAATGTCCGGCTTCATCCGCCCGTCGTCGACGGGCCCCCAACTGCTGAATGACGTCATCGAGTCATCGTTCGAGTTAAGCGCACCAACAGTGATGTGGTTCTTGCCACCGGCCGGAGGAGCTACGCTGTAATAATCACCATAACCCTCGACGTCGCACCGGCTGCCCTGGCGTTCGTTGCCGTTCGCCCAGACGATGCGGAAGGGCGCGCCGAGAGACCCACGGACGATCGCGTCGATCAGAGCGGCCGTCGCACCGTAGTCGCCTTGGAATGCGCAGTCGAAGCCGTTGGGCTCGACGTTGCTGCCGATCGAGTTGTTGGATATGTCTGCTCCGTACGTGTTGATCGCTTCGTTGTAATCGGACTCGATATCACCCGGGTTGGTGTAAAGGAACGTCCCCGACCCGTCGTACTCGAAGCCGTAGGACACCATGGTGACCCCGGGGGCCATACCCTTATACGTCCCGCTGCTGGCAGTCCCGTCTCCGCCGATAGTCCCCGCTACGTGAGTCGAATGGTAATGCATGCCCGAGCTGTCGTGCACGGTAAGGCGTCCACCGAAGTCGACGTGCGTCGCACGGGCCGTCCCTCCGTCGTAGACCAGTACCGTCACGCCCGAGCCGTCAAGGTTGTACGGCGCTGCCTGGACGATGTCCGCCTCGGCAATCGCCCGGTTGCTATCGTTGATCTCGTCCAGGCGAGGCAGTGGCCATTCGATCCATTGAACTGCATCTTCATCTGCAAAGGCATCGAGGTTTTTGAGCGGCAGCTCGATCACCAGTCCGTTAATCGACTCGAGTTCATCGCGCACAACGGCCTCATGCTGTTGGGCAAGATTGACAGCGTCCGTAAGCAGCGGCACATCCGGATGGAACACTACGTATGTTGCGACCATCATATTCCCACGGGCATCTTCCCCCACTTGGGCCCAACCAGGCACATCGCCCGCCAAGACCATCGGATGCAGTTTCCACGCCCGTTCGACCTTGGATGCCGCCCGCAGAAACGGCATGTCGCTCAAGGCAGTAATGTCACGCTTCCCTCCAGAAAGCGTGGCGAAATAGGCGTGATCGCCCACGTAGCTCAGCAGATTCAGCCCAGCCTGCTTCATTCTCAAACGATCGCCCTGAGTGATGGCTCGATCAAACTGCACGACAATGCGGCGACTCTCATTCGGGCCAGCGAGTTTCTCGAGCGTGTCACCGAGTTGCACCCCGTCACCCGCAGCAATGTCTACCGGCCCGGAACGCCACGGGATCTCACCATATGTCGCCGGCGCGCTCCACAGGAATCCCGCCGCCGTCAACATTGCCAGAAAGTGACAAACACCTCCACTACCTTTGTGTACCTTTCGTAACATTTTCATCGCCTCCACTGAAATGCACGGCGAAACAGGCGGTCCAAACGACGGACTCCACCTTTTCACAATCCCGAACGTCTATCTCCCAAGCCGTGCTACACGGCTACTATTTGCGTACATCCCTCTGACGCCAGAGCGAACAACAGTTACTGTCCAGCATACACGCGGAACCGCCCGGCAGACATGAACATGCTGAATCACCGATGCACTCGCCATCCGCACACTCCGGCTTGCCCAACGCATCCGCGAAGGTTACTGCCGCAGGCCGGACAGAACATGCCGTCATTGTTTCCGCACGCAACATGCCCGACCACGCCAGAAGCCCCCATACACCGAGGACGATAGCAGCTTGCGACGACATACGTTCGGCCCGACACACCCGAACTGATGTCTTCATTTCTGCAATCCTCCCTTGTAAGGCACGGTGCCGTGATAATGGCACTACAATATCCACAAAGAAGCGAAATGAGCAGCAGACGACTGGGGTGAATGGTTGGGGACGCAACGGACGCCGGCCACTTTCTGAGCGGTCCTTGCCCCAAAAACCACCGCCAGAGTGACGCTATAACCTTGGCAGTTTAAGCGCTTTGCCCCCACCGAGTCAACGAAAAACTCGGCAAGGCGTCATCAAGTTCTTCGAGACCTGTCCGGTGCAGACTTTTCACAGGCATCAGCGAGCTGTCACGCCCACGCACGCTATGCGCCATGGAATCGCGTCAGCAGCATCTCGCGGAACGGTTCGTAGGTGGCGGGCACCGTCTCGAAGGACTCCCGACGCTCCTCCAGGCCAGCGAGCGAGGGCGGCGTTTGAGGCTCGATCCCGAGAATCGAGCGAATCTCATCCGGGAACTTGGCAGGGTGGGCGGTCTCGACGGAGACGGCAAGCTGGTCGTCGGCACTCTCTTGATCGGTGAAGAAGCGCTCCAGACCCGCCCAGCCAACAGCACCATGAGGTTCCAGCAAAGCGCCGTAGCGGTCATGTGCGCTCTTGATCGTCGCCCGCGTTTCGTCGTCATCGATGCTTATCGCGTAGAGGTCACGGCGCATCGCATCCAGATCAGGTCGTTCGCGGAGGTTGCCGGTCTCGTCCATCCATCCGCCGTAAACGTCCACAAGCCGCGCGAGATTCGAGGGGTGACCGACGTTCATCGCATTCGAGATGCAAACCCGCGACGGGACGACCTTCTCGTACATTCCCGTCTTTAGAAACTTGGGCACTTCGTCGTTGGTGTTGGTGGCGATGATGATTCGCTTCACCGGAAGACCCATACGATGTGTGATCACTGCCCCCATCATGTCACCGAAGTTGCCCGAGGGAACGCATAGTACGATCGATTCGCCCGCACCGACGTCGGCCAAGTTCACGTAAGCGTACACGTAGTAGACGGCTTGGGGAAGAAGCCGGGCGATGTTGATCGAGTTCGCTGACGTAAGGTGTAAACCTGCAAGGTCTGGGTCAGCGAAGGCCTGCTTGACCATGGCTTGGCAGTCGTCGAACTTACCGTCCACGCCGATGGTGGTTACGTTGTCACCGATCGTCGTCATCTGCTTGCGCTGGCGATCGGAAACCTCGTTGATCGGGAACAAAACGATGACCCGCACGCGCTCGACTCCGTGGTAGGCATGTGCCACTGCGCTGCCGGTGTCACCCGACGTCGCGGTCAGGATGAGCAGATCCTGGCCGGTCGTCTTCGTAAACTCTCCCATCCACCGAGCCATCATGCGGGCGGCGAAATCCTTGAATGAGGCCGTTGGCCCGCGGTCAAGCCGCATCAAGTACCGGCGGGCAGTCACCAGCTCGAGAGGCACCTCGAAGTCGTAGGCGTCTTCGCAAAGCCGCATGAGCGTGGCATCATCGATCTCGTCGGCGGTAAATCGCTGCAGGACGGTGCGGGCAACCTCCGGATACGTCTTGCCGACAAGACGCTTCATCTCGTCCGCCGAGAGAACAGGATACCTGTCGGGCAGGTAGAGGCCGCGATCGGGGGCCTGCCCCTGAAGGACAGCCTCACGCAGTATGACCACTGGTGCGTTCCGATTGGTGCTGTAGTAACGGATCGGTTCGCTCATCGCTTAACATCCTACCAGGTGGACTCTGCGGAGAAAAGTGAGATTCCGCCGCCCGGGCGGTCCGGGTATCTTTCTCCGGTTTGCCGAACCACAGGTCGATTCGGTATACTTGCCCTTCCCGGAAATGGGTTTGCGGCAGGGCGTCAACAGGAGATAAGACATGTACGGCGGCGAAGAGGTTGTGATCACTCCCGGAATGCAGAAGTACATCGATCAAAACAACGAATACTTGGCTAAGCGGGCCAAGTACATCCGCGATGTCGTCAAGAAGTGGAAGTTCGACACGATCGCCGTACACGGTCTGTACACGGTTCAGGACGCCATCGAGGACTATCAGGGGGCGATCATCGAGCCCGTGTTCATGAGCGCCTCCCAGGCGTACCGCGACTCTGACGAGATGGCCGCCGCCCTGGCGTACCTGATCCCGACCTGGTGCTATTCACGGATCGCCAACCCCTCGACCTACTATTACGAGTGGACGCTTGCCCTCCTCGAGGGCTACGGGTTTGATGGTGAGACCTCGTGCTGCTCGACGTCGTCGGGAATGGCCGCCATCATGACCGCCGTTCAGCCCTTCCTCGTGCACACCAAGCATCACGTGCACGAACCGCGCAACTTCCTCGCCACCGCTCAGTGCTACGGCGGAACCTTTCAGCAGTTCAACGTCCGCTTGATGGAGGAACGCGACATCGAGTGCCGATGGATCGAGGATCCCACCGATATCGACCAGTGGGCATCGAGGATCGATGAGAACACGCGCTTTCTCTACGGCGAGCTGCCGAGCAACCCGCAGCAGGGTTTCTTCGACGTGGCTGCCGTCGCGGACTTGGCCCATAGCCACGACCTTCCGCTGATCGTCGATTCGACCGTAGCGACCCCGGCCCTGCTTCGGCCGATCTGTCATGGTGCGGACATCGTTGTGCAATCCGCCACCAAGAGTCTGACGACGGGTGGTACCGGCGTAGCCGGGGCGGTGATCGCCCGCAAGGACCTCGTCAGCAACATCGACAATGACGATCTGAAGAAGGATTTCGCCTTATACATCAAGTATCTGCCAAACCGCGATTACGGCCCGAACCTCCACCCGATGCAAGCCATCCTCACCCTAACCGACATGCGCACGCTGCGATCTAAGATGGACCTTCTCAGCCGCAACACGATGAAGGTCGCCCAATTCCTTGGGCAGCATCCGCAGGTCGAGTCGGTCGAGTATCTGGGCCTGCCCAATCACCCGCTGCACGAGCTGGCGTCGAAGTACATGTGGCTGGTCGATGCGGAACACGATGAATTGTACCGGAAGCCGGTGAACCGTTACGGCCATCTAATGTCGTTCTGCGTAAAGGGCGGTGCCCAGGCGGCTCGGAAGATGTTCGACGCCCTCGACCGGGTCTGGCGAGCCACCGACCTTGGCCGCATCAAAAGCGTCGCCACCATCCCAGCCATCTCCACGCACCAACAGCAAGGCGAGGAAGGCCGCAAGCTTGCTCACATTTCACCGAATCTGGTCCGCCTCTGCGTCGGAGCCGAGCACCCCGACGACATCATCGCCGACCTCGACCAGGCCCTGAACAAGCTGCGCACGACCAAAGCCAAGCGACCAGCCGTCGCCACACCATAGCCGTAGCGAGCCGTCGAGCCGCCGCATTCTGTTGGAGAGAGAATGACAGGCGGGTCAGTTGGCCATCCGGCAACACGGTAGCGCATTGCTCGGCGAACACAGAGTGAACCCCCTGGAGCATCGTGCCCTGTGTCGTCATTTTGGGGAGCGTCAACAAGGCCTACGGGGCCCGAGCCCCAGCGTGGGTGAGGTAGCCCTGCCGGCCTGGCTCGGGCTCCGTGCCCACTCGGATTGTCTACTCCCTCGTGCCGATGCGCACATGAGCTGAGCCCCGAGGTGGACCCAACAGGCCAAAAAGATACTAGGCGCCTAAAAGACGGTTAGGCAAGCAGAAGATGAGGAAAAAGCACAGGGCGTTGTCCAGAATGCGTCCGGCGGGCGACTTGGGCTACAGACAGCGTCGGGGTCCCGTCACCTGCGGCGGGAGCGCCCCTGTTTGACACTACCATGATCCGCAAAACCATCATCCTAGTTCTCACGTTGGGGGCGGTTGGGACATTGGTGGCTCTTGTCGTCAGCTACAAGAAGACAATCCACTTGGCGACTAACCTGACCTCACATCGACATGTCTGTATCGAAGCCGTCCAGGGCTTTGTATACCTCCACTATGCCTATTCAGACAGAGAGAGCTTCCTGGGCAACGTGGATAAACACGAGCACGGGAACCAGTCGAGGCCCCAGACAGGTTTCGTGACCTATGGCGAGCAGGACCCGGCATTTGTGCCCGATGCTTTTGGCCCGCCGGACCCGAACCCCTCGTCCGTCCCTCAGATTACCTACGCATGGTCCAACCGGATCGGCCTGCCAATGTGGGTGCCTCTGATTCTCTTTGCCTTGTACCCGAGTATCACCTTCATCCGCAAATGCTCCCATCGTGGAGCGTTGGGTTTCGATATGAGAATCCGGAATACAACGGCCCGAATGATGGTTGCCACAGTCGCCGGCACCATCCTGATACCTGTCGGCTATCTTCCCGGGAGCTTTTTCGGCTTCTACTTGCTGCACGACGTACACGGTTCTCCTCTGTGGGTCGTACTCCCGGTTGTGCTCGTTGTTAGCTTTTCCCCTGTGATCTACGTTACTGTGTGGTTGTTTTGGCGGCTGACGCCCGGCGACCACGGCGGCCCCCTCTGGCGACGAAGGCGGCGACTACTTCGTGAACGCGGACTGTGCCCGGTCTGTGGTTACGAACTGACGGGCAATGTCTCAGGCGTATGTCCAGAATGTGGCACTAAGATCGATCAACCATGATCCGCAAGACCATCATCGTGCTTCTGACGTTGGCAGCACTCGAGACTGCCTTCATCGCAGTAATCAGCTATGTCCCTCCGAAGAGTCAGCACGACGAGAACTATCAAGCCCAACGGTATGGGTGCCTGTGCACAGCCAGAAGTGGTGTACTGACGTTTTTCCACTATTCTTGCCCCATATGCGGTCGACTAGGATGCGAGCACGCAGCCAACTGCCAGAACCAAGGCCGCCATGTGTACCGTCGCAGTTGGCCAACGGAGAAAGAGTGGAAATTCGGCCAGTTCGGCTGGACCGTGCGGAAGGCACCCGACTCACACGGATACGTCCTTACATTGCCCCTATGGGCACCATTCATCCTCTTCGCAACCTATCCCACCATTGCCGTTATCCGCGGTCCGTTTCGGCGTTGGCGACGGCGGCGGCAGGGCCTGTGTGCCCAGTGCGGCTACAACCTGACAGGCAACGTGACAGGAGTGTGCCCAGAATGCGGTGAAGGGTGCGCTAAGGATGCCAAGGTAAAGGGATAACCCCATGACGAAGTCACAAGAAACCGGACGCCGTCTGCGCCGCATCATCCTCTTCGGTGGAATTCTGTACACGATGGTGGCCCTTGCGTGGGTCTTCCTGCCGCTCTTCGTTCGCCCGTCGGCTGCTCTTTTCGGCGACGACTTTGACCCGGCTGGACTCTACGGCGTCCCCTTCCCCTTGCCCACAATCTGGATGGACGCACCGTGGGCTCCTTCGGATGCATGGGGTTACGGTCTTCATGCTGCGACCCTCGTCGGGGTGCTCCTGCTTGCCCAATGGGCGTTGCTGCGTCCGGGGCGTTCGTGGGCAACGCGGCTTACCGTCACCGGTCGACCGGTCAAATCTGCTGTCATCGCCGCCGCAGCCATGGCCATGCTGCTCAGTGTCGGCGTTGCCGCACTGCTTTTGGAACTGCCCAACTGGTGGGAGGCAACGCTCGATAGCCCGTTGGGTCTGACTGGCATCTGGGTATGTATGGCAATCCTGTGGGGCGTGTGGGCGTGGATCTTCCTTGTCTACTGGCGACAGGGCGATCGGTACACTCATTATGGAAAGTTGATCCGAGCGCTCGTAGCCGGGAGTATTGCAGAGAGTATCGTGGCTATTCCCGTCCACATCTGGGCTACGCACCAGCGCGGATGTTATTGTGCCCGAGGCACGTACACGACCCTCGTGTTTGCAGGAACGGTCCTCTTGTGGGCATTTGGACCGGGTATTATTCTGCTCTATGCCCGGGAAAAGTACCGACGCGCCCGCCTCTTCCCCCGCTGCATCCGATGCGGCTACGATCTCACCGGAAATGTCTCGGGTGTCTGCCCGGAATGCGGGGCCAAGATCGAAGACTATTGACATCTTCGGGTCGATGTGACTTTCGGACCGCCTCACTTGTCTACCGGGCGTCCACCGGGTCCAGGGGGCTCAAACCCTCGCCAATGTAGAGTCCTTCCGTACAACCGAGTTCAACATCGAGGTCGATCGCACGCACGCCCTGAGGGCGCCGCCGGCACCCGAAACTTCGTCCAATCGATGCCCAGCTTGCGCATGCGGGCTCGCAACGTATGCGGGTTGATTCCCAGCTTGGCAGCAGCGCCTTGCGGCCCTTCCACCTGACCTCCGGTCAGGGCTAGTGCGGATTCAATGTGTTTGGTCACCGTAGCGTCTAAAGTCGGAAACTCCTCCGCCCTATCGGCTGGACTCACGTGCTCGGATACCTGATTGACCTGTCGCACTGGCAGAGCGTCAGCACTCCCAAGCGCCTTCGCGATCTCCAGACGCTTGCCGTTCCCGAGGATCGCAGCACGGTCGATCACCGCGGCAAGTTCCCGAATGTTGCCCGGCCAGTCGTAGGTGAGCAGTCGGTTTACGTCTTCCGTCGACGGTACCAAGACGGGCAACCCAAAACGCTTGGCTGCACGTAACGCAAAATGCGTCGCCAGCGCAGGCATGTCCTCGGGGCGATCACGCACCGCGGGAAGCCGAATCGGGAATACCGCGAGCCGATACCACAAGTCCTCACGAAAGCGTCCTTCCGCAACCATCTTCTGCAGGTCCTGGTTCGTGGCCGCCACGACCCGAACGTCTACCGCCAATTGACGTTGTCCACCGACTCGCTCATACGTTCCGTCTTGCAAGATTCTCAACAGGCGCACCTGGGCAGCAAGCGGCAACTCCCCGACTTCATCAAGAAAGAGCGTGCCGCGATCCGAGCGCTCGAACCAGCCCTTCCGCATCGCCACCGCCCCGGTAAAGCTCCCACGCTCGTGCCCGAATAGCTCAGAGTCAATCAGCTCCGGTGGAATGGCACCGCAGTTGACTCGCAAGAACGGGCCTGCCTGGCGTCCCGACCGGTTATGGATGGCCCGGGCGATGACTTCCTTCCCAGAACCCGTTTCGCCGAAGAGAAGGACGGGCACGTCGGACCTGGCTACGAGCTGCACTCGATCCATAACGCTTCTAAGCCCGGTCTCGGCGCCTACGATGGCCTCGCTGATCTCTTGGCGTCCCAACTTCGTCAGAAGCGAGTGCCGATCCGCCTCGGCTGCTTGCTGATGAGTCCTCAAGAGACGCAGCCCACGATCGTTCTCCAGGGCAACCGTGAACGGCTCGACCAGCGCCTTCATCAATTCGACGTGAACATCGTCAAACGTTTGCAGAGGTGCGGCCAACAGCAGCAACAAGCCCAAGGGCCCGTCATGGCCACACAAGGGGCCCACCAATGCTTCACCGGCAGCCCCGTCCGGTGTTATCAGCGGACGCGGGATGGGACTCTCGTCCTCAGGCAGCCGAAGCACCACACCGTGTTGACACCAGACCAGGAGGCGCTCCAAATGTTCAGGCTCCAATTCGGTCCGCCCCTGGCTTGACCTGTGCACCGAGTCTGTTGCACCGATCGCCACGGTCTCCAGGCAGCTTCGCTCCAGGTCAACGCGTCGCACCACTACTGTGTCCACGGGAAGGTGCTTGCGGAGCAGGGGTGCCACTCTCGAGGTTGACTCGTGGATTTCAATGTGCTCGCATGCGGCCTTCCAGACCCGCAAGAGCAATGACATATACCTTTGCATGGGACTCACGCTCCCATCACATACGACGGCCACCTCTAAATATCACAGCCTGTCCATGGTATGTACTAGTCCATGCCAAGTCAAGAGCTGCAAGATAAGCTTGTATCCGCTTAAGACATGTATCTGTCCATTATTCCAGCAAATGGAATGGGATGTGCATGAACTGAGAGTTGGAATCTTTGGCGTATGGGCCCAAGTGCCGGCCTTGCCGTGCCAACGGGGCACGCGCTGGACTACCCCAGATGCCCGCCCGAGGCGGCCGTCCTGGACGGCCCCCAGAGGGGAGGACGGAAGGTGACCGTACCGCAACGGAACATCAGGGCGTGTAGCCCCCGACCGGGTGGGTTCGCGAGTCTTGGTGTTCGACCCCCGAGTCCTGAGTGCTCGTCCAGACGCGAGCGATTCGGCGTTGCCAACACGGTTATCTTCGGACTGCCTGTTTGGCTCTATGAATCCTTAGCTCGGTTCATGGAGAAGAGACGGTTCGGCAGCGTTGCGGAGTTCGTCCTCTATGCGATGAGCCGGGAGCCGTGCAATGCCAGCACCCCGCACTGCGGCGCAACGTATTCGGACACCGAGTCGGCGCTGATCCGTGAGTTACTTAACACTGCTAATCAAGTGTCATAACTCAGATGTGGTAGCGTGTGTCGGCATGGAGGAAGTGGTTCATGCGGCAGCCAAAACGACTAGAGAGCGACAGGAACCGAAAGGAAGCTATGTGCCAAGAAAGAGCAAGCGAGTTTTTGTCGAGGGTCCGGAAAGCGGCGGCACGCAGCCGGCGGGTCCGGTTGTGGGCAATCCTCCTTCTGCTGGTCATCGTCGCAGTCGGCCTGAAAGCGGCGTTTCCTGATGCTCGGTTCCTGCCGGATCTCGGACCGTCACGAGGCCCTCTCGCCATTCTTGCCATCTTTCTCGCCGCCCATATCTGTGAGTACATTGACTCCAGTTTGGGCATGGGATACGGCACAACGCTCACGCCTTTGCTGCTGCTCGCTGGTTTTGCCCCCCTTCAGATCGTCCCCGCCGTGCTTTTTAGCGAGTGTGTCACTGGTTTCGGGGCTGCGTTCTTGCATCATCGGGACGGGAACGTTGACTTTCTGCGCGACCGGAAAGCGCGGGGCACGATGCTCCTGCTATCGACACTGAGCGTGTGCGGAGCGGTAGCCGCGGTGACGCTAGCCCTACGGATTCCGAAATTCTGGCTTACGCTCATGATCGCCACCATCATCCTCTCGGTGGGCATCCTGATTCTGGCGACCATCGATCGGCAGTTGGCTTATCGCCCAGGGCACATCATTGCCCTTGGGGCGGTGGCAGCGTTCAACAAAGGTCTTAGTGGAGGTGGGTACGGGCCGCTAGTAACCGGCGGACAGGTCGTCTCGGGGATGTCGCCGAAGCAAGCCGTGGCGATCACCTCCCTGGCAGAGGGATTGACCTGTTTCGTCGGTCTGGCGGCCTACCTGTTAATGCGCGGGAGCCTGGACTGGTCTCTGGCCATCCCGTTAACACTGGGCGCAGCCCTCTCCGTACCGATGGCCACGCTGACGGTCCACAAGCTCCCTGAGGTCGTCGTTCGCGGGAGCGTCGGCATCGTCACCTGCCTGTTGGGGCTGTTGACGTTTGTGAAGTTGTTTTTCTGAATTCGCAAGATCGCAGCGTGGACCGTCGCAGTGCGGATACAACGAGTGTGCAAAAGAGAATGGTAGCGCGCAACACCCTCTTTTATTCCGCTCTCGGGGCGGACCAGGGGGATATGATGCGTTCTGACGCTTACTTCCGGGCGGTGTTCAGGAGTCTTGGGTGGCAGCAGTCGACCTCTGACGTGCGCGTCTGCCCATAGGTATGGAAATGAAAAACAATTAATTCGCTTTTTAGGCTGGCTTCACTCCACGCTGGAATGATGGGAATACCGTAGATCAGGGCGAAGTGAAATCGTTGGCCTGGGACCGAGTACGCGGAACGCCTCCGCCAGCCCACGCGCCGTGCTCATGAACACAAGCGGTGTGCGTGTTCCCGTTGCGGGTTGTCTGGTCACGGTAAGCCGGAGCCGTTCAGTCCGCAGCCAGGTGTGTGCTTTCGCGTGCGCGTTCCGGGGTCCGTGGGCCGGAGTGTTCATCTTGCGCTTGCGAAAACGTCCTGCGGGGAGCACTGATGTTTGCGGGCGCAGTGAAGCTGGTTTGGGTATCGCCACTGTGGAGGGCGGTCGAAATGCCTGTGCAGTGACACAGTAGTGCAGCGTTCAAACACCCGGCCTAACCGCACCACAACGTTGCTACACCACGGGATCCACGGGTGTGTGGCACGAATATTGCAGGCAAGTATTTCGAACTATAGCGGTTTGGACTGATCTCTGAAGCCCTCACTTCAGAGGAGTCTCGAGATAAAGATAGAGGATCCAACTGCATAGGCGCAGGAGCAACTGCCATGTACCCACACGTGAATTGTCGATGTCACCGCTTTCTCGTCGGAGCGTTAAGCGTAATCGCGATCGCCTGCACCCAGGCTTGGGGGCAGGAAACTCTCCGTATCTACGGGTCCGAAGGGCCCGAACCCGCTATTCGTCAAGCTGCTGACACATTTGCCGAGCGGACCAACGTGAGAGTAGAGGTCGTCACGGGGCCCCCGGACAAGTGGCTGCAGCGCGCCGTAGGTGAGGCAGACGTGGTCTACGCTAGTGCGGCATTTATGATGCAGGATTTTGTCCGCACAGAAGGACTTCATGTTGACGAGGCAACCGTCACTCCGTTGTATCTCCGCCCGTCGGCCGTTTTGGTGCGTCCCGGTAATCCAAAGGGCATCCACGACTTTCCTGATCTGCTAAGGCCGGGGACGCGAGTGATGGTCGTGAGCGGGTCTGGGCAGACCGGGCTATGGGAGGACATGGCCGGCAAAACGGGCGATATGCAGGTCATCCGCGCGTTTCGCGAGAACATCGCCGTGTCCGCAGCGAACAGCACCGAAGCCATGAAGCTTTGGGACAAGCGGGATGATATCGATGCCTGGGTGACGTGGAATATTTGGCACATGCCGCTTCGCGACCGCGCACAGCTCATCGAGGTGAGCGACGACTATCTCATCTACCGTCAATGCAGCATAGCCTTGACGGAACGAGGCAAGGCAAAGCCGTCCGCCCAACAGTTCATCGACTTTTTGGTCTCGTCCGACGGGGCGCGGATCTTTGAATCTTGGCATTGGATGGCCCAGCCACAAAACGCCGAATTGCGCGGCGTCGGCCGAGATATTGCCATCGTGTGCCGAATCGATAGCGACGATTGGAAGAACGGGGTGGGTGCAGGACTGGCCTTCGTACGGGGTCTCGTGGGAGCTTACAGATCTGTCGGAACACCAAGAGACCAGAGGCAAATCGTCGCTGTCGTTCACGGAAGCCCAGCCTACTGGCTTTTGAAAGACGAATCCTACGCTGAATTCCGCGGCAGAGAGGGGCCCAATCCAAACAAAACCATTATCAAGGAACTCAGCGAATCCGGCGTCAGTATCGAACTTTGTAGTGAGACTATGAAGAAGTACGGGTGGGAAGAGGAAGACCTCCTTTCCGGGGTGAAGATTGTCCCGAACGCCTACCAGCGGATTGTTGACCTCGAACTTCAGGGGTATGCGTACATCCGATTCTAACGCGTTCCGGCTTGTAGGTGAAGCTCTTTATGGGGCGTAAGCATCATGGACGCAGGCAGGCGAGCTTTCTTAAGGCGATTGGGAGCTGCAGGTGTATTCGCTTCCGTCGTCGGCCCCACCCGTCAACGGGCGATCGCGAGTACGCCCATGGTCCCTTCCGACTCCTGGATGGGCATACTGGTTGACCTCACAAAATGCAATGGGTGTCGTCAGTGTGAGGCAGCCTGTCAAGAGGCGGCAGGATTCGACGCTCCCACCAAAGAGGAGCTGTTGGATGACTCGGTCTTCAGTGAGTACCGGCGTCCAGCCCCAAACCGCTACACGACTGTGAATAGGTTCTACGTGGGCGGTGAAGGTGCTTCGGTTGCGCCGGTCTATGCAAAAGCCAACTGTATGCACTGTAACGACCCTGCGTGCGCATCAGCCTGTCTTGTCGGTGCCATGCGAAAAGAGCCCAACGGGGCGGTCAGCTATGATGCCGGCAAGTGCATGGGCTGTCGCTACTGCATGATCGCGTGCCCGTTCGAGATGCCCACCTATGAATACGACAACACGTGGACACCGCGGGTACGCAAATGTACGCTCTGCTTCGACAAAGAGCATACCGATCGCAACGAGCCACCTGCGTGCGTCCGGGTCTGTCCCAAGCAGTGCCTGGTCTATGGGAGGCGGAGCGAACTGCTCGCCCAGGCGCACGCGAGAATCGAGCGGTACCCCGAGGTCTATATCGATCACATCTATGGTGAGTACGAGGCCGGCGGGACATCCTGGCTTTATATCTCCGGTGTCCCCTTTGAGAACCTCAAGTTTGCCAGGCTCGATCCTCAGGCACCGCCGCGTCTCGCAGAGGCGATTCAGCATGGTGTGTTCAATCATTTCGTACCACCACTCGCCTGGTGCGGTGTCCTGGCTCTGGCCATGTGGCTGACCAGAACGGAGCCGCAGCAGCACCCGGAGACGGTCACCCCGGAGAGACAGTCTGGTACTGAATCAACTGCATTCGATGCGATGGTAGATGCCCCGGAACTGGAGAGTGCCAACGTATGATAGCCCACCATCACCCCGTACCGGTCGCTCGGACATTCAGGACCCCCGGTGTCCGCGTCCTGGTCGTTTTGATGGCCATTGGCGTCGTCGCCGGTCTATATCGTTTTCTGTTCGGCCTTCAGGCTAGCACCAACCTCAACCAACAGTACCCCTGGGGTGTATGGATCGTCGTTGACGTGACATTCATCGCACTGGCAGCCGGCGGTTTTACGACGGCTGCGATCGCCCACGTGTTTCACCGAGAACTTTATCACAGGCTCGCGCGACCCGCTTTGATTACAGCGATGCTCGGGTATACCTTTGCGTGTATCGCTCTCGCCGCGGACCTCGGGCGGTATTACAATATCTGGCATCCCCTCCTACCAAGCATGTGGCAGGGCAACTCCGCTTTGTTCGAAGTTGCCATGTGCATCATGTGCTATCTTATCGTGTTGTATATCGAATTCGTGCCCGTGCTCTGTGAACGGTTCATGGGCGATTCGAGACGTCCGGTACTTGCCCGTCTCTGCGCGATTGCGTATCCTGTATTTGGGAAGATCATGTGTGTGTTCTTTGTGCTCGGCGTGGCGATCTCCTGCCTACACCAGTCTTCACTTGGCCATGTAATGGCTCTTGTGCCGTCCAAACTCCATCCTCTTTGGTACACCCCCATTCTGTCTCTCCTCTTTTTGCTTTCAGCGATTGTTGCTGGCTTCCCCACGGTGATCTTTGCCTCCATATGCGGATCCTGGGCGCTTAAGCTTAAGCCCGACATGCGGGTCCTAGCGTCGCTGAGCAAGTACGTTCCGTTCCTCTTGGGCGTTTACTTGAGCTTCAAGATTGGCGACATGGTTATTCGCCGCAGCTACGTCTACCTCGGCGAGGGATCGAGCCGCAGCTACATGTTCCTGCTCGAGATGACCGTCGGGTTGGTGATCCCGCTTGTGATGATGTTGTCACACCGAGTGCGGTACTCTCCGCGCTGGCTCTGCCTTGCCAGCTTCCTGGTGATGCTCGGGGTGGTACTGAATCGGACGAACGTTTACCTGGTCGGCTATCAACCGCTGCATGCTGTGAAGGTCTATTATCCATCTTTACCCGAGTGGGCTCTGACAATCGGTGCTGTCGCTGCAGTGGTATTCTGTTGGCGCGTCATCGTGACGTATTTTCCGGTTCTCAGCGCACCACGCGAGGTGAGAATGGCATGACTAGAAAGGTTCTGCCAAGTGTGGTCTGCGGGTGGCGACTGAGCGCGGTGAGTTTGCTCTCTCTCATGTGCGTGCTGACATTCTCCATCGGAACATTGAAAGGAGAGATCCAACCTCCTCAAGCTCCGCGCAGAACTGACCTACCGCAGCCACAAGCGCGAGCCGATCTTGGGGGCACGGCGCCGGATTGCGCGAACTGCCATTCCTGTGAAACACCAACGAGCGAGAGTAGATGCTTGCGCCGCGTTTGCACCCGAGATCGGCGGTGGACAAGTGCCATTTCCTGGCAGGACTACCAGGGACCCGATGTCGTGATCCTCAACGAACTGGAAAACGAGTACTTTCCAGTCCCATTCGACCACAAGCGCCACGCCGATATGGCTGAAATGGCAAACGGCTGTGTGAGCTGTCATCACTACACACCGGCAGGTGAGCGCCATCCTGCCTGTAAGCCGTGCCATGGGGTCGTGGCGGCCGACGCCACGATAAACAAACCCGCCCTTAGAGGCGCATAC
>CAYOQG010000099.1:0-16789 GCA_964405925.1 uncultured Phycisphaeraceae bacterium | reverse complement strand
CTTGTCTTTTACGACGCTACCTCACCAACTTTTCTGGAGGAGAACCAAAAAGTATCCCAAACGAAGCCAAAAAACCGCACTGGCGCTATCGAAAATGGGGTTTCTCCGATAAAACGAACCCAATCGAACCCAGTTTTCGCGCCTCGGCTCAACCAGTCCCGATCTGCCCGGGTAGCCCGGCTTCTCCGACCCCGCACGGTCGATTCCTTATCCACGCGAGGATGGGTGGGCCACGACGTTGGCAGCGCCAGCGAATCGAGAGCCCACCTTGTGACAAGGTGGGGCACCCTTACTGTGCAACGATACGGCACCCGCGCACCGCGCCGGCACTGCGGATCACGGTGTGGACGATTCGCCCGTACGTCGGATCGCGAGCTGGGGGACAGCCAGGTAAATCACTCGGCGATGCTCTCTGCCCTGGTTGTCCTCGACGGTTACGGCTACGCGGTATGTCCCGGACTCGGTGTAGGCGTGGATGGGCTCGGCGAGGGTCGATTCAGCCTGGTCACCAAAGGACCAATGGTACCGACTGGTCGTCGCAGAGCACTGCAACCGGAACTGGACTGCCAGCGGGTTGTCGTCCTGGGCGGGCAACGCCAGGATGTGGATCCACGGGATCGTCCGCAGCACGTCCTCGAAAAACTCGACCTGCCGCAGCGTGCTTGCTTCCTGAGCGCCGCTGGATGTGTCCTCCCGCAGGTTCTCCAACCGAGCACGCAACCAGTCGATGCAGCGCCCGCCGTGCTTCCCCGTGAGGGTGTCCGCGACGCTCCGCTCCACGAAAACGGGCTGGTATGGGTCGATCAGCTCGACGATGGTCGCCAGGTAATCCTCGTCAAACTTCGGTTGCGCAACGCTGATGGCGCGAAAGATTTCGGGGTGCTTCAAGCCCGTATACAAAGCCGCGTACGCGCCCCCGGAAAAGCCGTGGATGAAAATCCGATCCTCCGAGATCGTGTGGCCAGCCTGTACATGACGGATCGCAGCAAGGATATGACCCTCGTCCTGTTGCAGGAGTGGTATATACTTCTCGGGCTTTGCTGGAAAGCCCTTGCTGTTCCCCGTCAACTGCGGGGCAACGACCAGAAACCCCGTTCGTTCCGCCTCCTGCGTCCACGCCCGGATCCGCTTGTTGGGAGAATCGGGAAAAGATGAATGGCAGACCACAATCAGCGGCCAGGCCTGCTCACGATTGTAGCTTGACGGCCGATAGAGCAGATACTCCCGGTCGAACTCCGGCTCCACTCTGGCACGAAGCGGTTCGGGAACGTTCGGGTCGATCAGCGAGGCGCACCCACTTGCTGAAACGACCAGAAGCGACAGAGCCACACATTTGGACCAGATCCAATACCTTGCTCGCCAGCCTGTCTTCATGGTCTCTCTGATTACATCGAAACGACTGTGCGTGAACACGTGCCTACGTCGAGATCAAACGTCCGCTCCCTCATCCCGATGTACATCGGGACGCCTCGGAGCGGCGGCCGAATCGCGCACCATGATTTTGCAAACCGTCAACGCCGGATTTCGTAGCCGCATCTTTGAAGGTGCTGCTCGAACTCGCCGCGGAACGCATTGGCGTCTTCATCGACAAGCGTACGCTTATCGTCGCCCACGATGGTGCGGAAGGTCAGACTCCGCCGGTCCCCCTCAATCCGATCACCCTCGTAGCTGCCAACATACTCGGTCCGTTTCAGCAGAGAATGTTCGAACGCTCCGACCTTCTCGGCAACCTCCCCATATCGCGCAGACCTCGGCACCAAAATGGAGAAGTCCATATCGACCAAGGGGTAATTGGGAATCGTCCCCAAAGACTCAGTTCGATGGTCGAGCGACTCGAGCCCGCTCAGTCGGATCTCCGCCCAGGCGATAGCCCAGGACGCCAGGTGCTCATCCACCTTCTGCCGCAGGGAGAGATCAACAACACTGACCCGCCCGGCCGCTAGCCCGTCGATCAGAATCGCGGCTGTGCGCTGTGGATGTTCCCAGGGCTTGCTCGGATCCGGGGTCACTTGCTCGAAGCTGACGCCTCGTGCGAAACGAGCCCACACCCAACCCTCGATCGCTCCCTTTAGCCGGCTAAACACCTCATCTTCTCTTCGCTTGCCCCTGCGAGCACTGACCAGGCCCATGTGCCGCCACTCGAGATCCTCCTGGTCACCCGGCTCAAACACGCTGCCCAGCTCAATGAGCGACAGAACGGGGAAATGGAAGCGATTTCTGGCGACCGCGGTAAGCAGACCCGGCATCAACCATCGCCGGAGTTGACCAAGCCCCTCGGCTGAGGGATTGGCCAGCTCCACACATCGGCCGGGGTTGACACCAAGTTGATTGAGCCAGGCGGCGTCGTACCAGATATAACCCTGCAACTCAGTGAAACCGTGGTCGCTGGTGAAGAACGCGAGACTGCGCTGCTCCAATTCTCGAAGGGCGTGGGGTTCAAAACGGCGAACGGTCACCCGCGGCATCTCGGGGACGATGCTGTTGTAGCCAATACATCGGGCGATTTCTTCTATGATGTCCACCTCGATGGAGATGTCGGCGGTGGCCCTGAACGATGGGACCCCGATCTGGAGTCGGTCCCGCTTCTTCTCGATCGTGAATCCCAGCGGTTCTAGCACGCGCTTAATCTCATCAACCTTTACGGCGCGGCCGATCATCCGGTCTACATGCTCAGGGTTCACGCGCACGCTCACCGGCTTTAGTGGTCTCGGGTAAGCGTCCGAAAGGCGTCCGGTCAGCCTCAGCTCGGGATACATCGGTCGTGCAAGATGAATGAACCGTTGAATGGCCAGGACCGTGTGTGCTGGATCGAGGGCTTTCTCGAACCTGGCGCTGGCGTCCGTGCGAAGCCCCAGTCGATTCGCAGCCCGACGGATCGTCGCGGGATCGAAGTTGGCCGATTCGAGCAGCAGAGTGACGGTCGACTCGGAGACCTCCGACTCCAGACCACCCATCACACCGGCGATTGCCACCGACCGTCCCTTGCATTTGATCATCAAGGTGCCACCAGTCAGCGTACGCTCCATGCCGTCCAACGTTTTGAAGGGCTCTCCTTCCTTGGCCCAGTCGACCTCGATCTCTCCCACCTTGGCGGCGTCGAAGGCGTGCATCGGTTGGCCGAGGTCTGCCATGATGTAGTTGGTCAGATCGACAAGCCCACTAATCGGACGCATGCCGACGTGCCCCAACCGCAGTTGCATCCAAAGAGGTGCTGGCTGGGTGGGCACGCCTTCAACGACGAGTCCCGTGTAACGTGGACACGCCTTACCGTCCGCGATCGAGATCTTCACCTCGGGCAGCCCGTTCGGTGTCAGCTCAGCGCCCGACACCACCGGATAAGGACGAAGGAAAAGGCCAAGAATGGCCGCGATCTCACGAGCGATACCATAGTGTCCCCAAAGGTCCGGGCGATGAGTGATGGATTTGTTGTCGACCTCGATCGTCCAATCCTCGAACAGCTCCGACGGAAGCTCTTGTCCGGGTCTGAACTCGTTGCTCAGGAAGATCGCCTCTTGGGCAGCCATCGGGATACCGATGGCATCGCCTGGCAGGATCATCCCAGCACTCGTCTTGCCCGCGACCTTGGCTGTGCCCACTTTCCCGTAGGCGGCGATGCTTGCACCTGGTGGTGCGTAGACCACATTCGATCCGATGTGCAAGGCCGGGGCGGCTGTGACCGTCTCAATCGTGCCCCCATCACCAAGATCAAGTGTGACCAGTCTCAGATTGTGCGTTCCCGCAAGCTCGTCGAGTTCCAGCGCCCGAGCCGCGATCAGCCCACGGGCGACGACGTGGACGCGTTCCACCGAGTCGACCTCCGCCGTCGTGAGCGTGAAACGTTCCGCCAGATCGTGCGGGTCGATGTTTACCGGGACGTCAACGAAATCGCGAATCCAATTGAGTGAGATCAGCATAGTCGTGTTTCAAGCCGGTTTATGTCACGGTTGTGGCAGCAATTTGACGCCGAGTCAAGCTCGGTCCGCCGAGTCGCTCGGGCGAGACAATCGCTCTGAGGTCCCCGGAGTTCAGCACGCGGATATCACTAATGCCGTATTTCATCATGGCCAACCGCGTCAGACCCAGTCCGAACGCGAAACCGGTGTATTTCTCGATGTCGATCCCGCCAGCTACCAGGACGTTGGGATGAACCATACCGGCAGGCAGAATCTCAATCCATCCGCTTTGCCCGCATGTCGCACAGCCCTCACCACCGCAAATCTGGCAGTTCATGTCGATCTCGATGCCGGGCTCGACGAAGGGGAAATAGCCGGGTCTGACCCGCAGCTTGACCTCACGCTTCATGACCTCTGTGAGCAGGGTCTGAGCCATGGCGATGAGATTCGGAATCGAGATCCCCACGTCGATCACCAACCCTTCGACCTGATGGAACGTCGTTTCGTGTGAGGCGTCGACGGTCTCGTGACGGAAGCAACGCCCCGGAGCGATGATCCGCAAGGGCGCACCGAACTTTCTCATGGCCCGAAACTGAACCGGCGACGTATGGGTCCGTAAGACCATGCCCCGCTTCGTCCAGAACGTGTCCTGCATGTCGCGAGCCGGGTGTGTGGCGGGGATGTTGAGAGCCTCGAAGTTGTTGTACTCGGACTCCATATCGGGCCCCGCTTCGACGGTGAACCCGAGACGCTCGAAGGCTCGCTCGATCTCCCACTGAACCGCCGTGACCGGATGGACGCTGCCCATCGGACGACGAATGCCCGGCAGTGTCGGGTCGAAGGCTACGGCCTCCGCTGCCTCTGCCTCTGCTGCCGCTTTTCTTAGCTCTTCAAGCCGCTGGTCAAACAGCCCTTTTACGCGAGCCTTCGCCTGGTTGGCCGTTTGGCCGACCTGGCTACGCTGCTCCGGTGGGTAGTCCTTGATCGACGAAATCAGCGACCCCAGCGACCCCTTCTTCCCGAGTACCGTCGTCTCATAGCTGCGAACGGTATCAACCTCGCCCATCTCGGGCAGCTTGGCTGATACCTCCGCCTCGATCTTCGTGATCGCTTCGGTTAGTTGGTCAAGATCCACGGCCAGCTCGTCCGATCCGCGTCAACCCACACAGTTCAAGGGCGGACAGCTTAGACCGAGGACCAACGAATCGCAAGGAGCCCGCAGGGCATATCCCACCGCCAATGACGGAAGCACCCGCCGCGCAGGAGGGTCGGATTGTCTTTGGGCTAGAAGGAGATCGTTAAGCTCGAAGCGCTACTGGGGTTGTGCAGGGTCCGCCTCCCGCGACCCGTCCTCTTGCGCCTTCTGTGTGCGATCGACGGTGCCTGGTCCCGTGAAGACCTCCTCGACCCGGTAGGTGGGAACGATCAGGCCCGCGACGCCCATTCGGGCCGCGGTGGACTGCACGAACTCTCGCCAGTAGGGCCAGAGGTTGAACGTGCCGTTTGCATTGGCAAAGAAATCCAGTGCCTCCTTGCTCGCTTGATGATCGCTGGGGATTTCATAGAAGGCGTTGAAAACCGCGTCGATCAGCAACGCCGACCCTTCTGATTCCTCGCCCTCAAACCGACCCTCAAGTGTAAATCGCACAGTGGCTCGCACCTGCTTGCCATCTTCCGACCTGTCGCCCGAAGCGGTGCGTCTCAGGGTCAACCTAAGGGTCCCCTCCACAGCCTGGCGAACGTGCGCGCGACACTCTGCCAACGAGACCCCGGTTATGCCGACAACGTCAAACAGTCGTCTCCCTGCTTCCATGACGGACGGCGCAGGCGGACCGACGTCTTTCGGTTTTGTCTTGGTGTTAGTCATCCTTGATGCGCCCTCTTTCTACGCGGCGTGCCCACCGGCTCCAATCAGGAGTTCCGTAGGTTCCCAGGTGTGACCTAGGACCGACCTAGGCTTCGTAACTGCCCAGCACAAAACCCCTTCACCCTCGCGTGCAGCAAGGGGGGTCGATGTCAACACAACCGTTTCGCCCATGGCGTACATTAGATCCGCAAGAGTCCGCAATGTCATATTGCGTGACCCAGCGAGTAGCTGCGTGATGTTTGCTTTGCTGGTTCCAACCCGGCGAGCCAGTTCCGCCTTCGAAATCCCCTGTTCTACCATGCCCTTGGCTACAAGTTCCGTACCCTCGTCTATAAGCTCCTCCTGCGCCATTAGTCGAGCCATCTCAGGATCTTGCATTTCGCGCTCGTAGAGCGTCGTCATGTTATGTCTCCCCCTAGATTCTCGCACTCGGTTCTTATCCATTCCGCGCGATCCAAGTCCTGCTTGCGCGCCTTCCTCTGCTGCTTCCCCACCACGTTTGCCAGTACAATCCGGCGGTCCGACGTCATAAAGCAGTAAACGCGGACCCCGTGCGCTTTGATCGCGTAAATCTTGTCACGCTCGTGACAGAAGCGTTCCTCATTGTGGCATTCGCCGAAATCACCGAGACGGTGAATCGTCCTCAGCAGCTTCACCCTCGCCTCCTTAAGGAGATTGGCCCAGGCTTTCAAGCCCGGGATCTTCCCACCCGGGAGGACAGCCCACTCAATCGTCCGTGACAAACCAGCGTAAACCGTCCTATCGTCCATGATATGAATACAAGTTAATATATATATGAACTCGATCGAAGTCCATACGCAGTTTTTCCTGTCGAGAGGACGATCCCGCACCAAAATGCTGCTAAATGAGAGTGTACAGGCTCAGCTCTGACTGTCAACGCGGAAGACCCCACAAGCGATAGCGTGCTCAGGTGGCGGTGTGCCCAGATCATGGGTTTATGGTATCCAGGGCCGAAAATGCAGGCTCAGGGCTGGCGCACCCGATTCATGACATTACAATACACTTCTGGGACGACGAAGGCGAGGCGGCACGGGGCTGGACATGCAGGACTGAGTCCGAAAACCCCCATTGCTCTCGACCCACGGGAATATCAGAAGACGCCGTCATGCGCTTGCCTGTCGTCTGCGGAAAGCGATGACCTCGTTCAGGCTGCCGCTGCGGAAACCGCGGAGGTCGAGGGAGACGTAGCTAAAACCGAGCGAGCGGAAGTGCTCGTCGATTCTGGCGGCCGTCTCCGGCTCAGCCAGCTTCGGAATCAGCTCCGGCGGGACCTCGATTCGGGCTAGGTTGTTGTGGTGCCGCACGCGGCACTCGCGGATGCCCAGCTCGCGCAGGAAGGTCTCCCCGGCTTCGATCATGCGGAGCTTCTCCGACGTGACCTCTTCGCCATAAGGGATTCGGCTTGATAGACACGGGCTGGCGGGTTTGTCGTAGGTCGGCAGGCCAAGGCGCTCGGAGAGAATGCGTAAGTCATCCTTGGTCAACCCGGCTTCGGCGATGGGGGAGCGCACGCCCTGCTCGCGGCCAGCCTCGATCCCCGGCCGAAAGTCGCCGAGATCGTCAGCGTTTGTGCCGCTGACCATCGCGTTGATGCCCCGCTCGCCGATGAAGGGTTTCATCTGAGTGAACAACGCGCTTTTGCAGAAGTAGCAGCGGTTCTGAGGGTTGGCTGTGTAGTTGGGATTCTCGAACTCGTTAGTATCCAGAACGACGTGCTCAGCCCCAATCGACTGAGCCAGCTTGCGCGTTTCCTCGAATTCGGCCCGAGCCAGACTGTCGCTGCGCCCGGTGACAGCCACGACGTTCTCTGGTCCCAGCGTGTCCACCGCGACCTTGAGCAAGAACGTCGAGTCCACGCCAGCACTAAACGCCACCGCGACGCTCTCTAGGGCGCGAAGTATCTCTTGCAGTCGCTGATATCTCTCGTCAAGCGTAGTCTTCGACATAGGTCGAACATCCGAAAAACCCGACCCACATCATCATACCGCGCTTCGCGTAGCGTAGCCACACCCGCAATAGACCGCGCAAGCGCCGGTACTCGTGTGAATGTTCACTTTGGACGAGTTCCCCGCTCGCGTAGCATCTGTTTGGCGGTGGGCCAGGTGAGCCAGAACTCGCACCACCAGACAAGGTTTTTCCACTTGCCGTAGGGTTTATAGATGGCTTCGACCTGTTTGGGCGTCGGTTTTCGGCCACGCATGTGGGTCCTGGCGACGTGGGCGATGGTTGAGCTGTCGATGGCCAACCGATCGTGTCGGCCCAAGAAGGATAGCAAGTAGTGGGCGCCGGTTGGGCCGATACCCTTGATTGCGCGAAGTTGCGTCAGCAGCTCGTCACTGCTGACGTCCTCCGTCTTTGCCAGCTCATCCAGCCGCTCCGGGTCAAAGCGACCATCACAGACGTCACGGCAAAACGTCAGGATCGAGTCAGTCCGGTAACCGACGCGGCAGACGTCCAGAAGGTATCTCTTGCCGGCTTTGAGGATTTCGCGGGGCGCGGGCCAGGCACTCAAGTTTGCGAAGTTCGGGACCGTCGGACCGAGCTGTGCCAGGCGGTTGATCATCCTGACGGCTTGCGTCCAATTCACGTTGGCAAAGCACAGTACCTTGATGATGTTTTCCGTCATCGACGACGATCGCAGACCACGGCCCGCACCGAGGCGCGGAACGGCGTGCAACGTCGGATGTCGTCGGCAAATCTCGTAAAACTCGGTCAGGTCCTGGTCAAGGCTAAGGATGCGACGGACGCTCTGGCGTGCCTGTGCCATGATCTCGTCGCTGGTTTCGATCCCGTCCACCGTCACGCGCAACGCGACATGGTCTTTTCGGCGTGCCGCGTCAATGACGGAAATCCGATAGGCGTCCTTTTTGCTTCGCTCGATGATCTGAAAGCACTGGCCTCCCTCGCACCAGCTAAGCGGTGCGCATTCGTGCCAACCATGACTCAGCACGTTGGCCTTCAGCGAGAACGGGGCCCGGACACGGACTGTCGTCGATCGAGCCTGCATCTAAAAGTCTCCCACTGCCTCAAAGTACCCGGCGACCCCGGACCGCGTTAACGCCGGGCCACTATGTTCGTGCCTGGAACACTCGTCAAACGCTATGGCCAGCGGCGACGCGGCCGATCGACCCGGATCGGACTGGCACGCGACGCTGCCGGAAAACGGATCGGAACTGCTGCGCGCCAGGAGTTGGCCCGATAAAACAACATGTTTTTGAAATTGCGATATCTGCCCTAACTTCGTTTCCCGCATGTACTTGTGCACCTCGCCTCTGCTTCCACAATATATGGTGTTTATGTTTGACACCGGCCGATATGTGTGCTAGGATTAAGATTGCCCGATGGCCATCACAGCATCTGGGAACCTCGCATTCTGGAGTGCCGGTAGGACACTCTGTGTGCGCCAGGCGCTTCACGTCGGGAGCCGCGATAGCGGTGGCCCGGCTGCGGTTCGAGGAGGGAAGCCCCGGCTCACTTGTCGGGATGGTGGTCGGGAGTGGCTTTGAGCAAGTGAAGACTTTGGGCCGGCGATTTTCGCCGGTGGAGGCGCAGCGGTCATATGTCGGAAGCGGCGGTAGAGAGTTCCAGTCTTCCCCTCACGGACGATACCCGGAAACCGGAGCCGATCTTTACAGGCAACGCCGAGCGCGTCCTTCGGGCGCGGTATCTCAAGAAGGACGAGCAAGGTCGGGTGACGGAATCCCCGAGGGATCTGTTTCGACGGGTGGCGAAGGCCATCGCCGACGTCGAGTTGATCTACGATCCCGACCCCGACAACCGTAGCGAGTGGGAGGAATGCTTCTATTCGTTGATGGTCAGTCGGCGGTTCATGCCCAACAGCCCGACGCTAATGAACGCCGGGCGGGAAATGGGCATGTTGAGCGCGTGTTTTGTGTTGCCCGTCGGCGACAGCATCGACGAGATTTTTGACTCGATCAAACACACCGCCCTGATCCAAAAAGCCGGCGGAGGGACCGGCTTTGCATTCGATGAGTTGCGCCCCACCGGTGACTATATCAGCAGTTCCGGAGGCACGACGAGCGGTCCGATCTCTTTCTGGCGAGCGTTTAGCGAAGCCACCAACGCCATTCAGCAAGGGGCCTTTCGACGCGGCGCCAACATGGGGATGATGAACATCCATCATCCGGACATCCTCAAATTCCTTCACGCCAAAGAGGACCTCTCCCAGTTCACCAACTACAATATCTCGGTCAAGATCACTGACGAATGGATGGCATCGCTTCGGGAAGATCCCGACGGGGCCCACGTGGTCGTCAATCCACGAACGCAGCGAAAGTACGTCATCCCCAAGGACGTGGATATTTGGGAGGACGATATCCGCTCGCTGGTTCCGGTCGAGGCGGTGGAGTCGTTAAGTAATTGCCATGACAGCACAGATACCCAAGAGAATCGAGCGGGCTCCACCGCAGTCAAACTCAACACAGAGAATCGTGCTGTTAGTGTTTATTCCAGGCGGGACATCTGGAACATCATCGTCACCAACGCCCATCGCACGGGTGAGCCCGGCGTGGCGTTTATCGACCGGATCAACGAAGACAACCCGACCCCGCACGTTGGCCGCATAGAAGCCACCAACCCTTGCGGTGAGCAACCCTTGCTGCCCTATGAAGCATGCAACCTCGGTAGCGTCAATCTTGCGACCTTTGTGGGCACCGATGAAGAGGGGGCTCCAACCGTCGATTGGGCGAGTCTGCGTGAGACCGTGCATCAGGCGGTTCGCTTCCTCGACAACGTGATCGAGGCCAACAAGTATCCGCTGCCCGAGATTGACCGCATGTGCAAGCAGAATCGCAAGGTCGGGCTCGGGATCATGGGGTTTGCGGATGCCTTATACAAGCTGGGCGTTTCCTATAACAGTGCCGAGGGCGTCGAGTGGGGCGAGCGGTTCATGCGATTCGTTCACGAGGAATCGCACAATTACAGCGAACAGCTGGCCAAGGATCGGGGAACCTTCTCCAGCTGGGAGGGGAGTATCTGGGACACGAAATTCGGCCGGCCGATGCGCAATGCCACATGTACGACAGTGGCCCCCACGGGGACGATCAGCATCATCGCTGGGTGCTCCGGTGGTATTGAGCCGATGTACAGCCTGGCCTTCTTCCGAAATGTCCTTCGAGACGAGGAAGATGGCGCGACGCCGATGATTGAAGTGAATCGAATCTTTGAAGCCGCGGCGCAGGAACGCGGTTTCTATAGCGAGGGACTGATGGAGCGTCTTGCCACGGAAGGCACCCTCGCTCATGTACCGGATGTGCCGGAGGATCTGCGAGCGGTGTTCGTCTGCGCACGCGACATCTCGCCCGAATGGCACATGCGGATGCAGGCCGCCTTCCAGAAGCACTGCGACGCCTCGATCTCCAAGACCATTAACTTCCCGGAAGAGGCCAAGGTCGAAGACGTCGAGGAGATCTACCTGCTCGCCCACAAACTGAATTGCAAGGGGGTCACGGTTTATCGAGACGGTTGCCGGAGTCATCAACCCATGGCCCTGAAAAAGGGCCGGGAAGGCAGTTCAACCGGCGTGGACGGCTCGTCCTCTTCCGAGAGTGCGGAGCTCCCCTCGCTCGAACCCGCGATCCTCCCCGAGATTCAAAGTGGGATACGTGTCCGGCAGTTGACACCCTTTGGCAACATGCACATCAACATAACCGTGGATCCCAGAACGGATCGCGAACTCGAGGTGTTCGCCCAACTGGGCAAGGGCGGCGACCTGGCCAACAGCGATCTTGAGGCCATTTGCCGGATGGTGAGTCTGTGGCTCCGTGCCGGCGGGAGCCTCGATCATGTCATCCGCCAACTGCACTCGATCGGCTCGAGCCTTCAAGTGCATACCAAGGAAGGAAAAATCATGAGCCTGGGCGACGGGCTCGCCCGAGGCCTGCGGAGATACCTGGCGGCGAAGGCGAAGCTTGGCCTGCGCGGTTTGCTGACCGGCGAAACGGAACCGCCAGCGGGCAGGAAAGTCACCGCCGAAGGCAGGCCAAAGCGCAGTTCCGACGGCAGGAACGGCGGGAACGGGTCGGCGCCGCAAAATCGGTCACAAAACCCGATTCCGCCCCGTCTGGACGCCCTGGGATTTCAGTGGCAGCAGACACAGTACAAAGTGATTTGCCCAGATTGTCAGGGACCGCTCCGATTCAGTGAAGGTTGTGTGAGTTGCGATTCGTGCGGATTTTCGAAGTGTTGACCGGCTAGGCCGGTCCCGTAAAAAGGCGTGTTTTTTAGTGACTTTGACGGCGCCGCGAGTACAATATTTTGGTTGACAAACGAAAGAAGAGCGGTACGTTTGGTCGATACGTGGATGTGGTTTGAGTAAGGCTGGATGCACCAACGTGCCTGCTCAGGCGTATAAGTACTAGGACGTTATACCGGAGGTCGGTCGGCAGACCGTTATATCGACAAAATTCGGCTTCTTTCCCCTCCGGAAAGCACCGTTTCGCCCCCGGGTGAGCGGTGCTTTCTTTTTGGCGTTTTGACGATGGGCAGGCGCGATGGCTGGTTCCTGCGACGACGATGGAACGAGGCTTCGCCGCCGGCATCGTGCCCGGAGCGCGAAGAGGTCGTGGTGCCCCTTGTAAGTCTCCTTCCGACTGCTATACTGGCCCGACTCTGACTTTCGAGCGGATTTCGACGACAGCGACCCGGGGGTATCGACCCGGGCGGCAGGAGCAAGAGTGTGGCTGTCCGGATCAGACTAAAACGTGTTGGCCGTCGACATCGCCCATCCTACCGGCTGGCTGCCATGGACGGGCGTAGCGCCCGGGATAGCAAGGTGATCGAAGAGTTGGGGCATTACGACCCCGTCTCGGCGGTTGAGGGCGAGGGATTGACGGTAAAGCGTGACCGGATCGAGTACTGGCTTGGTGTTGGCGCCAAACCGACCGACACCGTGCGGCAGCTTCTCGCCAAGCATGGGATTAGTGCTGACGGGGCTTCCTCTGCCTAGGGGTAGATTCGGTGGTCGATGCGCATCGACGTGCTGACGTTGTTCCCGGAGCTCTTTGAGCCCTTTTTGGCATGCAGCATTGTTGGGCGTGCCATCAAGGCGGGACTGGTGTCCGTGCGGTGCGTGAACTTCCGGGACTTCGCTCACGATCGGCACCACAGTGTCGATGACAAACCGTTCGGCGGTGGACCAGGGATGGTGCTGATGTGTGGGCCGGTGTTCGAAGCTTTCGAGCACGTGGAGTCGCAGGCAGAAGGAAAGCCCTACCGGGTGGTGTTGACACCCCAAGGCAGGCGTTTGACACAAGATGTGGTTGAACGGCTCGCTCAGGAACCTCGGCTGGTGGTGTTTTGTGGCCACTACGAGGGGTTCGATGAGCGGATTCGAATGGGAATCGAAGCTGACGAGCTCTCAATCGGCGACTACGTGCTTTCCGGTGGCGAACCGGCCGCAATCGTCCTGATCGACGCTGTCGTTCGGTTGTTGCCGGGTGCTCTTGGCGGTGAGTCCTCCACAGCGGACGAGTCGTTTGCGGGTGGCCTGTTGGAGTACCCGCAGTATACGAGACCGCGGGAATTCCGCGGGATGAAGGTCCCCGAGATCCTGCTGTCCGGCGACCACGAGCGGATCGCTGCCTGGCGGCAGGAGCAAGCTCTCGAACGGACAGCCGCGCGGCGGCCCGACCTGATGCGTCATGGCGACTCGCAACAACCGCCCGGCCAACAAGATCAGGACTAGGTCGGCAGGTACTGCACGCCGTTGAAGAAAACGGTGCGGTGCGGGTTTCGGGCGTGCGGTTTCACCGGTTGGAAGATGGTGCCACACAGGTGTGGGTCTGTTTGGGGGTTTTCTCGGGTGCGTTCCGGGATGATGAGTTAGGGCGGCGTGTTCGCGGAGTCTGGGTCATGAGACACAAGCTAATAGCACTGGCAGAGAAGCCCCACCTCAAGGCGAATCCGCCGGAGTTCCGGATTGGTGATACAGTCGACGTTCATTGTCGCATCGTCGAAGGTGACAAGGAACGCATTCAGACATTCAACGGTACCGTGATCGCCCGCTGCGGAACGGGGATCAACGAGGCATTCACCGTGCGGCGGATCGTTGCCAACGAAGGCGTCGAGCGGAAATTCCTCATCCATTCCTCCAACGTGGTCGGTGTCAAGGTCCGTCGCCGCGGCAAGGTCCGCCGGGCGAAGCTGTTTTACCTCCGCAAACGGATCGGCAAGGCCCGCAAGGTTCGTGAGCTTCGCATTTCTAAGAGGGAAACTCCGGAAGCTGAGCTGGCTGCGACCACGGCGTGATCACAGACATGTTCTCGGCTTGCGCGGTGAGCGTGTGGCCGCTCGCCATCTGAGGCGTCACCACCATCGCATCCTCGCGAGAAACTACCGTTGCGTTGCTGGTGAGATCGACCTCGTGTGCGCGCACAAGGACACAATCGTGTTCGTTGAGGTCAAAACGAGAACGAGCGAAGACGCCGAGGATCTACAAGAAGCGCTGCGGCCATCGCAGTGGCGACGCATCGAGCAGGCGGCTCGGTATTTTCTGATGCAGTATTCGGCACAGAACCAGCCGTCCCGATTCGATCTGATCACCGTATTGTGGCCATCGGGCGAATCACCGAAAATCGAACACTTCGAGAACGTGCACCAGGCGCGTCACCGATGAGATGAACGCGCTCTTCGAAGGCCGATAAGCGAGGTTCTTCTATGGGGTTGATCGACTCACACGCACACCTGACGTCTCCTGAGCTTATGGAACGCTTGGACGATGTGCTGGCACGATGTGAGGAGGTCGGTGTTGAGCGGATCATCACGATCGGCATGAGCTTCCGTGATTCGGGCAACGCCGTCACCCTGGCGGAGCGTTATCCGGGGCGCATTTATTCCACCGCAGGCATCCATCCTCATGACGCTGGGAGCGTTTCTGAGGCCGACCTGGCCGGGATCGCGGAGCTCTGGGATCGACCAACCGTCGCGGCGGTTGGCGAGATCGGACTCGACTATCACTATGATTTCGCGGATCGCGCCGTTCAGCGATCGGTCTTCTCGCGTCAGCTCGAGCTGGCTGGTCCAAGCGGTCTCCCGCTTGTCATTCATTGTCGACAGGCTTTCGAGGACGTCGTGGGGATGTTGCGGGATCACGGGTATAAAGACCGACCCGTGGTGTTCCATTGTTTCTCAGGCGACCGCGAAGAGGCGCAGCGTTTGGAGGAGCACGGCTGGAGACTATCCTTTACGGGTGTCGTGACCTTTCCCAAGCTCACCAAGCTCCAAGAGGTCGCCAAGACCTATCCGCCCGGGACCCTTATGCTGGAAACCGACTCGCCTTATCTGTCGCCTGTGCCTGTGCGTGGCAAAGGCAACGAGCCGGCGCACCTTGTGCACACGGCGAGGTTCTTGGCCAAGTTGCGCGGCGAGTCGTACGAAGAACTCGCCACAAACACCTCGCGCAATACGGCGGAGTTTTTCGGCCTTGACCGTTGATCATCCCACACCGCCGGCGTGGCCAGCGCGTCCGACAGAACCCCGCAAGATCGCCCAATGTCCCGCCCCTTTCATTCCCTCGCCTGCAAGCGCGAGAGAGGGGTTAACGGATACACAAAAAGGCAGTATGCTCACGGCGGTGTATTGGTGCTGGAGCGCTCATTGGTTTTTGTGTAGCGTCATCTCTTGTGGGTGACGTAAAGACCCACTCGACGCCGCCCCCGAGGGGCGGCGCTTACAATGATTGGGCGACGGCCTTGGCTGAGGCTTTTTTTAGTAGCAGGAATTCGATCATGCCCACGAATCTGGTTCAATCGTATCTTTCCCGACACGATCATTCCGAGATCGATCCCGGTTTCCTGGTGTACCTGGCGAGCTTGGAGCGTGTCGCCGGTGTGTCTCCCAACGTCGCCATGTCGATTGTGCAAGAATTGGCGGACCAGAGGAGCAACATCAAGCTGATCGCCAGCGAGAACTACTCGTCGCTGGCTGTTCAGTCCGCGATGGGCAACCTCTTGACCGACAAGTACGCGGAGGGTCACCCGTTTCATCGCTTCTACGCTGGGTGCGACAACGTCGACCATGTTGAGGATTACGCGTGCAAGAAGGCTTGCGAGCTGTTTGGCGCCGAGCACGCCTATGTGCAACCGCACAGCGGTGCCGATGCAAACGTCATCGCGTTCTGGGCGATCCTGAGCACTCGCATCGAGGGACCGATGTTGGAGGAGCGTGGCGTTGGGAGGTCGGCGGAGCTTTCGCAGGTTGACTGGGAGGTGGTACGTCAACGTCTCGCCAATCAGCGGCTTCTCGGGATGGACCTGAGCTGCGGAGGACATCTGACTCACGGCATGCGCAACAACGTCTCGGCGAAGATGTTTGATACCCGCTCGTACGTCGTGGATCGTTCGACGGGGTTGCTGGATTACGACGAGATCGCGAAGCAAGCGCGGCAGATCAGGCCACTCATCCTCCTTGCGGGTTACAGTGCCTATCCCAGGAGAATCGACTTTGGGCGGATGCGCGAGATCGCGGACGAGGTTGGCGCCGTTTTCATGGTGGATATGGCCCATTTTGCCGGTCTCGTAGCCGGGGGCGTGTTCGAGGGCGAGTTCGATCCTGTCCCGCACGCCCATATGGTCACGTCGACAACGCACAAAACCCTGCGTGGGCCGCGTGGGGGCTTGATTCTGTGCACGGCTGAGTTTCAGGAGCAGGTCGACAAAGGTTGTCCACTCGTGCAAGGCGGTCCGCTGCCTCATGTCATCGCAGCGAAAGCGGTGTGTTTTACGGAGGCTCTTCAGCCAGCGTTCAAGGAATATGCCCAGCGCATCGTGCGGAACGCTCGATGTCTTGCCGAGGCGTGCCAGGGGGAAAACTGCCTGTTGGGCGCGGTCACCGAGGAGGAGTATCGTACGCTCACGGCGGCCGCCCAGGCGTACGGGCATAAAGTGATCGCCCTGGCGCCGTGCGACATCAACAAGCAGAAACAGGTGAACATCCTGGTAAACGACATGGGCTTTCCGATCGAGGACATCGTGATCTACCCCACCACCAC